>NZ_AP021846.1:3530000-3887303 GCF_009176705.1 Pseudoalteromonas sp. A25 | reverse complement strand
GCTGAACTCCAAAAACAGTTAATATTCCCGGACACCAAAACAGTGTAAAAATATACAGGAATTATCGTTTATTATCATTAAATTATTTGCGGAAGCCGAGTATTATGAAGTGATCTTATCCACAACATCAATATTGACTTTTATAAAAATGAGGATCTTGTTGATAAAAAAATACAACCCTTTGTTTTTATATAAATTTTATTTTAGATCCAAGAACTAGATCATAGCAAAAAACCACCAAGATCTCACCAGTATTTTACGATCTATTTTAGTTTTCCAGAGCTTTTTGCCATATTTTGCGCGATACCTGTGGAAAACTTCAATTAGATCAGATCGATCACGATCTATTAGGTTGTTGAAAAGATCTTGCTATATAATAGTGGCAACCCTAACTGAACGGCTTAGTAGCATCGACGGTGTAAAAAACCACCAGCAATGCAAGATTATGATTGACTTTAGGGGCTGTCGGCATTACTATCTCGCGCTCGCAATGGCACCTGTGCCAGGATCGCGACCTGCATAGGATGTTTTAAACTTAACCGATCGGATGGAATTGTTATGAAAAGAACTTTTCAACCTAGCGTATTAAAGCGCAAACGTACTCACGGTTTCCGTGCTCGCATGGCAACTGTAAATGGCCGTAAAGTACTAGCACGTCGCCGTGCTAAAGGCCGTAAAGTACTTTCTGCTTAATATAAGTGGAAAGCTTTAGCTTTGGCAGGGAGTTACGTCTGTTAACTCCCTCGCATTACTCTCGCATATTTCAAGAGCCTGCTCGCGCAGCAACCCCCTTCTTTACTTTACTTGCTAAACCCAATGATATTGGACGACCGCGTTTAGGATTAACTGTAGCTAAAAAACGCTGCAAATTGGCCTGCCAACGTAACCGTATTAAACGACTTGCTCGCGAAAGTTTTCGTTTAAATCAACATACGCTAGACAATATAGACATTGTTTTAATGGTTAAAAGTGGTATTGCAGAACAAAGTAATGAAGAACTAACCAAGCAGCTAGATAAACTGTGGCGAAAAATCAATGAACGCTGCAAACCTGGTGCGCCAAAACCTAAACCGTTTAAAAAGCGTCCAGCTAAGAATGCTAAACCCAATAAATCGCCAGCGAATAAACAGCAAAAGCGCGATAATCCCTCTGGTTCATAGCTTTAAAACGCTATTTAAGGTATCTTTAGCTCACCTTTTGAACATAGTTAATGTGGCAATGACAAATAAAGTGTTTCAGTATTGGTATACACAATTAGTTGGATTACCAAAAACTGCCTTAATTTTTATCATTAGGGGTTATCAACGCTTTATTAGCCCAATGCTGGGTCCACACTGTCGATTTAACCCAACCTGCTCTAGTTATGCAATTGAGGCAATTAATTGTCATGGATTGTTAAAAGGGAGTTGGTTAGCGGGTAAACGCATATTAAAATGTCACCCTTTAAGCGCAGGCGGGGATGATCCCGTGCCTGATAAATCAACCCAAGTTAAACACCAACACGAGAAATAAGAGCTGTTATGGAATCACAACGCACGTTTTTATTTATCGGTTTATTGCTTGTATCGTTTTTATTGTTTCAAGAGTGGAACAATACGTATAACAAGCCAGTAACCGATACCAGTGCCACCACGCAAGTGACCACCCCTACATCAACCCCTGCATCGGATGACGTTCCGACTTCTAGCCAAGATGATGTACCAGTGGCTGCCACAAAGGCCATTCGTTCAACCGTATCCGTGACTACAGATGTATTTGAAGTAAAAATTGATACTAAGGGCGGTGATATCGTTGAGGCAAAACTTCTGCAGCATGCCGAAACGCATGGCAGCGAAGAACCTTATTTATTACTAGGCGAGTTTGAAAACAAACAGTACATCTCACAAAGTGGTTTAATTGGCTTAAATGGCCCAGATGCTTCTCGTGATGGTCGTCCTGTTTATCAAGCAGAGCAAGCGGCGTATACATTAAATGGTGATGAGCTACGCGTGCCACTCACCTTTGTTGATAACAAAGGTATCACGTTTACCAAAACCTTTGTATTTAAGGCTGGTAAATACGATGTTGGCTTAGAGTACAACGTAAACAACACCACCGCTGATCCTGTGCAAGTACAACTATACACTCAGGTAAAACGTACTATCCAGAATAAAGGTAGCATGGTCGACCAAACTTATTTGGGCGCAGCTTACGGCACAGCTGAAGAGCCATATGAAAAGTATAGCTTTGACGACATGAGCGAAGCGAATCTGAACAAAAACACCCAAGGTGGGTATATCGCATTTATCCAACATTACTTTGTAAGTGCGTGGGTGCCAGATCAAACCATCAACAGCACCATTTATTCATTGCTTCGCAATGGCCAAGGTATTGTAGGGATTAAAAATGAACCCGTGAATATCGCAGCGAACAGCGACAAAACACTGTCAGCAACTTACTACATGGGTCCAAAAGACAGTGATGCATTAGAGGCTATTCAATCTGATCTTGATTTAACAGTTGACTACGGTTGGTTGTTCTTTATTTCTCAGCCTCTATTTGTACTATTGAAGCTTATCTATGGTGTGGTTGGTAACTGGGGTATCGCTATTATCGTTATCACTATTATCGTTAAAACAGCACTTTATCCACTTACAAAAGCACAATACACTTCAATGGCTAAAATGCGTATGCTGCAACCAAAAATGCAAGCATTAAAAGAGCGCTATGGTGATGACCGTCAAAAGTTTGGTCAAGCAACCATGGAGCTATACCGCAAAGAGAAAGTAAACCCAATGGGCGGTTGTTTACCTCTATTACTACAGATGCCTATTTTCTTAGCATTGTTTTACGTATTCTTAGAGTCAACCGAACTGCGTCATGCAGAATTTATGTTGTGGCTAACTGACTTGTCTTCAAAAGACCCATACTACGTGCTACCAATTTTATTTGGTGCCAGTATGTTCCTGACACAGAAGTTACAACCAATGACTGTGACAGATCCGATGCAACAAAAGATGATGACGTATATGCCATTGGTATTTACATTCTTCTTCATTATTTTCCCATTCCCATCAGGTCTAGTTCTTTACTGGTTAGTGTCGAACTTGATCACGATTGCTCAGATGCTAGTAATCTATCGTGGCATGGAGAAAAAAGGTCTTAAGGTTAGATAACCCGATCATCTAATAAAAAATGCCCGCTAACATGCGGGCATTTTTGTATATAAAAACTTTAAGTATCATATATTTGATATTATTTTATTACGATTTTACAGCGCCTTGATAGGCGTTTAGCGCGATTTTATCAATACTGCCAGCACCCATTATTACTGTGAGCTGGTTATGTTTTTAGAAGTACAAAGTTTATTCCTCAATCAATTGCACTTGTCTGATATGCCTTGGTGGTTGCTACTAGCAGCCTTTTTTTGTGGTGTATTAGCAAGCTTATCGCCCTGCGTTTACCCCTTAGTGCCCATTACACTCGCTTCATTTGGCAACCAACACCATTCGAATATAAGCCGCCCGATATATTACTGCTTGGGTTTTGCAACGCTATACGCCTTGTTAGGCTGGTTTGCGGCCACAACAGGTAGTTTATTTGGTCAAGTGGCCAGCCACCCTATTGTGCTGGTGGCATTCGCTAACTTTTTGCTGTACTTTGCCGCGGTATTGAAAGGCTGGCTACCCTTGCCAGCGATCCCTTTGCTCCAATTCAACCACCAGCCCAATGCATTTCTAATGGGTGCCACAAGTGGTTTAGTTGCCGCACCATGCACTTCTCCGGTATTGGCGGGGTTACTACTGTTTGTTGCCCAACAACAGCACGGCACCTTTGCTGCGTTGTTATTATTTTGCTTTGCGCTGGGTATGAGTGCATTGCTGTTGCTTGTTGCCATGTTCTCAACGCGCATCCCAAAATCTGGGCCATGGCTTAAGATTGCTCCCAATATTTTTGCACTTTTACTGATTGTCATGGCGCAGTTTTACTTGCTCAAAGCCGGACAAAGCTTGTTTATTTAACACCATAATAAGGAAAGTCGATGAAATCTATACTCAATTTAAGTGTACTCTTGTTAGGGCTTAGCCATCTACCGAGCTATTCAACAACATTGGATACAAACAATTATGTACAAACACACACTCTGCAAGGCGGGCAAGTTGATACACGAGGTAAAGTAACCTATTTGAAGTTTTGGGCGACCTGGTGCCGTTACTGTGTTGAAGAAATGCCAACTCTTGAGAAAATCTCAAAAGCAGTAAGTGATGATCTCAACGTGCTCTCGATAAACATTGGGTTTAACCAATCAGAGACATTAGTAAAAAGGTTTATGACGCGTAATCACTACAGTGTCGCAACCGCGTTTGATCACACAGGAAAGCTGACCAAGCAGTTTAACGTGATTGGCACACCCACCCATATTTTACTTGATGAGGAAGGTCGTGAGCTGTATCGCACAGCACTGATGAGTGATGAACTCAAACGCAAACTGTCAACTTACATGCCAAAGGACTTTACTTATGAATAAGCTTATCGCCATCACCGCTGTGTTATTTTTTCACTGCCATAATCTCAACGCAGCACAGGTAAAGTCTGAGCAAGAGCTGGTATTTATCGATATATGGAGTGAATATACGGCCCCCAGCGCCTTACCTAAATCAGATGCAACGCGACAATATTTACAACCGGATCTAAATGTATCGCAATCAGATATTGACAAGTTTGTAATCACTTACACTCGGTATAGTAATTTAAAAATAGATAGAAACAATGAGCTGGCGCTTAAGTATGGGGTGCGTTCAACACCCGCCATTGTCAAAATTAAACACGGCAAGATGGTCGAGAAAATATCTTTGAGTGCACAACTCCCTTTACCAGATAAAGAACATAAGCCAATTAAAAAGCAGCATTTAAAACTGCAAGATCTCAGTGGCAAACAATATGACTTTAACCAAGCACACAACGCTCGCTTAATTTTATTTGCTGATGCGCTTTGCCCTGCCCAACATTTGCCTATGTGTGAGCAAAAAGCCAAACAACATGAAACACTCTCTATACCCAGCTCTATTGCAAAACTCACCGTCATCAAACCGTTTTATGTAAGCAAAGATATGGTGCATAGCTATCAACAGCGCTTTGCCAGCCAACACCCTGTTCTGTTCGATGCACACAATGCCTTATTCCGACGCTATAAAGTTACAGGGCTGCCCTATTGGCTATTACTTAGTAAAGACAATCAAATACTTTATCGAGGCGAGCAACCTCCAAGCAACTCGGTCTTCAAGCAATTTACTAATAGTTACTCTAATACCCATTCAGACTGACAATAAACACTGTAAGGCGGTGGCAGCTGTTCAATCTTTAAATGGGTTGCTTGAGCTTGCATATCTACCGCCTTGATCATCTGAGCCAAAGTTTGCTCTTGGTCGCGCCACTTACCAGCAAAGCGCTGTTGTGCCATTTCTAACATCGCGCTGGCATGCTGAAAATCTCCCAGCTGGGCATATGCAAAAGCGCCATACAGCGCTTCGAGTATTTGCTTTGGCTGACTTTCTAGTACCTCTAGTGCTTGTTGATAATTTTTTTGTGCAACTTGTATATACATTTGCGTATAGCGACCATAGCCTTGGCTATCGACCAGCTTGTACGTTTTAAATAAGTCAGTGGCTTGCTGTGCCAAAGCCATGGCTTTTTCATATTGTTGTTGCGATAACAGTAACCAACTGAGTAACAACTTAGCATTGGCTTTTGTCAGTTCATCCGCCCCTTCTGCAACTAGTATTTGTTCAAACCCTTGCTTGGCAGTCAAAAAGGCCACTTGATTAATAAGTGGTGCTTGTAGCGCTATATCCATATTGGCCATGGCTGTTAAAAATTGAGACTGCCAACGCATGGAGTGCGGCTCTGTCGTATCAACATCAAGTTCGGCTAAGTACTCTAGGGCAACACTGCCTTGGTGTAGTTGGATATGATAAAACGCTAAATAATATAAAATTTGCTGCTGTGCTAATATGTTACCCTGCTCTTTGGCCATACCAAGTGCTTTCTGAAGCGCGCTGCGCCTGGTATCTAACGCAGCCAAATAATTTTGCCCTAAAGCAAAATAGCTACGCATAAGCTGCGCCTGTTGTTCTTGACGCTGATAAAAATGAATTGCCTGTTGCACAATTGCCAAGTTATCGCGCATATCAATTTCTAGATTTTGCTCTGGGCCCGCATTCGGTGGATTTGCCAAATAAAATGACCGTTGTGATTCTGAGTGACTGAGCGAATGCGCTCCCATCAGTAATTTAGCGCTATGCATCGCCTTTGCATGTGCTTGCCAGTCTAGCTGCAACCACGCCAGATCGGCTCTTAATTGATAAGCCTGCGCAATGAGTTGCTGATGTGATAATGCCTGTGCCCCTTTAAGTGCCTGCTCAAATGCCAATTGAGCACTTTTAAAGTTGCCACGATGCAGCCAGTATCGACCTGTATATAGAGAGTACCGAGTATTAAGGTAGCTGATCTCATCGCTGAGCTGAACCTTATCAAACAAAATTAAAGCACGTTGCCACAACCCCATTTGCCATAAGATATTGGCAAGTTCCAAACGGGCAGCTTGGTTGTTTTCATCATGGGCAAGTGCGGCTTCAAAAAACGGTTTAGCCAAACGCATACCTTGATAACTTAACGCTCTTAACCCCAAAAAGTAATTTTCACGAGAAGGCGCGCTGTTAGATACCGGCTCTGTTGAGAGCGTTTGCACTTTTCCACTTAGCTGCTCGATTAATTGCTTGGCTATTTGGTCAACTGGGGTGTGTAAATTTTCGCTGATCACTTGACCTTGTATAGGCTCAAGCCCTTTATGTATCACCTGATAATTCAATATATAGCGTTGCTGTTGTTGCATTAGCTGGGCATTAAAAGTGACCTCAAAACGCATCTCTTTAGTAACACTTGCCACATTAACCAACTCAAAAGACGGTGATGCCAATTGCTGCATATGTTGCTCAAGTGCAAAGCCCCACCAGTCGAGTTCAGTTTTACCGGTTAAGTTTTTAATGCGTTGCAAATACAAACGAGGTTTTTCAGCTTGCTGCAACTCTTTGTGCGCCGCGCCATTTACAACGGGCGCTACCAGTGTGCCATCAGCAAACCAAATAACACTCCCAGTCACCGCAACAACCAACGCCCCCCACAGTAATGGACGCTTAACGACAGGCCACAACGCTAGTTGGCGGTTGTTCACACCAGCTATCCACTGATACCCTTTTTGCGGCACGGTTTTTATGAACTGAGGTTGCTGAGCACTATCACATAGCACCTTTCTAAGTTCTTGAATACTTTGTGTAAGTGCAGCATCTCGAAAATCGCTGTGTTGCCAAAGCGAGGTTAAGATCTGCTCTCGCGTAAGTAGCTGATCTGGGTTATCTAAAAATAATGTGAGTAGTTGAGCCACTTTAGGACGTAAAACACGGCTTTGCGCATCCCATGTGAGTGTTTCCAACTGAGGATCAAATTGAAACTGCTTAAACTGATACACTGCAAGGCGTTCCTTGACCAAAAGTACCGTCAATATACAAAACTACAGTGATTATGTCATGGCTGATAATGGCTGTGTTTGCCGCTTTGCTGTACAATTCGCGCTAATATAATTGCAAAATCTAGAGCACCATGAATTCACAAGATACCATAGTTGCACAAGCAACTGCACCAGGGCGCGGTGGTGTAGGAATAATCCGCGTATCCGGCACCCTAGCAAAAACCGTTGCGCAAAAAGTGTTAGGTAAATGCCCAAAAACCCGTTACGCCGAGTATTTGGCATTTAATACGCTTGCTGGTGAGCAGCTAGACCAAGGTATCGCTTTATTCTTTCAAGGCCCCAACTCATTTACCGGCGAAGATGTTTTAGAGTTACAAGGCCATGGCGGACCTGTCGTCATTGATATGCTGCTAAAAGAGATCTGCCAAATAGATAAAGTGCGCTTGGCACAACCTGGTGAGTTTTCTGAACGTGCTTTTATGAATGACAAATTGGATCTAACCCAAGCTGAAGCCATTGCTGATTTGATCAATGCCACCAGTGAACAAGCAGCAAAAAGCGCCCTACATTCTTTACAAGGTGACTTTTCAAAACACATTAATACGCTGGTGGAGAAAGTGATCCACTTACGTATGTATGTTGAAGCAGCCATTGACTTTCCTGATGAAGAAATCGACTTTTTATCTGACGGTAAAGTGGGCGGCGATCTTAATGCCATTATTGAACAACTCGATAATGTTCGTCAGCAAGCCAAACAAGGCAGTATCATGCGCGAAGGTATGCGTGTGGTTATCGCTGGTCGCCCTAATGCGGGTAAATCAAGCTTACTTAATGCCTTAGCAGGTCGAGAAGCGGCTATAGTTACCGATATTGCCGGCACCACCCGAGATGTACTGCGCGAACATATTCATATTGATGGTATGCCACTACATATTATCGACACCGCAGGCCTGCGCGAAAGCCCAGATAAAGTAGAGCAAATTGGCATTGAGCGAGCATGGGATGAAATACGCCAAGCCGATCACGTGTTGTTTATGGTCGATGGCACGGACACTCAAGAAACCGATCCAACACAAATCTGGCCCGAGTTTATGAAACAATTACCAGATGGCATGGCGGTGACTGTGGTGCGCAATAAAATAGATTTATCAGCCGAAGACGCTGGTATGTGCCAGCAAAGCGACTACCCAGTATTGCGTTTAAGTGCCAAAAACACCGAGGGTGTAGACTTACTGCGCGATCATCTAAAAGCATGCATTGGCTATCAAGGCGCAACCGAAGGCGGTTTTATGGCCCGTCGCCGCCACTTAGATGCACTAGAGCGTGCCGCAGAACATTTAGATATTGGTAAAACCCAGTTAGAAATGCATGTCGCAGGTGAGATCTTGGCAGAAGAGCTACGCCTCACTCAGCAGTACCTAAACGAGATCACCGGTGAATTTACCTCCGATGACCTGCTCGGCAAAATCTTTAGCTCGTTTTGTATCGGTAAATAACCTTTAAGCACGGTAGCAGCATAAATCGTCTCACGCGATCCAACTACTTACCAACAAACGCTTCAAGATCTTATAAACCGTAAACGTAAAAAGTGATCAGTAATAAAATAAGGTGTGCAGTTTGATACTGCACACCTACTTAAAAACATCGTCAGTTATAATTTACCAAAATCCACACTTGGTAGGCATTCAAAGCCTGGTTTGGCAAACAAATAGCCTTGCATAAGCGTAACCCCTGCTTCTTTTAACCACACGAATTCTTCAATTATTTCAATCCCTTCAGCCAACGCCGTGATATTAAGATCTTTAAATATTCGTAAACAGTTAGCAACGATTGACTGACGTACGGGATCAACATGAATATTACGGATCAACGCCATATCGAGTTTTACAATATTTGTTTGAAAGTCGGCCAGTAAGTTTAACCCCGAGTAACCTGCACCAAAATCATCTGTTGCAGTCAAAAAGCCAAGTGATTGATAATATTTAACGACCAGCTCTATATGATGGCTATCTTCTACCTTTTCCACCTCTGTGAACTCAAACATAATGCGTTCAGTTGGAAAGTTATACTTTTTCGCCGCTTCTAAAGTTGTACGAATACAACGCTCCGGTTTATAAATCGCATTGGGTAAAAAGTTGATACTTAAATAGGTATCTATATTTAGTTTTGCAGCCAACGCAATGGCTTTTACACGGCATAATTGATCAAAAGTATAGCGATTTGTCTCGTTTACTCGAGAAATAATCGACCATGCGGACTCATTATTCAGGCCTCTAACTAGCGCCTCATAACCAAAGATAGTGTGCTTTTCAACATCCACAATTGGTTGAAATGCCATCGTAAAATCAAAGCTCAAAGAATTTTCATTTTCACAATTGCTACAGGTTTTTCGTTCACAACCTATGGAATAGTCGTCCATTTTGAGTCCTTGCTCACACAGTTTAAATAAAGCCTAGCGTTCATAAATATACATCGCAACCACAATGAGTTACTTTGCGCATGTTTAATACGCAACGTAACAAACAAAAGCATATACAAGGGAAAGGTTTTAACTAACCTTTGAGTAAAAAAAGTCACAAGACGCCCTTTAATTTGCGATCTTACACTTAAAAAGTGCAAATAACGAACTACCCGAGTGCTTACAGCGAGCAACATAAGCGCACTCATATCATTTTTTAGATTATTTTAATATATAGATCAAACTAGATAGATCTAAAAAGCACAGTGCCGATCGATAGATCTATGCGTTGCTCACAGCCTTTCTATCCACACACAAAAACATATGTGATACACGCAATAAAAATACCCAAAAACATCGTTAAGATCACAGTTGGCCACTCAAAGGCATAAAGTTATTGCTAATATATAACCAACTTATCCACAAAAGCCCCACCTAAAACACGTAAAGAATAAATTATTTATATGTTATTTTTCATAAACTTATAATTAAAAACCTATTTTTGCTCACTTAACAAACAAATATTTTTATCCCATAAAACTGTTCTAGACTTTACATCTATCAGAAGGTCTTTATGATGTCGGCATTCGCAAATAGGTATTAAGTAAGATGCAACACATAGAGATCATCATCGGCAGTCAAATGGGCTCGGCTGAATATGTCGCAGAACAACTTCAAGAAGCGCTTGAAGATCAATCTATTGTTACAACATTACATGAGCGTCCAGTTTTAAGTGATCTATCGCATTCTATATGGTTAATAGTAACGTCGACCTATGGTGCTGGTGACTATCCAGATAACCTCATACCTTTCATTAACGAGATAGATCAAAAGGATAATCTTGACCTGTTAAATTTCGCAGTGGTTGGTTTGGGTGACTCCAGTTACGATACCTTCAATCATGCGGCAAAAAATTGCGAAAAATTACTGATCAGTAAAGGTGCTAAGCAGCTTCTACCTAATTTAGAGTTAAATGTACTTGATGAAGCCTTGCCGGAAGATACAGCTTTAGCCTGGCTTCCTAACTTTATTAAAGAAATAACGAAAGTGGCTTAGTGGATCTTGTTAATAAGTTATACACATATTTAGTAATTTTAAGATCGTATTGTGGATAACACTTGATCTAAGGACTGATCTAGACATAGTTATCCATGGGATAAGTTTAACCGGATCTCACCTTGTGTATAAGTAGCCTTTTTGATCATAGCTTGTGCCCCGTTAGATCCGATCTAATTCACATCTTTTGATCTGCTTTAACTTACTGTTTTATATTAACTATAAAGACTTACTCACAGAAAACGTGATCACTAGTAGTAAGATCTAATAAAAGATCTTTAAAAAGATCCTTATATATTATTAGTGATCTAGTTTAACCTTTTTATAGGTTGCTCATTATTTAAACATTTCACTTCTGAGCATTTCTAGGTAGAATACGCTCCCTTTCAGAATTTGCTGGTTGTTTTTAAGTAGGATCCCGTAAATGATTTATCATGAACATTTTGACGTAATCGTAGTAGGTGGCGGACACGCCGGAACTGAGGCTGCACTAGCATCAGCTCGCATGGGTATGAATACACTATTGTTAACCCATAATATGGATACTTTAGGTCAAATGTCATGTAACCCAGCAATCGGTGGTATCGGTAAAGGTCACTTGGTTAAAGAGATAGATGCACTAGGTGGTGCAATGGCCAAAGCTATCGACAAAGGCGGTATTCAATTTAGAACACTAAATTCGTCTAAAGGCCCTGCTGTTCGTGCTACTCGTGCTCAAGCTGATCGCGCTTTATATAAAGCTGCTATTCAAGATATCCTACAAAAACAAGAGAATTTAAAGATATTCCAACAATCTTGTGATGACTTAATTGTTGAACAAGATCAAGTAAAAGGTGTTGTTACACAGATGGGATTGCGTTTTAGCGCTAATTCTGTGGTTTTAACGGTTGGTACTTTTCTTGGTGGTCAAATTCATATAGGCATGGAAAATTTTAAAGGTGGTCGCGCTGGTGATCCACCCTCGATTGCACTCGCTCAGCGTTTGCGTGAACTGCCATTTAGAGTTGATCGCTTAAAAACAGGTACACCACCTCGTATTGACGCGCGTACTGTTGATTTTTCTGTCATGCAAGTACAGCCAGGTGATACACCAACACCGGTGTTTTCATTTATGGGTAAACAATCTGATCACCCACAACAGATCCCGTGTTATATCACCTATACCAATGATCAAACACATGACGTGATCCGCGAAAACTTACATCGTTCACCCATGTATGCTGGTGTAATAGAAGGGATCGGTCCTCGTTATTGTCCATCAATAGAAGATAAGATCGTTCGTTTTGCAGATAAAGATAAACATCAGATTTTTGTTGAGCCTGAAGGCCTAACATCGTATGAACTTTACCCTAATGGTATCTCTACGAGTTTACCTTTTGATGTACAATTACAAATTGTGCGCTCGATAAAAGGTTTTGAAAATGCACATATTTGTCGCCCTGGATACGCAATTGAATATGATTTCTTTGACCCTCGTGATTTAAAACAATCATTAGAAACCAAGTTTATTAATGGTTTATTCTTTGCTGGCCAAATTAATGGCACTACCGGTTATGAAGAAGCAGGTGCGCAAGGGCTAATAGCAGGTATGAACGCAGCGCTACAAGTACAAGGTAAAGATGCTTGGACACCGCGTCGTGATCAGGCTTACGCAGGTGTATTGATAGACGACCTTGCAACATTGGGTACTAAAGAACCTTACCGCATGTTTACTAGCCGTGCGGAATACCGTTTGCTACTACGTGAAGATAATGCTGACTTACGTTTAACAGAAAAAGGTCGTGAATTAGGATTGGTTGATGATGCACGTTGGGCTGCATTTAATCACAAGCTTGAAGTAATGGAGCAAGAATCTCAAAGACTTAAGTCAACTTGGATCCATAAAGATCACCCTGCCCTTGCACAGGTTAATGAGTTACTTAAAACGCCATTGATCCGTGAAGCAAGTTTAGAAGATCTAATTCGTCGCCCTGAAGTGTCTTATCATGAATTGATGAAAATAGAAGGTTTGGGATCGGAGTCCGATAATATACAAGCGCTTGAGCAAGTTGAGATCCAAACTAAGTATGCTGGCTACATTGCCCGACAGCAAGATGAGATCAATAAACAACTTCGTCATGAAGAAACTGTACTACCTGCTGATTATGATTATTCTCAGGTAAGCGGCTTATCAAACGAGGTGGTAGCTAAGCTAACCGATACTCGTCCGCAAACCATTGGTCAAGCTTCGCGTATTTCTGGTATCACACCAGCCGCTATTTCGCTATTATTAGTGTATCTGAAAAAGCAAGGGCTACTGCGCAAGTCTGCGTAGTTGCATAGGAATACTGTGTTACAGCAACAACTGACTTCTTTGTTAGCGCAAACGGAACTTGCGCTAAGCGACCATCAACAACAACAATTAGTGCATTATGTTGAGTTATTAGATAAATGGAACAAAGCTTATAACTTAACTTCAGTTCGTGATCCGAAAGAAATGATGGTAAAACACATCATGGATTCATTAGTGGTTGCGCCTCATTTACCAGGTAAACACTATATTGATGTCGGTACAGGTCCTGGATTGCCTGGCATCGTGTTGGCAATTGCTCTACCTGATACACAATTTGTGTTGCTTGACAGTTTGGGCAAACGAGTTCGTTTTTTAATGCAAGTAAAACATGCGCTTGGATTAGATAATGTAACTCCTGTGCAGTCTCGTGTTGAAGATTATCAACCAAGTGTTAAATTAGATGGCGTACTCAGCCGTGCTTTTGCATCTTTGCAAGATATGGTTGATTGGTGTACACATTTGATTGACCAATCTGGACATTTTTTGGCACTTAAAGGGCAGTTTCCAGCGCAAGAGCTTGAACAATTACCTACTGGCGTAAAACTGCAGCAAGATATTCATCTTAACGTGCCACAGTTAGATGCAGAGCGACATTTAATAATTCTTTCTAAAGATTAGTATTCGAGGGCAACGTGGCAAAAGTCATTGCAATTGCAAACCAAAAAGGTGGCGTTGGCAAAACCACCACGGCTGTAAATTTAGCAGCGTCTATGGCGGCAACTAAACGTAAGGTTTTATTAATAGATCTAGACCCGCAGGGAAATGCAACCATGGGTAGCGGCGTCGACAAATATGGTGATGTAGCGACCATCTATGACTTACTCATTGAAGAGCGAGCAATGGATGATGTTATCTGCAAGGAAACGTCAGGTGAATACCATTTAATTGCTGCTAACGGAGATGTGACTGCAGCTGAAGTAAAATTAATGGAATTATTTGCCCGTGAAGTGCGTTTGCGTAATGCGTTGGATGCGATACAGGACAAGTACGAATTTATTTTTATCGACTGTCCACCATCTCTAAATATGCTCACGGTTAATGCCATGGCGGCTGCCGATTCTATTCTCGTTCCGATGCAATGTGAATACTATGCGCTTGAGGGACTAACAGCATTGATGGATACTATTACGCAATTGGCTAAATTAGTGAACCCTGAACTACAAATTGAGGGGATTTTACGTACTATGTATGATCCACGTAATCGTTTAGCTAATGATGTATCTGAACAGCTTAAACAACACTTTGGAGACAAAGTATATCGTACCGTGATCCCGCGTAATGTGCGTTTAGCTGAAGCGCCTAGTTTTGGTGCTCCTGCAATGTATTATGACCGGGCATCAAGTGGCGCAAAAGCCTATTTAGCTTTGGCAGGCGAAATGTTACGTCGTAAAGAAAAACAATCCGCAGCGGTTGCCTAAGAGGATAATAACAACATGTCGGTAAAAAAACGCGGTTTAGGCCGAGGCTTGGATGCCTTATTGAGTTCTTCAAAGCCAGCTCCAAGCGCTGAGTCAGTAGCTGCTGAACAAGAACAACAAACAACACCTAGTCCTGCCAGTGAGCTAACGCTTGACGGTGAGCTTAAGCGCATTCCCATTGAGTTTTTGCATCCAGGAAAGTATCAACCGCGTAAAGATATGTCTGAGCAGGCACTCGAAGAGTTAGCAAGCTCAATTCGAGCACAAGGGGTACTTCAGCCAATTGTCGTGCGCCCTATTGCTGAGAACCAATTTGAGATCATCGCAGGTGAGCGCCGTTGGCGTGCAGCCCAGTTAGCCGAACTTGATGTCGTACCTTGTATTTTAAAAGATGTGCCTGATGAGGCGGCTGTTGCTATTGCCTTAATTGAAAACATTCAGCGTGAAGACCTAAACGCGATGGAAGAAGCGGTCGCACTTGATAGGTTATTACATGAATTTGAATTAACCCATCAGCAAGTTGCCGATGCTGTTGGCAAGTCGAGAACTTCTGTCACTAATTTACTTAGACTCAATAATCTCAATGATGATGTTAAAATTTTGTTGGAGCACGGTGACATCGAAATGGGCCATGCACGTTGCTTATTAGCATTGCGTGATGAGCAGCAATCTGAAGCTGCAAGAACGGCTGTGGCTAAGGCTCTTACGGTACGAGAAACGGAAAAATTAGTACGCGCGATTTTAGAGCCTGTGGAGAAAAAGCAAGCAAAAGAAAAAGATCCTGATGTCAAATTGTTAGAACAACAATTAGCTGAAAACTTAGGTGCTAAAGTTGAAATTAATTATAACCAAAAAGGCAAAGGGAAATTAGTTATTTCATATGCAAATTTAGATGAATTAGACGGTATACTGGGCCGTATTCAATCCGATATGCAGCAACCTTCCTAAAGTGCGAATAATCAACGAATGTGGTGGTGAAAAAGCGCCACATTTTGTCTCATCAAGTTGCAAAATCACCAAATATAAGTATAATTTCGCCAGTTTTTCATGCCCTGATAAAATTTAACGTCATAAAGGTTAATACAAAGTGACTAAATCGTTAGCTGGCCCATATAGGCGAGCCGCATTAAAAGGCGTAGTACTTCAGGGAATAGTGACAATTGTCGCTGCAGTAATAGTTTTTGTTGGTTGGGGAGTCAATGCAGGTCTATCAGCCTTAGCAGGTGGACTAGTTGCAGTACTCCCTAATTTTGTTTTTGTTTTATACGCGTTTCGTTACATGGGCGCGAGTAAGGCGGAACAAGTATTTGACTCGATAAAACGAGGCAATGGATTAAAATTTTTGCTTACTGTGTGTTTATTTGCACTGGTATTTAAGTATTTTTCAGTCATGGCTTTGCCATTTTTTTGCTGTTACATACTGGTGTTATTTTCACAGTGGTTTGCGCCGATTTTTTTTAATCATTAACTTTTGGGATAAAACATGGCTGCAGAAGAAGTGACTCTATCAAGCCATATTCAGCACCACTTAACCAATGCTAAGATGTGCTCGACCGATGCCGGTCTTGCCTTCAACAAAGCATGTGCGGATAGTGGTTTCTGGACATGGCATGTAGATACCCTCGCATGGTCAATCGGTTTAGGTCTTATTTTCTTATGGATCTTCCGTAACGCCGCTAAAAAATCAACCACAGGTGTACCTGGTAAATTTCAGTGCTTCATCGAAATGATAGTTGAGTTCGTTGGTGACAACGTGCGCGATACTTATCATGGTAAAAGTACTTTAATTGCTCCACTTGCGCTAACAATCTTCGTTTGGGTTTTCTTAATGAACCTAATGGATTTAATCCCGGTTGACTTTCTTCCATCTTTCGCTGGTTTTGTAGGTGAAACTGCATTTGCAATGGACTCGCACGATGTGTACATGAAAATTGTACCAACGACAGATATTAACATGACGGCTGCTTTGGCAATTGGTGTGTTCTTACTGATGATCGGGTATGCAATTAAAATCAAAGGGATTGGTGGTTTCATTGCTGAACTAACGCTACATCCGTTTAGTTCAAACAATAAAATGGTTCAGATTATTCTGATCCCATTCAACTTATTACTAGAAACAATCGCGCTGGTTGCTAAGCCGTTCTCATTGGCACTGCGTCTGTTTGGTAACTTATATGCTGGTGAGTTGATTTTCATCTTGATCGGCGCGGTTGGTTTGATGCAATTACCGTTGCACTTCATTTGGGCAGTATTTCATATTTTAGTAATCGTATTGCAGGCATTCGTATTTATGATGCTAACGATAGTTTACTTAAGTATGGCTAGCTCAGATAGCCACTAATTAATTATTTAATTTTTATATATTTTTTAACTTTAACTTTAAAAAACTTTGGAGAAAAAAATGGAACTAGTATTAGGTCTTAAGTACATCGCTGTAGCTCTACTTATCGGCTTCGGTGCTATCGGTACTGCGATTGGCTTCGGTAACATGGGTGGTAAATTCCTAGAAGCATGTGCGCGTCAACCTGAGCTTGCACCTTCACTACAAGTTAAGATGTTCATCCTAGCTGGTCTAATCGATGCGGTAGCAATGATCGGTGTAGGTATCGCAATGGTATTGTTGTTCGTACTTTAATTTTACTTTTTGAACAGCTTACTATTTTAAGGAGGAGCGGTTGTGAATATTAACGCCACTCTTATCGGTGAATTAATTGCATTTACAGTCTTTGTACTGTTTTGTATGAAGTACGTTTGGCCACCGCTAAACGGTGCAATTGAAGCTCGCCAAAAAAAAATCGAAGATGGTTTAGCTGCCACTGATAAAGCTGAAAAAGAACTTGAGCGTGTGCGCCTTGAAGCTGCTGAGCAGTTAAAAGAAGCAAAGTCTCAAGCTGCTGATATCATTGAACAAGCTAAAAAGCGTGCAGCGCTAATTGTTGACGAAGAGACAACTCGTGGTCAGCAAGAGCGTGAGAAAATTATTGCTCAAGGTCACTCTGAAATTGAATCAGAGCGCAGCCGTGTAACAGAAGACTTGCGTAAGCAAGTTGCTATTCTGGCTGTAACTGGTGCTGAAAAGATTTTAGAGCGTGAAATTAATCAAGCCGCACACAGTGACATCGTTGAAAAACTTGTCGCTGAGCTGTAATTAGGAGGGTATGAGCATGTCTGAATTGACTACTATCGCTCGCCCATACGCTAAAGCGGCTTTTGAACTTGCCGTTGAAAAAGGCAATGTTGAAGCATGGAATGATATGTTGTTCTTCGCTGGTCAAGTGGCCAGCGATGAGCAAGTATCGGCAGTGCTTTCAAATATGCCTAATGCGAAAGAGCAAGCAAGTGTGTTAATCACGGTTTGTGCTGAGCAACTCAACGAACAGGGTCAGAATCTTATCAAGCTGATGGCCGAAAATGAGCGTTTAGCCGCTATTCCAAAAGTTGCAGATATTTTTGCTGAGTTTAAAGCAGAATATGACAAAGAAATCGATGTAGACGTGATTTCTGCAGCTGAACTTGCTGTTGAGCAGCAAGATAAATTGGTCGAGGCACTTGAAAAACGTTTCGCACGCAAAGTTAAGCTGAATTGTAGCATTGACGAGACCGTGGTAAGTGGTCTTGTGATTAAAGCTGGGGACACCGTTATTGACGGTTCAGTTCGCGGCAAATTAGACCGCTTAGCGGTTTCGCTACAATCGTAATTGGGAAAAAGAGCATGCAACTTAATTCCACAGAAATTTCTGCGCTGATCAAACAACGTATTGAGCAGTTTGAAGTTGTAAGTGAAGCACGTAACGAAGGTACAATTGTATCTGTTACTGACGGTATCATCCGCATTCACGGTCTTGCTGACTGTATGCAAGGTGAAATGATCGAGCTTCCTGGCAACCGTTATGCTATCGCACTAAACCTTGAGCGTGACTCAGTAGGTGCTGTAGTAATGGGTCCTTACGCTGACCTTAAAGAAGGCGTAAAAGTACAATCAACTGGCCGTATCTTAGAAGTACCTGTTGGTCGTGGTCTACTTGGTCGTGTTGTAAACACACTAGGTCAGCCTATCGATGGTAAAGGTGCACTAGATAACGACGGTTTCGAACCAGTTGAAAAAATCGCACCAGGCGTAATCGAGCGTCAATCAGTAGACGAGCCAGTACAGACTGGTTATAAGTCTATCGATGCGATGATCCCAGTTGGTCGTGGTCAGCGTGAGCTTGTCATCGGTGACCGTCAGACTGGTAAAACTGCACTAGCAATCGATGCTATCATCAACCAAAAAGACACAGGCGTTAAGTGTGTGTACGTAGCGGTTGGTCAAAAGGCGTCAACAATTGCAAACGTAGTACGTAAATTAGAAGAGCACGGTGCACTTGCAAACACTATCGTTGTTGTTGCATCGGCTTCTGAATCAGCAGCGCTTCAGTTCCTAGCGCCATTTGCTGGTTGTACTATGGGTGAATACTTCCGTGACCGCGGTGAAGATGCATTAATCGTATATGATGATTTGTCTAAGCAAGCTGTTGCTTACCGTCAAATTTCATTGCTACTTAAGCGTCCACCAGGCCGTGAAGCATACCCAGGTGACGTATTCTACCTTCACTCACGTCTTCTAGAGCGTGCATCACGTGTAAACGCTGATTACGTTGAGAAGTTCACAAACGGTGAAGTGAAAGGTAAAACAGGTTCATTGACGGCATTGCCAATCATTGAAACTCAAGGTGGTGACGTTTCTGCATTCATACCTACCAACGTTATCTCAATCACCGATGGTCAGATCTTCTTAGAAACTGACTTATTCAACGCAGGTATCCGTCCAGCGGTTAACGCTGGTATCTCGGTATCTCGTGTAGGTGGTGCTGCGCAAACTAAAATCGTTAAGAAACTAGGTGGTGGTATCCGTCTAGCGCTAGCTCAATATCGTGAACTAGCGGCGTTCTCTCAGTTCGCTTCTGATCTTGACGATGCTACGCGTGCACAACTTGAGCACGGTGAGCGTGTAACAGAGCTAATGAAGCAGAAACAGTACGCACCAATGTCTGTTGCTGAAATGTCTCTATCATTATTTGCTGCTGAGAAGGGTTACCTAAAAGACATCGAAATCGCTAAAATCATGGATTTCGAAGAAGGTCTTATCGGTTATGCTAACAGCACATACGCAGAGCTAATGGCTCAAATCAATGAAACAGGTAACTACAACGCTGAGATTGAAGCGCAGTTGAAAGAACTTCTAGAGAAGTTTAAATCTACGCAAACTTGGTAATTTAGTTATGGATGGTGAACATTATCGCTAATGTTCACCTTGATTCGGAGAGAGAGTCATGGCCAGCGGAAAAGAGATTAAAAGCAAGATCGGGAGTATCAAGAATACTCAAAAGATCACCAGCGCGATGGAGATGGTTGCCGCTTCTAAAATGAAGAAGGCGCAAGACCGCGTGGCGTCAAGCCGTCCATACGCTGAGAACTTACGCAAAGTGATCGGTCGTGTTGCTCAAGCTAATCTTGACTTCCAACATCCGTTCTTATCAGAACGCGATGTAAAACGAGTTGGTTATATTGTTATCTCTACTGACCGAGGTCTGTGTGGTGGTTTGAACTCAAATGAGTTCAAAAAAGTTGCACAAGATGTCAAAGCGTGGAAAGAAAAGGGTGTAAACGCTGAGTTTGCTACTATCGGCAGCAAAGCTGCTGGTTTCTTTAAACGTTTTGGTGGTCAGTTACTTGCAAAAACAGCAGGTCTTGGAGATACCCCTTCTGTTCAGGATGTAATTGGTCCTGTAAAAGTAATGCTTAACGCATTCGAAGAAGGCAAAATTGACCGTTTGTACGTGGTATATAACAACTTTGTAAATACCATGAAGCAAGAGCCAGTAATCGATCAGTTATTACCTTTGCCAAAAGCTGAAGAAGAAGTATCAAGCCACGCTTGGGACTATTTATATGAGCCAAACCCAGAAGCGATTTTAGAAACGCTACTGGTACGCTTTATTGAGTCACAGGTTTATCAAGGTGTGGTTGAGAATGCTGCCTCTGAACAGGCTGCCCGTATGGTTGCAATGAAAGCTGCAACTGATAATGCCGGTGACCTAATGGATGAGCTGCAACTTGTATACAACAAAGCGCGTCAGGCGGCAATCACACAAGAAATTAGTGAGATTGTTGGCGGCTCAGCTGCTGTGTAACGCTTCGGCAAAGTTTAACGAGAGGAATAGACATGAGTTTAGGTAAGGTCGTCCAAATTATCGGCGCCGTTGTGGACATCGAGTTTCCACAAGACAACGTGCCAGCCGTATATGACGCACTAAAAGTAACAGAAGGCGACTTAGCTGGTTTGACTTTAGAAGTTCAACAGCAGCTAGGTGGCGGTGTGGTACGTGCTATCGCACTTGGTACTACTGACGGTTTACGTCGTAGTACACCAGTAGAAGGCACAGGCGAGCCGATTAAAGTTCCAGTTGGTACTAAGACCCTAGGTCGTATCATGGACGTATTAGGTCAGCCTATTGATGAAGCAGGTCCAATCGGCGAAGAAGAGCGTATGTCGATTCACCGTGCAGCGCCTTCTTATGAAGAACAATCAAGTTCAGTTGAGCTACTAGAGACAGGTATTAAGGTTATCGACCTTGTATGCCCGTTTGCTAAAGGTGGTAAAGTTGGACTATTCGGTGGTGCTGGTGTAGGTAAAACCGTAAACATGATGGAACTTATCCGTAACATCGCAATCGAGCACAGCGGTTACTCAGTATTCGCTGGTGTTGGTGAGCGTACGCGTGAGGGTAATGACTTCTATCACGAAATGAACGATTCAAACGTACTTGATAAAGTATCGCTTGTATACGGTCAGATGAACGAGCCACCGGGCAACCGTTTACGTGTTGCTTTGACAGGTCTAACTATGGCTGAGAAGTTCCGTGACGAAGGTCGTGACGTACTTTTCTTCGTAGATAACATCTATCGTTATACACTAGCGGGTACCGAAGTATCAGCACTTCTAGGTCGTATGCCATCAGCGGTAGGTTACCAGCCTACACTAGCTGAAGAAATGGGTGTACTACAGGAACGTATCGCTTCAACTAAGACTGGTTCAATCACTTCAATCCAAGCGGTATACGTACCTGCGGATGACTTGACTGACCCATCGCCTGCTACAACGTTCGCGCACTTAGATGCAACCGTTGTACTTTCACGTGATATCGCATCTCTTGGTATCTACCCTGCGGTAGACCCACTAGATTCAACATCTCGTCAACTTGACCCGCAAGTAATTGGTCAAGAGCACTATGATACGGCACGTGGCGTTCAAACAGTTCTTCAGCGTTATAAAGAACTGAAAGACATCATCGCAATCTTAGGTATGGACGAGCTATCTGATGAAGATAAGCAAGTTGTATCTCGTGCACGTAAGATCCAGCGTTTCCTATCTCAGCCGTTTTTCGTAGCAGAGGTATTCACTGGTGCACCTGGTAAGTACGTTTCATTGAAGGACACTATCTCGGGCTTTAAAGGCATCCTAAATGGTGACTTCGATGATATGCCAGAGCAAGCGTTCTACATGGTTGGCTCAATCGACGAAGCAGTTGAAAAAGCCAAAAACATGTAATTAGGAGGGTGTTATGGCAATGACAGTACATCTTGACGTAGTAAGTGCAGAAGAGAATTTATTCTCAGGCTCTGTGTCAGCTATTCAAGTGACAGGTAGTGAAGGTGAATTGGGCATCCACCCAGGTCACGCGCCACTGCTGACTGGCCTAAAACCTGGTATGGTACGTTTAGTTAAACAAGATGGTAGCGAAGAGATCATCTATGTTGCAGGCGGTACGCTTGAAGTACAACCAAACATTGTTACAGTCCTTGCGGATGTAGCAACACGCGGTGAAGACTTAGACGAGCAAGCTGCTGAACAGGCTGTACGTGACGCTGAAGCACAAATGGCCTCAAGCTCTGCGACTGAGCTTGACCACCATGCTGCCGCTGTGCAGCTGGCTGAAGCAATTGCCCAGTTGCGCGTTATTCGCCAATTGCGTAAATAAATACAAACCTATCTGGTTTAAAAAGCCCGCACTAAAAAGTGCGGGCTTTTTTATTTCTAATCCTTGTTAGTACAAACTATCTTCTTTTTACCATTGAATTAAACAATAACGCGTTCATTGCAAGTCATGGGAAAAGTCTCGTTGAATGGGTAATTTTTCAGATTTCTCATATTGTTTTATTAGTAATAAATTATGCAAATCTGTCTTGGTATATAAATATTTTTATTTTATGTTAAGTTTATTGAATTAAATGTGAGCTATGTGAAAGGCTTTTTGTTACGATAAAGTTCACAGACAATAATGGTTATATGAATATTTTTATTGAGTTTAAGGCATTAGTCGGTACAATTCTGAACAGTATATTGGGACACTAAATTACTCATAATGAATGAAGTGAGATTTTCACGGCAAGTTAAAGAAGTGAAGTTTGGGGCCTGGACTTTAGACCCTAGGCAGCAGTGTATTTATGATGGCTGTATACAAAGAGAATTAGAACCCCTTTTATTTAGACTCCTTTGCTATTTTATTATTAATAACGATCAAATAATTACGCGACAAGATTTGGTTGATGATGTTTGGTGTCAAAAATATGTAGATGACAATGCTATTAACCGAGCAATGTCTGAGTTACGTAAAATCCTCAAATCTGACATGCAAAAAGGCATTGTCGTGAAAACACACTATAGGAAAGGATATAGCTTTTTTATTGAGCCAGAAATTATATATCACCAAGATTTAGATAAAGAAAGCACCTCTATTCCTCCTCCCAAACCGAAATCAGTCGTTATCGAATCCCAAGAACGAAAAAAAAGTAATATAAAACAGTTCAGGCCTTGGGCTGTATTTTGTGTTCTCGCTTTGTCTGTTGTTAGTTTTTATTTTTTACTCTCAAGTAAAAGTATACAGAGCCGTACGCAGGTCAATAGCAAAAATATTGAAGAAAGAGTGTTGTCCTGGGTACCTGGACGCTACGCCGTACTCAATTTATCGTTGGATAAAAAGCTCCTCGCTTTCTCTTTTGCTCCAAAAGACAGCTCATATTATTCTCTTGTAGTAAAAGAGTTAGAAAGTGGACATGAAAGACGCTTGGGGGCTGAAGGTGTTGATTACTACCCTCTGGGTTGGTCTACAGATTCAAGTGTTTTGTATTATCGCACTAAAACCACAGAAAAGTGCCAAATATGGCAAATTAGTGCTGATTTTGTTAGTGAAAACAAAGCGTTATTTGAGTGTGACATGATCGGTTTTGTACATCGCGGCAGTGGTATCGGAAAAGATCGCATTGTATATGCTAAATCGGGATATCGAAATAGAGATGAATTGTTTGCACTAAATAGTCGAAACTTAAAAACTGGAGATGAATTTCAAATAAGTTCTCCAAACCTTAACTCTTTCGGTGATAACTTCTTGACCTATATCCCACAGAAAGAAGTAATTTTATTTGAACGCCGACAATATGATGTGAATGAGTTATACATGACAGATCCCGACGGGGGGAATCAAGTCAAATTGCTAGAATCGAACAGCCGCATTTGGGCACTAAATTATGATGCTGAATCAGATTTATTGCTGTGGTTTGATAATATAAAAAATGTTGTCTACGGCTATAGCCTTAGTGAAAGAAAGCTAGTCAAAGAAGACAAGTTAAATACTTCACAAAGCTATGCAATGTTCCAATTCATCAATAAAGATGAAATATTGATACTGAGTTACCCTTTTACATCTTATGTGCACTCACTGGATTTAAGTACAAAGCAAATGGGGATTGAAATTCAGTTAAGTAATGGTAGTTTGAGCCCAATTAAGTTCAAAGATTATTATCTCGTAGTGACTAAACAGAATGAAAACCGAGTGGTTACTCAGATAGATAAAAATGGTAACAGCACGGTATTGGATATTCCCAGTGGCGATATTAGAGCCATCAAATATGAATCTGAAAATAACTTGTTGCTAGTGCACTACCGCAACAAATTAGATATTTATAAGCTAGAAACGCTATCATTAATTGACTCTATTAGCAGCGTTGGCGGTATTGTGTCTGCAGAGTTTTTGAATGGCAGTGAAATAGGCTATGTGGATTTGAGCGACAAAAAAGTAAAAAGTAACACCTATAAATACTCTTTGCAGTCGAGGGAAGTCACTCCGTTTCCTGCTTTATCTTCCTTATGGTTTGGCAGATTGGATGATGACATACTCATGTCATTATCTTCTGACGATAAAGTTCTACTTTATAACTCGCTCTCTGGAGAATTGCTCGACGAGTACAAACTACCTAATGCGCGCTATAAGCATTCAATCGCTGTCGGTGGTGGAAGTATTTATCATTCAGATGGTGAGCATATTTATCGAATTAATCGCACAGGCGATGATCCGTTAGAAGAAATCTTTAAAATTGATTCATTACAATATGCAATAAAAGATATTCGCTATTTGGAGAGTGAAGGAAAGTTACAGCTAAGTGTGCTGGAGGCT
Source organism: Pseudoalteromonas sp. A25 (assembly GCF_009176705.1). Taxonomy (NCBI): domain Bacteria; kingdom Pseudomonadati; phylum Pseudomonadota; class Gammaproteobacteria; order Alteromonadales; family Pseudoalteromonadaceae; genus Pseudoalteromonas; species Pseudoalteromonas sp. A25. Next base: position 3,862,042 of record NZ_AP021846.1, on the reverse strand, counting down.
GCAGAAAATCAATTAATCAATTTGTCTATTCAATAAAGACGCTAATCTTTCTCTTTATGTGTTTTTATTTTGGCTTTATGAGGTTAGCTGGGCCATGATTCGGATATTAGTCAACTAACCGTTATGGCCGTTCGGTGCGTATAACCGTAATATATCGTGAATGCTGTGTTTGGTAGTGATGGTTTAGCATATGACTACACAGAAATGCAGTTTTCTTGTAACACTCAATAGATTGAAGTCAGACATTATGACTTTAAAACTCTCCACCTTTATGTACATTTTCCCTCACAGCCTTTTTTAAAGCGCTCAACTTACCATGGCTACACTCAAACACTCTATTGTGAAGTATGAATTGGCGCGTTAAGCAATAGAAATATCGCATGGCAATTGGCAAAGATATTTTATGAAAAGGCATTATTGTTGATACATACTTAGTTTGATCTTTCATAAGCTTTCGTAAATTTCGGTATCCAAAAAAAGTAACTATTAAAAACAGTGAGTTATACAAACCTTATGGGAGATAGCATAAGGATTGATAATTACATAAATCTGCAGAGTTTGTTTAATGTATTAATCGTTCTCAACAACTTAAAAACGGAAAATACATTATGTTATCTAACTTAAAATTAAAGCTAAAAACAAAGAAAGTTAAACTACTATCAAACAGCCCTGTATTAGACAGCAAGCAAACTAAAGTGATTGCAGGCGGCGTAACAACGGGAACTGGTACATCTCAAGATATTCCTGAGAAATAAGCTCGACACGTAAATTACTGTTTGTTGTTTCATAGGGAGATTAAGTTGTATATCGCATATTCATTACTTGCTTTGTCATTAAGCTCTAGCCCAGTAAGGGGGGAGCTTGTACTGCAAGAGCCTGCGAGGGAGTTTTACTATTCAACAGAGCCTGGTGTAGTCGTGCATCAATTTGGCTTGGCCCAAGGTGATAAGGTCGCCAAGGGTCAAGCACTGTTAACTTATATGGATATCCAAGGAAATGAGGAAAAGACAGTAACTTCAAAAGCTTCAGGGTACTTGGAGTTTGTTAGTGATGTATTAATGAAAGATCACCATTTCTCTGCTGGAGAAATGCTGTTTAAGGTCAAATCTAGCTTGGTTTTAGGCTGGTATTCCTTTAAAAAAGAGCCTGAAGCACAGCAACCTATTGTGAACTCTAAACTATGGATATGCTCTAAAGGTGGTCATTGGCACTTTAATGTGGATGCGGTCAAGGCCGATAGAGTATTGCTGTCATCAGTGGTCGGTGGTACCGACTTTGCTATGTTGTATGAGCTGAGTCGTCAAAAGGGATTAAAAATGTATCCAAATAAATATGATTGCTTAAAGAATCTCCTATAAGTTAGTCTTATAGGAGATTTATTTTTACTCCTCATCTAGAACTCCAAATATTCATTATTTTGAATAAGCCACTTTGTCTGTCATGTGTTGAGCAACTCATGTTACAGAGACGGCAATTGAAGACTCTGAGCTGGTCGCTAGTAATGTCACTAAGCAATATCAATCAGCAATTAATCACTATTACGGTAGCTAGGTTATCCACTTTTCACTTAGAGCAGCGATAACGAAGATATTTTTTATTGCTATCGACAACACTTCCTTACCCCACAATAGAACACTTAGCTTGATGTTGGCATAAACCCTAAGCAAAAAGATGGTTTTTGCAGAACAAAGTATCTTTATCTAGTTAAAACAAAGAGTTTGCTGAAGAACAATATCGCTCTAGAAAGTATTTTTGATGCGCATGTTTACTTATGGCAGCGACAGCAAAGTAGTATGTTTATTTGATTGGCCATTGTGGTTGCAAGGCAAAGCACTTTGAATTGTCTGCTAATGCCAACTTACAACAATACTTAATCTCCTAGCTGATTTTTATTTTACCAATTAGAAAAAGTGAGTAGCGAAGTATTCTCTAGTTATCGATAGGGAGTCTCACCTAAAATTGACTCACTTAGTTAACCTGAACTCGGGGTAATGGATATGACAAAGTTAGTTATATCAGTCCATTACCAGACCAAATCATACAGTGCAGCTGTTTTTTGTGCAGTTCAAGGCGAGTTCGCGTACGTAGTAGCGAGCGATTGATAGCGAATTTAACGCAGAAATACGCAAAAAGTGCAGTGCTGTAACATGTTGCTTATCCCGAGTTTAGCTTAGTTAAGCTAATAGGTATTAAAGACAAGCTAAAGCCTCTTCATGACCGCGATGTATAAACTTTCTGAGGGTTATAGAATACCAAGGTATGCCACTTGCTAACCAATACTTACCTTAATTGCAAAAATCGATAATATCGCCAGATCGATATGTGTTGTTATCAATCAATATCCAGATCATTTTTACAATAATGTTTGTGTCTAATTCATTGATTTTTTAGCTTTTGTTTTTGTTTTGCTATTTTTGACGTCTGTGCAAAACAGGCTCAGAATTGTTTCCGAAGATAAGCAGATTAAAGCAGCGTTAAGGCTGCTAAGCATAGGAGTTAAACATGGAAAAGCACATGAAAAATGAATTGTATGACCCATTTTATAACCGTGATGCTCTAAACAATTCGATTGCTATGTTCGAAGCTGTAGAGCAAGATGAGTTACTTACACGCACGTTACGAGATATAGCTTCTAACTCGGGATATGAGTGCTTGGCATTTATTGATTATGCGCCGCTCTCAACGACCAATTACAAACAGTATATATATGGTCAATATAGTGTAGAAGTTGAGGGTTACCTTGATAATGAAGAAATTTATACTTACTGCAAAAACGGTATTCGAATTACTTCATTAGAGAAATTATTGGCGACACGAGAAGATATCCAGCAGCTATATGTACTGCCATTGAGGGGAGTTCCCGGTATTGTTGGCGCGCTTGTTTTCAATATTCCAGATAATTTTATTGAGTTTAAAAGCATTGAATTAATAGATTGGTATTGGACGATTCTTTCACCTTACTTGCTTAAGGCTGCTATTCGCTGTCGTCGTAGTCAATTTAATATTACAAATAGAGAGAAGGATTGCCTTTTGTGGGCTTCTGAAGGTAAAACTTCATGGGAAATTAGTCAGATCTTAGGGATTTCAGAGAGAACAGTTAATTTTCACTTAACAAATTGTATTGAAAAAACACAAAGTGCGAACAGGCAGCAGGCGATTGTTAAGTGCCTAATTAATAATATTATTTAATCATGAGAGAAGACTTTTTATCAATTTTGATGTCAGTTTAATAATAAATAATACAGCCAGTTACAGGAGGACAAATTTGTCAGTTCAGTAAGAGTGCCGTCTAGTATTGAGCAATTAGTTAGCCTGTAGATTGAAATACCGTATTGAATAAGTTAACTGTGTCTGGTTTGCAACGAATAACAAAAATTAAGAAGCCCTGTCTATGCGGGAGATATAAATAACCTCAGTTAGGGTTTTTGGTATGATAAATGTGTGAACAACATATAATCACACAGCCCAAAAACACTTATCCAATCTGAGGTTTACTAGATACATTGTGAGGTGCTGACAGCTGAGGGTCTGTTGATGAGCGCCCTAGCGCATAGTTTAACTGAAGCATTTATTGCTGATAAAACTTTAAAGAGAATTCAAAGAGAAATAGACTCTTTAATCAGGGTGTATAAGTTTTCTAAAAGTTTATGAAATCGGTTAGAATATCTTTTTTAGAAATGCTCATCAGCCAATCTTACAACGTTATACGGGACTCATAATTGATGTCATTAACTACAGTTATTCTAGCTGCGGGTAAAGGTACTCGCATGCGCTCAAAATTACCTAAAGTACTTCACCCTGTTGCTGCCAAGCCGATGGTACAACATGTTATAGACAATGCTTTTGCGTTGGGCTCGACCAATATTAACTTGGTTTATGGTCACGGCCGAGAGCAGCTGCACAGTGCGTTATCTCATAATGAAGTAAATTGGGTGCTCCAAGAAGAGCAACTAGGTACCGGCCATGCTGTGGCGGTTGCTAAAGAACACATTGGCGATGACGATACGGTATTGATTTTATATGGTGATGTGCCGCTAACAAAACGTGAAACATTAGAGCGCTTGTTGGCTTGTGTACCTAAAAAAGGATTGGCAGTGTTGACGGTGACACTCGATAATCCAATGGGTTATGGTCGCATGCTAAGAGAAAATGGCAAGCTGGTTGGTATTGTAGAACAAAAAGATGCGACGCCAGAGCAACTGTTAATCAATGAAATTAATACGGGCATCATGGCGGTCAATGGCAGCTTACTTAAGAAATGGTTGGGGGCGCTATCAAATGATAACGCGCAAGGTGAGTACTATTTAACAGATATCGTTGCCATGGCGCACAACGAAGGAATAGAGATCACATCGGCACAGCCAGAACATGCGATGGAAGTTGAAGGGGCAAATAACCGTGTGCAGTTGGCGGCATTAGAGCGCGCTTATCAAACTTGGCAAGCCGAAACATTGATGCTTAATGGTGCTAGCCTTGTTGATCCTAGTCGTATCGATGTGCGTGGTACCATCAAAACTGGGCAAGACGTGCAAGTCGATATTAACGTGATCTTTGAAGGTGATGTCGTTTTAGGTGACGATGTTGTGATCGGGCCAAATTGCGTACTTAAAAACTGTGTGATTGGAGATGGTGCTGTGATCAAGGCAAACACGCTGGTAGAAGATGCTCAAGTTGGCGCTAAATGTACGTTGGGGCCATTCGCACGCTTAAGACCAGGTGCCATCATGGAAGAAGATTCGCATGTTGGTAATTTCGTTGAAATGAAAAAAACGCGCCTAGGAAAAGGCTCGAAAGCAAATCATCTTACCTACCTTGGTGATGCTGAGATAGGTGAAAAAGTGAACATCGGTGCAGGCACAATTACGTGTAACTATGATGGTGTGAATAAGTCGAAAACCATTATTGGCGATAATGCTTTTATTGGCTCTAATACCGCGTTAGTTGCCCCTGTCACCATAGGTGACACTGCAACGGTTGGCGCTGGTTCGGTGATCACGGCAACAGTTGAAAACGAACAACTTGCTGTAGCACGCGCTAAACAAAGAAATTTGACGGGTTGGCAAAGGCCGACCAAAAAATCTAAGTAAACTTAGTATTAGCAGTAAAAGAGCGCCCAGAGCGCTCTTTTTGGTTATGATTTTGAGCGATTTGCTCATTACCCATTTTGCGAAAAGGTGCGCTAAACCAAGCTTTTAATCATGTTGCTATGCACTATAAAGTGGCATTGTGGGTCACATTCCTTTTTGTCGCCTTCCGTGGTACATTGTGACTTCAATGAAAAAATTTTAACAATAATGTTACTCGAAGTAGAGCTATGGAAAACTTATTCCGCAAAGAAGTAATGGAAAACAAGCGGCACAGGCTAGAAGGTGCAGTTTCTCTAGTACAACCTCCTTTATTTAGCACGTTAGCAGTGATGATAGTGACAGTCGTTGTTATTAGCCTGATATTTTTATCTATCGGTAAATACACACGCAAAGAGCGAGTATCAGGTGTTATCGAGCCTAATACCGGTATCTTACGGCTGAAAGCTCCGCAAACGGGTGTGATCGCTGAGATTTTGGTGAAGGAAGGGCAATATGTTGAGGAAGGGGCACCGTTATTGCGGATTGCGTCTGCAAAACATAGTAAGCATGCTGTAGAGCTCAACCAAGCGCTACTAAATCAGTATAATTTTCAGTTAAGTGCTTTAGAGCAACGCATAGAGCAGCAGCAGCGACAGAATAAGCTCGCGCTTAATGAGCTTTCGCAGCAAAAAACATCGGCACAAGCACGGTTGCAAGAGTTACTTGGGCAAGCAAAAACGTTTTCACAGCGTCTAGAATTAAACGAACAAATGGTAAGCCAAATAGGCACATTAAAGGGCACAGGCTATATTTCAGAGTTAGAGTTGCAAAGGCAAAAAGATACGCTGTTATCGTTAAAACAACAGGCGTCGAGTATCCAATCAGAGCGTTTATCACTGCAAAGTCAAATCGAGCAACTTGAAAATCAACTCGAGCAGTTACCCTTAGAGCAGAGTGACCACTTGTCACAGCTTCAGTCTCAAAAAGCGGAGCTACAAATTCAACTTTCTTCTATTGAGCAACAGCGTCTAGGTGAGCTTAGGGCACCTAAGTCTGGTGTGGTAAGTGGTTTGATGGCTAAAGTCGGTAAAAATGTCGATAGTGGTCAAAACCTATTGTCAGTCTTACCCGAAAACAGTCAAATGCAGGCAATCATCTTTGTACCCACCAGCGCTTTTGGTTTTGTGAAAGAAGGACAACCAACTCGCTTGCGCTATCACGCCTTTCCCTATGAAAAATTTGGTGTGTACGATGGGCAGGTTATTGAAGTAAGCCAAAGTGTTATTTTTCCTGACGAAACGAATACCCCTGGCATTATTACTGCGCCTGCATATCGTGTGGTTGTGGCGATAGAGCAACAAACTGTGCAGGCATATGGCAAAGACTCAGCACTACGTCCAGGTATGACGTTAGATGCAGACGTTATTATTGAAGAGCGGTCGTTATTAAGGTGGCTATTCGACCCTGTATTTAGCATCAAAGGTCAGCTGTAAGCTGTAAATTAAAGGAAAAGGCGGCTTATTATGCATGTTGAAGACGAATCACCCGTATCAAAGCTACAGTTTTGGTCAAGAAAGTCTCTCCCGATTATTTTGCAATCAGAAGCCGCGGAATGTGGCCTAGCAAGTTTAGCGATGGTTGCTGCTTATCATGGTTATAACAGTGATCTGATCTCGTTACGGCAAAAGTTCAGCATTTCTCTAGAGGGCGCAACACTTTTAGATATTATGCACTTTGCAGAAAAACTAGAGTTGACCTCTCGACCACTACGTATTGAGCTTGAAGATCTTGATGCGCTGCAAACGCCATGCATACTGCATTGGGATATGAATCATTTTGTGGTGCTTAAAAAGGCGAATGAAAAACGCATCGTTATTCATGATCCAGCATCAGGCGAAAAAACTTTTACCTTAGAAGAGGCATCCAAGCATTTTACGGGGATCGCACTTGAGTTAACGCCAACCAAAAATTTTGAGAAGCAAGAGGCTAGACCATCATTAAAGTTTTCTGACTTTTGGAGTCGGATCACGGGGCTCAAGCGCTCACTCATTCTTATCTTTGCGTTATCAGTTTTATTGCAAGTATTTACACTGGCTTCTCCCTATTATATTCAATTGGTCATTGATGATGTGATCCTCACCAGCGATACTTCGTTACTCACTGTGTTGGCTGTTGGTTTCTTTTTGGTGTTGGCCTTTGAGATAGCCACTAATGCGCTGCGTGGCTTCACCTTGCTGCATTTTGGTAACCAAATGAATATTCAATTGGGAGCAAATTTATTTCACCACTTGGTGCGTCTGCCCTTAAGTTACTTTGAAACTCGTCATATGGGAGACGTGGTATCAAGGTTTGGTTCTTTGCAGCAGGTCAAACAGCTCCTCACTACGGGGGTGATAGAAGCCATTATCGATGGTTTGATGGCGGTCATCACCTTAGCGATGATCTTTTTCTACTCGCCCATGTTGTCAATGGTGGTATTGGTTGCTGTGATCTTGTATGCCTTAGTGCGGGTTGCGATGTATAAGCCATTTCGCACCATCAGTGAGCAGGAGATCATGGCGCGAGCGGAAGAAAATTCTAACTTTATGGAGACCGTGCGTGGTATTCAAACCATTAAGTTATTTGGTTCTGAAGTTAAGCGAGAAGGACAATGGCAAAATCGTTATGCCAACGCCATTAATCAAAATATCCGCTTAGGTAACTTTCAAATTGGTTACGATGCGATTAATCGCGCCCTGTTTGGTATCGAGAATATTCTTGTGGTGTATCTTGCGGCTCACTTAGTGATCCAAGGTGGTTTTAGTACTGGGATGCTATTTGCGTTTATGTCTTATAAGCGCCAGTTCATGGATAAAACAGCCAATCTAATCGAAAAATTTATCGAGTTTAAGATGCTAGGCTTGCACTTTGACCGCATCGCCGATATTGCATTAACAGAAAAAGAGCAGCTGCAGCCGGACAAAACCAAACGTCATACTATTGTCGGCAATATTGAAATTAAAAATGTCAGTTTTGCGTACTCAGATGCATCAGCCAATGTGATCAATGATTTAAGTTTAAAGATTAACGCTGGTGAATCAGTGGCTATTACCGGCCCATCAGGATGCGGTAAATCGACGTTGCTTAAGGTTATGCTTGGCTTGATCCCCATTAAAAGTGGTGAAGTACTAATCGATGGGATCCCTCTTGAGCAAATCGGTGCGCGTCAATATCGCCAGCAAATTGCGGCGGTCATGCAAGATGATGAACTGTTATCAGGCTCTGTTGCCGATAATATCGCTTTTTTTGATACGCCAATTGATATGGAAAAAGTCGTGTATTGTGCAGACCTTGCTGCAATTCATGATGATATAAGTGCAATGCCAATGGGCTACGACAGCTTGATTGGCGATATGGGGTCCAGCTTATCAGGGGGCCAAAAGCAGCGTATTATTTTGGCAAGGGCACTATATAAAAACCCCAAAATATTGTTTATGGATGAAGCGACAAGTCATTTAGATACCAGTTTAGAGTCTGATATAAACGAAGCCGTTTCGCGTTTAAAAATGACCCGTGTGATCATCGCGCACCGCAAAGAAACCATTGCATCTGCCGATCGAGAAATCAAGCTGACTAAATATAAAGAGCAAAGCCCGGCACAAGCATAACAGAGCGTGAGTACTTAAAGTTAGGGCGGCGTATTTTGTGCACCAGCATAACAATAAAGACTTAAGGAAAAGAATGAATAGCAATAAAAATAACAACGATGAGTTTGATAAAAAACAACAAATAGCCAACCTCATTCAAATATTGGCCACTGAGGTTGCTAGCTTTGATACCAGTGAGCATAACCATGGGTTACTCAGTGGTATTGCAGGTCACTTACTGTTTTTGTACAAAGCACATCAATGGCAGCCTGACTGGGTAGATGAAGCCGTGTTTTCACAAAAACTTGAGCAATTACAAGACGGTCTTGCGGAGCAATCTTTCGAATTGAGTAACGGTTTAGCCGGTCAGGCTTGGTTACTTGAGTATCTCAACCAAGCTGATAAAGAAGAATATGATGCAGAGCTATTAGAAGATGTGGATCAGCTATTTGCCGATGCCTTAGCACACGATCCTTGGCCTGGAGAAATAGAGTCTGTGCTCGGTTTAGCCGGTTATGCGCCCTATGCTAAGCGACGTGCGCGTTTTAGCGATCAAAGCAAGCTCTGGGAAGTGATTGTTAAAGGTTTTGAAAGCACGGCAACAAGACTCGATAACGGTCATATCACCTGGTCTCAACCAAGTAACTCCGTATACAGGCTGAACAAAGAAGCACTTGATGAACCAGAACATAACCTTGGTTTGGCACACGGCGTTCCTGGGATTATCGCGGCACTTCTGCCTGCTTTAAATATCGACAGTTTAAATGCGCGGGTAACAGCGTTGCTGCAAGGCAGCTGTGATTGGCTATTGGCGCATCAAAACCCAGGCCATGACAGCTTTTCTTGCTTTGGTACCTGTGCACAAGGTTCGCAGCACGATTCACGATTAGGATGGTGTTATGGTGATTTAACCATCGCGCTTACCCTTGCGCGGGTAGGTCACGCAATTGATAGACCAAGCTATGTTGATAAGGCGTTAGACATCGCCTTGCATAGTACACAGCGCGATGCTGAGTCTGGTCAAGTACGAGATGCGGGTTTGTGCCATGGTTTTGCCGGGCTAGTTACTATTTACCAATTATTGAATCAAGTAATGCCTCACCCAGAATTAGCATCTGCAATGCAGAAATGGCTCGACTATACCTTGGCACAATATGATGAACGGGGTATTGAAGCGATGTACTGTTTTGATGGTCGAGCAATGAGTTACGAGAAAGACTTAGGCTTTTTGATGGGGTATTCGGGGATAGGGCTGGCATTGTTGAGTGTGCTTGATGATGACACCAGCTGGGCTGACTGCTTGCTAATGGCTTAATGGAGGATGTATGACAAAAACAAAGCAACCTAATGTAACGGCAAAACCCGTAGAAAATGCGCCATTTTTTGTGGTACGGACTCCGCGTTTATCGATAGAGCATTTACATGCGTTTTCAAAGCCGAATGTAGATAATAACGCGGTACTTCGCGACTGGTTAGATATTCCTGGTGTGCTTGAGGCACTATATTTGGCAAGCCCCTCATTACTTGAGCGTATCGAACAATGGCGAACCAAGCCAGATTCAAAGCAAGGTAAAAAGGTTGCGCATGCACTGATAAAGTACATGATCCGCATGTGTTCAAGGCCGACACCATTTGGTCTTTTCTCGGGCGTGCATACTGGGCAGATCAGTGAGCAAACGGTATTAGTTGGTGGTGATCATACTCAGGATGGCCGCAGCACTCGCCTTGATATGTTTTACTTATCGGCCTTGAAAGAGCACTTTGTTAAGCATGCTTCTCGCTCAGATTCACTAAAGTACAAACCAAACTCGTCTCATTATTTTGTTGCTCAGCAGTGTCGATATATTGAAGCTTATTTATCGGATGACAATATGCAATATCGCTTGAGCGCGGTAGAGAGCGACGAATACTTCAAATTTGCCTTAGATAGCGCTGGTTCGGGGTTGAGCTTTAACGCTTTGGTTAAGGTATTTTGTGAGCAATATCCACAAGCGGAGCGCGAAGAAGTTGAAGCCTATATTCAAGACTTAATTGATGAAGGTGTACTGCAAGCCGATATCCCACTGCCCTTAACGGGAGACTCTCCTGATTTTGCGCTATTAAAATCATTGCAAGCAATTTCAGAACATGAAACGGCAGATCACTTAGCGACTGCGCTTGCGCAAGTAGAACAATTAGATAAGCAAAAAACAGGTGAAACAACACCTTACAAACAAATTCTGTCGCATCTTGAGCGTTTACCCGTCAAGGTTCAAGAGAATAAGCTTTTTCAGTCGGACGTTTATCGCCACTTTGAGCACTGCCAATTAAGTGAAATGGAAATTGGCCGTTTAAAGAAACAATTAGAATTAATTGCAGGATTAAGTACAGAGTCAACCACGACGGCCATGAACGACTTTATGGCACAGTTTAATGCGCGCTTTGAAGGTCAATTTGTTCCGTTAGACGTTATTTTGGATGACGAGTCGGGGATCGGTATTTCTGACGAGACAGGCTATGACGCGCCGCTCATTGCAGGGTTGCCGCTTGGCAAGCAACCAGCGCAAAGCGGACAATCAACGCCGACAGTGAGCGTGTTAGAGAGTGTGATTGATGAAGCCATCAGCTTGCCTGAAAATAGAGCAAAAGATTGTATCGTATTAAAGAGCAAAGAACTCAAAGGCAAAGTTACGAACAAAGGGGCGATAAAGAAGTTTCCAAGTTCATTTGCAGCCATGTTGAGCGTTTTTGAAGACGACAGCAAAAACCCAATCATCAAATTCAATGGCTGCTATGGTCCTTCATCGGCCAACTTACTCGGCCGGTTTTGCCATTTATCAGAGTCGCTAAAAGAACAAGTGATCGATGAATTGGCTAAAGAGCAGGCGCATTCACCGGATGTTATTTTTGCTGAAGTCGTTCATATGCCTGAAGGCAGACCGGGTAATGTGATAGCGCGTCCTCACTTACGTGAGTATGAAATCGTGTTTATGGCCGACAGTTCATTAGATGATGAGTATCAAATTCCACTAAGTGATTTACATGTTTGGGTAGAAAGCCAACAGGTTAAGCTTTGGAGTAAACGGCTAAATAAACAAGTGGTGCCCAGGTTATCTAGTGCACACAACTATACGGCAAGAAGCTTAAGTGCTTATAAATTCTTGTGTATGTTGCAGCATCAATCAGGCAGAGCGCCTAACTTTCAAATGCCAAGCTCGACAGCGCGCAGTGCGTTTGTACCACGTATCATGTTAGATAACTTAATCTTGAATGAAAAAACATGGCGTATTGAGCGAGAGCAACTCGAAGCGGTATGTAAAAAAGGTCAATTTGATACAGACAAACTGAATGCTTTAATGAGCAAGTATCAGCTTGATACCCAAGTAAGCTACGCCATGGGAGACAATGTTTTACAGATCGATTTAACCAACCCTGAGATGTTTGCCATTTTGTTATCTGAAACCAAAGGTTCACCACGCGTAGAGCTCAAAGAGGTGCTTAGCCAGCATTATCAATCTCGGGTAGTCGATGCGCAGGGGCATCACTATAACAACGAGCTGATTGTGCCGCTTTTTAACGCAAATGCTGCCAAACACACTCATTTTGCCGATGATCCAATTGCTAATATAACGGCGGCACCTATCAAACGCCGTTTTAGTGCCGGCTCTCAGTGGTTGAGTTTAAAAATATACTCAGGTAACTCGTTAGTAGAACAGCTATTGAGCGAACAGTTGCAGCCATTAATTGAGCAACATTCGGCACTTTATGACAAGTGGTTCTTCATTCGCTATGGCGATCCCGATTGGCACCTCAGATTGCGCTTTTTTGGTGAGCCTCACGTGTTGTGTGGTCAGCTATTGCCCATTCTCAATCAGTTACTTGACCCCATGATTGAAAGTGGTGAATTACATAAAGTTGAGTTGATGACCTATGAGCGAGAAGTGGAGCGTTACGGAGGGCCGCAATCAATGGCTTTGGTGGAGTCATTGTTTATGTATGACAGTGCTTTGATTGCCAAAGTGTGTGCGCTTATTGAAGAGCATGGTGAACAAGTAAGATGGCGTGCTGCGTTACTATACACAGATCGGCTGCTTACACTTTTTAACTACAGTGAAGATGCTAAATTTGCGTTGATAAGCCGCCTAAGAGATGGCTTTGGCCAAGAGTTTGGTGATAGTAGTGTGCTCAGAAAGCAGCTGGGTAATCGCTATCGCGACTATCAGGAACAACTCGATAAAGATTTTAAGCAGTTTAATGAAGTACCACCGCATGCCAGTGATGAGTTACAAAGTGCACTCTTTATGTTACTTAACCAGTGGCAAGCACAGGCTGAACCTGTGGTTGCACAAGTGAATAAACTAATAGATGATAAGGTGCTTAACTGTAGTAAAGACTCACTTCTTGGTTCGCTATTACATATGCATAATAATCGAATGTTTAAAGCCTATGGCCGTGAGCAAGAGTTAGTGATCCATGACTTACTGCGTCGCAAATATTTTTCAGCGAATAAACAGCAGTGATCATTAGTTCGTTTGTTTAAACAAGCTAAAAAGCCGAGCATGGTCACATGCGCGGCTTTTTTATTAACTATCAGATAAAAACAAAGTTAATGTATCACCTACGCGTAAGATATCTTTTGAGAGTGCGTTCCACTTTTTAATCTCATTGATGGTCACTTGAAAGTGTTTTGCTATACGCCATAAGCTATCTCCTGCGCGCACGGTGTAATCTAATTGTTGGTCGGCTAGAATGGGCAGCAATAATGTCTCTCCTGCTCGTATCTTATTGCTTTTCAACTGATTGAAGGTTTTTAATTGCGCAACACTCAAGGCGTGTCGTTTGGCTATCACGCTTAAACTATCGCCACGTTGAATGGTGTATTGTTGCCACTGCGCGCTTGGCATAGCAGGCTGATTGGCCAAGTAAGTTTGCCATTGTGTTACTTGATTGGCTGGTAGCACGATATGCTGTGGTCCATCTAATAGCGCTGGAAACCGTGTATAGCCAGGGTTTAGAGGTTGCAGTGCCTGCCATTGTTTATCGGTATTTAAAATAATACCTTGTTTTAATGGGGTAACAGCGATCACTTTGTGATTGGCTATTTTTGGAAAAGTCATTTTTTGCTCGCGTAAAAGTTGCGCGGCCGCAAGCAATTTGGGCACATAGTGACGGGTTTGTTTAGGTAAAGACAACGCAAAGAAATCGCTTGATTTACCTCGCTGTTTATTTTTTTTGATGGCTAACGCCACTCGGCCTTCACCGGTGTTGTAAGCCGCAATAGCATGATACCAGTTACCCTCAAATCGCTGGTGAAGGTAGCTCAAAAAATCGAGCGCGGCGTTTGTTGCGTCCACAATATCTTGGCGACCATCATACCAAGGGGTAATTTTTACACCATAATGTTTCGCGATTAAGGGAGTGAGTTGCCAAAGACCTGAAGCGTGCTTATGAGAGTAGGCTGAGGTATCAAAATCGCTCTCTATCAACGGCATAAGCGCAAGTTCTATTGGTAAGTTTCGACGCTCTACCTGTTCTACAACATAATGTAAAAACGGTGCGGCACGCTCGCTTATGACGTCCATATAGTTTGGGTGAGACATATACCAATCAACACGGTCTTGCACCGTTTGATGATCACTTGGTGCAAAGGCTAATTGATGGCGTATGCGTTGCCAAACGTCATCATGTTGATGAGGTTCTATTGATGATATGCGCGTATGGGCAGGTTCAACTGTCGGCGTCTTTTCTTGCTGCTTAACAACGACTGGGGCTGGTTGCCTTGTTGTATTGGACTGAGGCTCTTGTTTAGAGACACTGGCACAGCCGGTTAAGGTAATGATAAGCAGTAAAAAAAGGGGTCGAGAAAAATGCATAGTCAGCCAGTATTATTGTTGTTTGTTGCGATTGTAACTTAAGGCCAGCGAGTTGTGTAACTGTAAAGCGTTGGGATTAACCACTGATGAATTAGGCCAGTACATGCTTGGCGCAATAATTTAGCACCCAAAGCATGTACGTAAACCACGGTTAATTAAAGTTGACTGCGTAGGGTTAAACGCAGCTCTGGCTCTACGGATTCGTTGATGACTTGATAGCCATCCAATCTACCTGCGCGAGTTGGTTGGTAAAATTGTTGCCAATACCGCGTTTTTTCTTTTTCAATTGCATTAGCTGCAAGTCGTAGCTGGGTTTTGTCTGCGATTGGCATTTCGATAAACAATGAGGTGCTAGGGCCCTCTCGAACCACAGACTTTTCAGTGACAAAGTATTCAGTCTCTCGCTGTTTGGCGATGTATTCAATGCCCCAAGATAGCGTGTCATAGTTATGCCTGAACTCGGCACTGAGTGCGTGCGGAGTAAGTGCATTGATAGCGCGTACACCGCCTAATGGGTCATCAAATTGTGCATGGCGATATTGATAATCAAAAGTCACAGTACTGTTTAGTAACAAGAAATCAGTCTTGATATCAATAACAGCATTGATGCCATTAAGGCGTGCTCGACCAGCATTGGCAATACCTTCATCAGTTTCGGTTAATTGCATTGATTCGTGGATATCGCGTTGCCACTGCGTAAACACTGTGTTGTTAATGGTGATATGTTCGTTTGGTGCGTAATTTAGCTGCATGGATAACTCGCTATAACGGCTCGGTTTTATATTATTATTACCCAGCTGAACTCGGTCAAAGCTGATATCTTGACTAACCACAAATAAGCCAAAATCTAGTTGTTCTACGTGCTGCTTGAACTGCCAGTTAACCTGCCACTTCGGCGACTCATAAGTGAGCCTTAGCAGGGGTTTAATATGGCGCTCCGTCAGTTTTTTTGCGTGCTGCGCATTGGTGTTCAGCGCGGCAAACTCAACATTGAGCTTACTATAAAGCTGCCAAGCATCAGTGATCTTCCAGTTTATAGCCGCAAAGGGTTGATAGCGCGTTTCAGAGACTTGGTTGGATATAAACTGAGTGGCGGACTGTGTCTGTGCTCGCAATTGGTTGTAACTAAACTCAATACCCCACTGCGGCTCTAAGTGCCAACTTGTAGCTTGTATAGACAACTGTGCAGCGTATTCTTTGTGGTGTTTACTTTGCAAAAATGGCGCTGTTTGTACGTTTAACTCAGCAATAGTTTTTGCTTGTTTATTATCCGTAGTTAGCCCCGTAAGTTGCAGCTCGAAAGTGTCAAACAACGTGGTTTGCCAATCAGCGCCCAGTTGATACTCATCCATATCTAGCCATTCAACGGTATAATTGCGCGCGTATGGCGTGGAGTCGTTAGGGACAAAATGGGTATGTACAAAATCAGTTTGCCAGCGCTCGGACCAAAACTGACTGGTTACTTGCAAACTGCCCTGATCGTTACCGAGCGTTGACAGAGTACTTAGCTTAACCTCTTGAAGTTGCTCAATAAAATTTTCTGCTTGAAGGCCCTGTAACACTGATTGTTGATTAAATTCTTTGGCCAAGTAGTCAGACTCATAGCGGCTGTTGTGTGCCTTAAGGCTGAGTTGATGTTGCCAGTCCTGCCAAGGCAAGTGTATTTGTGTGCTTAATTCAGCCAAAGAACGTTTGTTATCTCGCACCGCATAGCTGGTTTGTATATCAACGGCAGTCGCGACATGATTTACTTTAATATTAATAGCTTGGGTGTGATGAGAAACACTTGAAAAAGGGTGATTTGAAGGATAAAAGTCGATAAATTCTATTTGGTCGATGCTGATCTTCTCTAGTAGATCACGCAGTGATTGAGTTTTGCTTTGGGCCGGTATGCCATTAATTAATACGTTTCCTGAGGTATTTGCCAGTCCTCGTTGTGCATCTCCCTCATGCAACACAAAGCCGGGTGTCAACGTCACTATATCCAGAGCATGTTGGGCATTGAATTGAGAAAAGTGGTTAGCGTCAAAACGCTGAGCTTGATGTTGTTCATCAGTAGGCGCGCTTATGGCAAGTGCCGAGCAGCTCAATAAGACACCCGCTGTTATGTTGATTATTTGAATTGAGTTCACTGTAGGCATGTTTATTCCTTGTCGTTATGCCTGCTATTTGAAAATATCAAACTATATAAAACAATATATTAGGGGTGGTTGGAGTCATTTTGGGACGAATGCACCGCGGCATATCAGATTATGGATGCTCAATACCACAGACGGGCTTACTACGCCGCACTTAAAGCTTTAACGTGTGCGTAATAGCGTTTACTCAAAGGAACTGATTGACCATTATTTAAATAGATCACAGCGCTGCCAGAGGGTTTGCGTTCAATGCGCTCGATACAGCGCAGGTTCACTACATGAGAGCGGTGGCAACGAAGGAACAATGCCGTAGGTAGAGCGCGTTCTAAATGCGTTAATGTTGCACGTTTTATATAGGTATCTGCGTGGGTGTTGATCTCCACATAGTTGCTCGCAGCGCTAATGGTTACAATATCGGCTAAAGCCAATAGTGTTTTGTGGCGACCTTGATCAACCAACAGCATCTCAGGTGGTGTGTTTGGCGTTGGATTTTTCCAAAGCTTGTGCCAGATCAGTAAGCTGATAATCACAACCAGAAAATGTGAAGGAGCAAAATACACGAATGTACTGGGGATATGATCATGATACACAAACCAATCAAAAATGGCTTGATACGCCATAGCGCTACAAAACAGTGGAACTAAGGTGAGCAAATACCCCTTTTTATTGAGTAAATTATTGTTTTGTAGTTTATCCAGTAATATAAAAGTGATTGGGGAGAGTAGATACCAAAGACACCATTCTTGCAGCGCCCACCACCACGGGCTGTTGTATTTTTTGTCAACAGCAACCATTAAATCATGTAAACCTTCCATAGCGCTTAGCATCAAAATGATGGCACTCCATACCAAGGCTGACAGTAACCACTGATATTTAATGCGTTGTTCGGGGCTGCTGATATGCGCTTTGAATGCTTGCATGCGAGATACTGCGTTTCAAATAAAGGTATTTTAAAGAGGCCGAGATAAGATGCAAGTCAAATGCAGGCATAGTGTATAGCCTGCACAGGATGAGGTGATAATTAAAAGCCTTTAAAAGCCAAAGACGCGTTGGTACCACCAAACCCGAAAGAGTTAGACAAAGCATATCGAACGGGTTTTTGCATAGGTTTTTGCATTATTAAGTCAACACCTTGGCAATTTGCATCCACGTTATCGGGTGTTAGGTTTAAAGTATACGGTAAGATCTGATGCTTTAGCGCAAGTACGGTAAATACCGCTTCAATTGCGGCAGCGGCTCCGAGTAGATGGCCTGTTTGCGATTTTGTACCCGATACAGCTATATGCTTGGCGTGACCTGCAAAGGCATTTTTGATAGCCTGCACTTCAATGCTATCTGCTGCGGTACTGGTGCTGTGGGTGTTAATGTAGTCTATCTCAGTGGTGTTGATATCAGCCATATTGAGTGCGGTTTGCATAGCGCGTTGTGCCCCCAAACCTTGCGGGTGGGGCGCGCTAAGTGCTTGCCCAGTAAAACCATCACTGGTGCGACCAAAGCCAACAATTTCGCAATAAACATGGACACCTCGGGTGATCGCATGGTCGTATTCTTCTAGCACTAAGCAAGCGGCTCCTTCACCCATTACAAAGCCATCTCTATCGTGTGTGAAAGGTCTAGATGCAACTTGCGGCTCACTATTTCGGGTGGATAGTGCATTTTGCGCATTAAAGGTAGAGATACCAACCGGGGTAACCGATGCTTCGGCACCGCCGGCAATGATAATTTCTGCCTCACCTCCTTTAATGGCATTACAGGCATCGATGATAGAGTGAGCACTTGCCGCGCAAGCCGTGGAGTGCGAATTATTGGGGCCTCCAAAGTTCCAGTGACTGGCAACATAACCGGCTGCTAAATTAGGTAAAAACATCAAATTACCAAAGGGAGATTGCTTTTTACCTTTAGCGGCTTTACCTGCACAGACTTCAAGGCTATTAAGCCCACCAACGCCTGTGGCAATGTTGACACCAATACGCTGCAGTTGCAGTTCATTAGTGATGGTATCCAAGCCCGCTTCAGTGATAGCTTCAGCAGCTGCGACCATGGCAAATAGTTGATGGCGGTCTAATTTTTTTAATAATTTAGTACGGGTGCTGTCGTCCATTTGTTTAAACGGCGGTAATGTTGAAGGGTCGAGATTGGCACATACCTGGGCTGCAAAAGTAGTTTTGCAAGCAAATTGCTCAGGGCTGAAATGTTCAATAGGACGAATTCCATGTTTGCCTTGCAATAAATTTTCAAAGCTATTTTGTGCCGTATTGCCGATTGGAGAGATAGCACCGATGCCAGTTACAACAATTCTTCTCATGATATTTCGTCTTACCTCACTCATCATAGGACTTCACAGTGCCTAACCAGGATTACTGCTGCTAGTTTTATTCAGACGCAGATATAACTTGATCAGACTAATAAGCAGCGATGACAAAATCATGACATTCAGTTAGACAAAGAATAAAAATTTTGCTCAGCGATGATCTAATCACAACCCTGTATCGTTTAAAAATTAACCACACAAAACAGGTGAAGCAAAATGCGTGTAAATGATTTGAAAGCTCAACTAAACCAGCAGCTGCTTGAGGCAGTAATTTTAAGCTATGCAGATTCGAACCACTACCTAGCCGGGGGAGTAGATTCGCATGGCAATTACCATTTGTTAAGCGATGCCCGAGGAAAAACAATTACCTTCAATTCTTTAAGAGAAGCCGAAGTAATGCTAGCCAGTCTGGGTGTTGAGTCAGCAACTTTTGAGATGCAAACCGCTTATGACGAAATGGTGGCATCGACGTCTGTGGGCAATACCAGAACCAGTTTGAACATTCTCCATTAAACTTCCCCCTAGTTGTTAGCAGGCGCACCGCCTGCTTTTTTTACCTGCTACTTATAAAAATACAAATCAAAGTTGTCAGACTCTATAAGTTTCGTTTAAACTACACTTAAATTACGAATCGAAACTTACCTGAAAAAAACATGACTAAACGTAACACCCAGCAACGCAGACATACCATTTTGAGCAAAGTAAATGCACAAGGTGAGGTGAGTGTTGAATCATTGGCTGTTGAGTTTGAAACATCAGAAGTTACGATTCGAAAGGATTTGACCGCGCTAGAAAAGAGCGGGTTGTTATTACGCCGCTATGGTGGTGCCGTGGCATTGCCGCAAGAGATCGTTGCAAAAAGCAACGACAAACGCGATTCACTTCGCAAAATGGCTATTGCTAAAGCGGCCGCCAGTTTAATTAAAGATCACAATCGCATAATTATTGATAGTGGCAGAACCACAGCGGCGATGATCCCAGAGCTTGTGAAAAAGCAGGGGCTAGTGGTTATGACCAATGCCATGAATATTGCTAACCGATTGTTATCTTTAGAAAATGAACCAACACTTTTGATGACCGGCGGTACTTGGGACCCACATTCTGAGTCTTTTCAGGGGCAAGTGGCTGAAAAAGTACTGCGTTCGTACGACTTTGACCAGCTGTTTATTGGTGCCGATGGCATTGATGTTGCGCGCGGTACAACCACTTTTAACGAGCTGGTGGGATTAAGCCAAGTTATGGCCGAATCTGCCAGAGAAGTAATAGTGATGGTGGAGTCTGACAAAGTAGGGCGCAAAATTCCCAACTTAGAATTGCCTTGGTCGCAAGTAACGACCTTGATCACCGACGACAATTTAGCGTTGGAGTTGTGCCAAACAATCGAAAGCAGTGGCGTAACCGTTATTCGCGCAAGCGTTTAAAAAATTTAACGCTACGTACGAAAGACAACATCGTGCGTAGTAAACATCATTATGACAACACACTTCACGTGCAAAATGGAGAGATTATGTGTGGTATTGTAGGGGCGGTTGCAGAGCGTCCAGTAAATAAGATTTTAATTGAAGGCCTTAAACGCCTTGAGTACCGTGGCTACGACTCAGCAGGGGTCGCACTGAGTTTAGCAAGCACTTTGAATACCGTAAAAGCGGTAGGTAAAGTGGTTAACCTTGAGAAAGCGCTTGAAAAAGCGGCAGTAAAAGGCACGACCGGTATTGCACACACGCGCTGGGCAACCCACGGTGGTGTAACCGAAAGCAACGCGCACCCGCATGTTTCAAATAGCGAAATTGCGTTAGTGCACAACGGTATTATTGAAAACCACGCGCCGCTTCGTGATGCTTTAAAAGGTGATGGCTATGAGTTTTTATCAGACACCGACACTGAGGTTATGGTGCACCTTATTCACCAACTTCGCCAGCAACACGATAGCTTGCTAGATGCAGTAAAAGCGGCAGTAAAACAGCTTGATGGTGCTTATGGCACCGTGGTGTTTGACAAAGCGAATGACCAAGAAATGATTGTGGCGCGCTCAGGCAGTCCATTGGTGATTGGTTTAGGCTTAGGTGAAAACTTTATTGCCTCTGATCAACTGGCACTACTTCCTGTAACACGCAGTTTTATCTTTTTAGAAGAAGGCGATGTAGCTCGTATTACCTGTGACAGCGTAGAAATTTATAATAGCAACGGCGAATTAGTTGAACGTGAAGTAGTTGAGTCTAACATAACTCAAGATAACTCAGGTAAAGGTGAGTACCGCCACTACATGCTTAAAGAAATCTACGAGCAACCACTGGCAGTGCGTAATACGCTTGAAGGCCGACTTGAAAATGACCGTGTAGCAGTAGACGCCTTTGGCGACAGCGCCCAGCAAATATTTAAAGATGTAAAACATGTACAGATCATTGCTTGTGGTACGTCTTACCACTCAGGTATGGTTGCACGCTATTGGTTAGAGCAATTTGCTGGCGTAAGTTGTAATGTAGAAATTGCCTCAGAGTTTCGCTATCGTCAATCGTTCGTACACGAAAACAGCTTGCTTGTGACCATTTCACAGTCAGGTGAAACGGCTGACACTTTAGCGGCTTTACGCCTTGCAAAAGAGCAAGGTTACATGGCATCAATGACCATTTGTAATGTGCCAGGCTCATCACTGGTACGCGAATCTGACTTGGCCTTTATGACCAAAGCGGGTGCCGAAATTGGTGTCGCCTCTACCAAAGCGTTTACCACACAACTTGTGGGCTTACTGATGCTAACAGCGTCTATCGCACAAGAAAAAGGCTTAGATCAAAGCAATATCGTCAATGCCATTAAAACCCTACCAAATAAGTTAGAAGAAGCGCTAACACTGGCAGGTGGCATTGAAGATTTAGCCGAAGAGTTTGCCGATAAACATCACTCGTTATTCTTAGGTCGTGGCTCACAATACCCAATCGCAATGGAAGGCGCGTTGAAGTTGAAAGAAATTTCATACATTCACGCCGAAGCCTACGCAGCAGGTGAGCTAAAACACGGCCCACTGGCGTTGATTGATGCAGATATGCCAATCATTGTCGTTGCACCTAACAACGAGCTACTTGAAAAGCTAAAATCAAACGTTGAAGAAGTACGCGCACGTGGCGGCATCATCTACGTATTCGCAGATAAAGACTCACACTTTGAATCTGACGACACCATGCGTGTTATCAATGTCAATCACGTTGAAGACATCCTCGCGCCAGTTGTATATACAATCCCGCTACAGCTACTATCTTACTACGTTGCGGTAATTAAAGGCACCGACGTTGATCAGCCCAGAAACCTAGCCAAATCGGTGACGGTGGAATAAGAAAAGGCGCGAAAGCGCCTTTTTTTGTGACTTAGGAATATAGATATACCTTCTCAAAAAAGTTTTATACTAAAATGTTTTTGCCCCATTGTGAGTTAACGTTAATATACTAAAGGACTGTGTTGAGTGAGAAGCGAACATCTAAATTTTACCCTAATATTTTGTCCGTTTTGAGTGTTAAGTGCTAGTTTGCAGGTGAAAAGCTCATGGTCCAGTTGGTTTCCCAAGTGACACCATCATCAAAAGAGAATGCTTGTTCCCACTTAGGGTTTTCCTGTTTGGATGAGTCCCATTTAAATCTTATTTTTGTTTGAATCCCGTTCAAAACTTCTTCAGCATAAAATAAACCGACTTTGTTTTTGAAGGAGCCGATAACTGGGGCATCTAGTTTGTTTGGCGATCGTCCGTCTAACCACCAAATTGACCACTTTTTTGTAGCTGAATCGTAAGAGCGTATAGCGACAGCCCGAAATGAATTATCAGGAAAGTGCAGGACATTGTCTTCTAGATTTCCATAACCTCCTAAAATCTTGGTCGTCGAAGAACTACCTTCAAATTCCAGCCATTCTTTCTTATCACTAAACATATTTCTGAGCCTTCGGTGTTTAACCTTCCAGGTGCCTAATTCAAAGTCAAAGTCATTAGGAGCAATAGATTCTTCTTGTGAATCTTGATGGTTTATATCGTTTATATTTTCTGCCATGGCTTGTTTTCCAAAAATAAAAGAAATCACTAAAAGTAAGTAAGTTGTTTTCATTCTGTTTCGCTTTAAGTTATATGAGAAATGTAAGTCTATTAACAAAGATGTCATTTTGTGACATATTAAGTTGATGAAAAGAGCGAATACTAACAATCATTTAGCGAGATTAGATTTACTTGCTAGCATGCTTAAGTCGGATGATTTTTTAACTGCCAAAGACTTGTCCCAAGCCTTGAAAGTTTCTCAGCGAACTTTATTTCGTGATCTAAATATACTTAGGGAAAGGGGGCTACCTATTGATGCTGATAAAGGCAGAGGTGGAGGCGTCAGACTACACAGGAGTTGGGGGCTAGGAAAAATCAACCTTACGGATAGCGAAACAATTGATCTATTAATTAGTATCGCCATTTGTGAAAAAATGAACTCTCCGCTTTTTATGAAAAGCCTAAATTCAATACGATATAAGCTATTGGCATTGTTATCTCCTGAACAAAAAGAAAAGATCAGAAGTTTGCGTAATAGGGTATTGATTGGAAGTTCGGCATCGCCACAAGTGCATTCTTCATATGAGCAATCGGAGTTTCCAGACTGTGGGGAGGTTAATGCGGCTTTTGTTTATCAAAATCTATTGTCGATTAGTTACTCCGATGAAAGAAGAAACGAATCGAAGCGAATAATTGAGCCTCATTACTTATATTTCAACTACCCCGTGTGGTATATATTTGCCTGGGACCACCTAAGGGATGACTATAGAACTTTTCGAATTGACCGAATTCAGCAATCGCAGGTACTTGAAGAGCAATTTATATTAAAATCATATGAAGAGTTTTCTCATTTAATAGCAACAGATACCCCGACAATGCTTTGATATGTCTTCTCAGACTTTCTTGTTACTTGATAAATGAACGTGATTGACTTTGCAACTTGGCTATGACGTATGCCATTTCAATTTACCCCTTTCGTGAAACATGGGCCTATCTTACAAAAGTTGATTAACACCAGCTTGTTTTTCTTTAGAGCTACTAGCTGTGTCTAGATAAAACCCAATGTGTTGTTTATAGAAGATTAATGGCGCTATAATGCTGTTTCTTAGATATTAAAGGGAATTTTTATGTTATCTAAAGCTTACCTAATGGATCGGGGATTGCACTGGATAAGTGCGCTTTTGTTGTTTTATATGCTCATGGTTTTGTCTGGTCAAATTCACTATGTTGATTGGCAAATAAAAGGCGAGGTGCAACATCGCCAAGATGCCTTACAAGCACATGCAACAGCAGGCTTTGTTCTAGTCATTATTATCCTCTCAAGAGTGTTATATACACTTCGATTTCAAACCAAGTTGCCGCGAATGACACCACAAAGCAGGCGCCATAGTCTCTTTATCAATGCTGTTCACGGCTTGTTGTATGTGTGTATTTTTCTTCTTGCTGGCACGGGGATACTCATGGTGACTAACTATGAGCTGCCACTTAACATTTTAGGTATTGAGCTTCCTGCAAAAAAAGACAACTATTTCAGTGTTTTTAGTCAATTTCATGAGGTTCACTTACTGCTACAACAAGCTATGTGGTGGTTAATCGCGATCCATTTGGCCGGAGTATTGTACGCAAAAAGGTGAATGTATTGGGTGTCGGTATGGCGGGTTGGTTGCACTTGGTCCCAACAGTGTGCTCATACATGCCAGTTTAAAGCCTTATCTCAACGTTTTTAGCTACTGTGGTATGCCTATCTCAAGCAAAGAATGCAATAGTAAGCTAATCTTGCTGCGCTATTCTCTTTACGTTTACCTTATACCAATTTTATTAATACATTGATCATTCTAGCGAGCTAAATAACTCATTAACTGCGTTAAATATTTCTCATGTAGAATAACTACATAGTGAAATATTTGCCTTGTTACTAAGCCATTTATCTGTCGCAATATCTGATCACCAATTTAATGCAATTGGTATTACATTCGCGAACTGATCTTCCCCTAAAACAGTAGGCACCCAATTAGTACTTAAGAGTCGATAAGTCACTAAAACCAATTAAAAATTCACAAAAGATAAAGTTATTTATTTATGGTGTGTTACCATTAAAGGTCCGCGTTTGACGCGGAAAATAGGGACATGGAGTGTACCTAAGTGATTTGTATGGGTCTCTCTTTGTAAAATACGAATACTGAGTATAAAAGGAATGCCAAAGTGAAGAACATACTCAAACTCTTTATTAGCAGTATACTGATCGCTGCACTTTTTATTTTTAGTCATGCAAGCGCACTGACTAGTCACCAACAACTTTGCCAGCTAGATGAACAGCACCTCAATACCGAGTTGGCTCTATATGCGCAATTGGGTCCTGAACATATAAATAGTGTATTTAGTTACCTAGATACTCAGTGTCAGCCTGGTCGTGACATCATACAATTAAGCGACGATGAAGACCGAGAGCCACCGAAAATAACATCATGGCAATTGTCTAGCAACGAAGTAGACCTTTCCTCTGGTGACCAAACGATAACGCTGACTGTAAAAGCTTATGATGAAAGTGGCGTTGCTTCTATGGTATTTGGGTTGGTTCCACCTAATCGAAGCTACCCGTTTCCCACTAACAGAGTTGCATTAACACAGTGGACACAAACTGATGAAAAGCATGTTTATGAAGCAACTGGCACGATAACGCTCAAAACTACCAGCGATATTGGTGGTATTTGGCGAGCAGCAGTGATGTTTTTAAGAGATAGCAAAGGCCACTATCGAGTTTACACAAGTGCCAGTATGCTAAAGAAAATGGGGTTCAATCCTTATGTGATGGTAACCAATACCACTTTGATAGACTCAATGGCCCCCCAATTGCGAGGCTATTCTTTATCAAGCACGTCGGTGAACGTTGATGATGGTCAGCAAACGGTTACTCTCGAAGTGTTTTTACACGATGACAGCGGTGTTCAAGAAGCCGTTGTTTCTATCGCGCCACCTGAAGAACACAGCGCCACGATAGGTCGAACTGTACCACTTGCTGACTGGCAAACAACGTCTCAAAATGGAGTGTATAAAGCCAGTGCTGAGCTGTCTTTTAATAGTAACGATGTTGCAGGGGAATGGCGAACCTCAATTTTGTGGGCCTACGATACAGACAAAAAAAATCAATCGAGCATTTCAGAGCGTGAGATCAGAGATTTGGGCTTTTTTCCAAACATTAAAGTTATTAATTCAAGTGAGGTTGATGCTACGCCCCCTAAACTAGTTAGCCTAACTGTATCGGATAATTCGCTCAGCATAAGCGAAGGTCAGCAGCAAGTGACCGCTCAAGTTAAGTTCTATGAGCCATCAGGTTTATCCAGTGGTTATATTAGTCTTGTTTCACCTTCGGGTGACTATCGAGATAACAAGTTGGTTAATATTACTGAATGGCAAACTGATCCACAGCCGCATGTGTTCGTAGGTAATGCAACGTTTACGTTCGATAAAACTGATCATGTTGGGGTGTGGCATGTTAAAAGCTGGTGGGTTAGAGATAACCAGCGCAACCAGTTTGATGGCAGCAAAATAGAAGAGCTTATCGTTAAAGGCATAAACCCTTATGTATTTTTTAACGTGGCGGATGAAAACATCGCAGATCTTTATATTTCGACAAGTGCTAAAACGATTGAGGGGCGCCTTAACAAGCCTGAGCAAATTACGTTAAGCTTTAAGGAGCTTGCAGGAAAAGCGCTGCCCAATACATTTGCTATTTTAGTGACTGGTAGTGACGACGTTGAAGTGACATTCGATAGTATGACTGGTACAGGAACGTCTAGTTGTGAGTTTGTCAACGGCAGTGGTCGATGTGAGTTTACAGTCCCTGCAAATACGCTAGATAAAGATGTTACATTTAATCTAACCGCAAACACGACCAAGCAAGCGGCGCTTGCTTTTAGATTTATATCAGATGAGCCTGAGCTTAAATTTGATAATAACCTTTTAAACGTCTCGGTGGTTGGTGTAGAGCCAACAATCTATACCGTTAGATTTGTTGATTGGGATGGTACGGTTTTATCGACTGTACAAGTAGCAGAAGGTGAAACGGCACCGGCTCCGCAAACCACTCTAACGCGCGTTGGTTATACGTTTGTCGGTTGGGATCAACCGCTGACAAAAATAGCACTCGACACAACGATTACTGCTCAATATGAGATCAATACCTTTCAAGTGACATTTAAAGACTGGGATGGCACGGTGCTTAAGCAAGAGGTTGTTAATTATAATCAAGCGGCGCGAGGACTAGGAACCATACCAACCCGATTGGGGCATACTTTTAAAGGCTGGGATCATGAACTGACGAATATAACGTCAGATCTGGTGGTTGTGGCGCAATATGAGATCAACAAGTATCAAGTCGTATTCAAAGATTGGGATGGTACGGTGCTTAAGCAAGAGGTTGTTAATTACAATCAAGAAGCGCTAGGCCTGGAAACTACACCCAACCGAGTTGGATATACTTTTACAGGCTGGGATCACGCGTTTGCCAATGTAACGTCAGATCTCGTGGTCACGGCACAATATGACATCAACACATATCAAGTTACATTCCAAGATTGGAATGGTGCGGTGCTCAAGCAAGAAGTTGTAAATCATGGTCAAGCAGCGCAAGGCCTTGATACATCACCAAGCCGAGAAGGGTATACGTTCAGCGGTTGGGATCATAGCCTTAACAACATTACTGCCAACGCGACAATCACAGCACAATATGAGGTCAACATATATCAAGTGGTTTTCAAAGATTGGGATGGCAAAGAACTGGCTTTATTTAATGTAGAGCATGGAGGCGCGGCTGTTGCACCTGAGTCTCCAAAGCGAGAAGGTCATGAATTCAGCGGTTGGGATAAATCATTTGCTCAAGTGACTAGCGCCCTAACTGTTACAGCTCAATATTCCAAAGTGGAAAGCAAAGTTGTAAAAACCGAAAAGACAGCGGCTAAATCATCTAGCTCTGGCTCGTTAGGGTTTGGCTTTTGCTTGTTTGCTGCCGTTTTGGTAATGCGCAGATTTAATCGCAAAGTGTAATTATTTGGAAAAAATGACGCCAAAGCGCTGCCACTTTATTGAGCGGGCAGCGCTTATCTGCCAGGCATTTCTCTTTCAAAGACATAGATATATGCGCTCAATATAATCTAGTGCTCGTTGCAGCCATTCTGGCTACTGCTGAAAAAGCGAATTTTTGGCAATTCAGCCCCTTCTACTCTTAGCCTTTATTTCTAAGTCAGTCTGTTCATTCACTTTGTACAAAAACCTGTCATAAATCGCTGGTTTCTTAAACAGTTAACTGGCGTACCATATTCATGAATCGTTTATAAGTTGCACTTAAACGTTTAGTTGTATCCACAAAGCCTTTGCCAAAAAGGCTTTTTCAGCATTGCTCCAGTTAGGCTTAAGGTAGGCAAATATCATGAATGTTCTCAAATTGTTGTGTATGTTTTTTAGTGGCTTTGTCTTGGCATACTTATGGCTTGGGGTTGCAACAAAAACAGACCAAGTCAATTCAGTTGCAAGTACTCAGCATGTTTCGGTATCGTCGCTGTCTGCGCGTGTTGCTGAACTGGAAGCAGCCAATTTGAATTTACGTGAGCAAGTTGCGGTGCTCGAGTTGCCAGTCGCATCGTATGACCTTTCAAAACCCCAGCCAGAAGCGCCTTACGAGCAAACAACTACCCCAAGTGACCTCAAGGTTATTCCTGCGGCAGAAATAAAAAGCAAGTTACAAGTATTTTCTGTGCAACCCGTGCTGCTTTCTTTGAGTAATCAATTGCAGTTAGATGACGCTCAGCATGATGCGTTGGCGCAGTTATTGACAAGTAAAGCACAGGCAGATTTTGATGCTTGGCAAACATTTGATAAACATAGCCGCTCAGAGCCCGACAACCGTGATTACTATCAACAGCGTTATATGGATGTTATTGGCCAAAATAGCGTCCAGTACCAACGCTCACTTGAAAATACTCTCACCGCAGAGCAGTTAGAGCAATATAAACAGTATGAGCGAGCGCAGGCTAAGCTGAGTGTTGATCAAAAGCTCAGTATGTTAAATAACTCACTAACTAGCTTGAATTTAAGCGCCTTCCAAAAGCAAGAAATAAGACGCCTTTCGGCACACATTTACTCGATACCAGAAGTGATTGACCTTGGTACGTCAGGTAGTCCGTACGCTAATCCTGGTGTTAAAACAAACTTTGAAAAGCTTGCTCAGATCAGGGCACTTTTCTCTGAAGAGCAGCAGCATAAGCTGAGCTTATGATGCTGAAAAGACAATAAAAAATATAAGGATAAATATGAAAGCTTCAAATATAGCTGTTGTGTCGGCGCTACTATTACTGGGGGCAGGCTCTGCGCAAGCACGTATGCAGTGTGACGTAGGTGGTTATTGGGATATCGTGACTCGAAATGTACAAGTCTGTGATACAGAAACAGAAACTTACACCGTAACGACACGACACTGTGACTACAGTGGCCATATATACTTAGGTCATTTATGGAATGAACCAGATTTTTACTTACCTAGTTTCCGTTATGCCTCAACTAACCTTGTTTTAGACGAGTCGAGTAGTTGTCCGGCAGCACAATGGGAATCACAAACAGGTACCTACTGGTACACACAGCCAGATGGCATTCGCAGTGTTGATTGGTATACATACTCTGGTAGTTTAGGTCTGACGAATGATCAGTTGAGAACGACTGAGCATACACGCACTATTAAAACAAACTGTCGAACAGAGACGGTTACTCAGCGTGTTTGGCGTTGTGGCTACGAGCCATAATCGTATAAGCAAAACTGTTAAACAATAAAAACAGTGCAAATTTAATGGTTTGCGCTGTTTTTTATTATGCCCTTCATCTAAAAGTGTCTCATCACATCATCTTTTGAAAAGTATTGTTTTGCTTAGCAGCATGGTGGCGGTTTCGTCAACGGGTTAAAAACTTGTTTCTTTTTTCCAGAGGTTATTGCTAATCTAACAAACAGTCGTCTTTTCAATCGGCATATGTAAAGCGTTTAAGGAGATGTGTGAAATACGCGAGATCACTGTTACTGCTGTTGGCATGTGTAATGTGTCACGCCCATGCTCAACTGAAAATTGCAGTCGTAGGCAAGACCAAAAATGATAGCTTTTACGAGCAATCGTTTCATGGCTGCCAAGCATTCGCTAAGTTACATGACGATTTGAGCTGTATATACGATGGTGCTGACGACTATCAAGATGTGCGCACCCAAGTGCTTATTGTAAAAGAGTTAATAGAGCAAGATATTGATGGGCTAATGATTTCGACAACTGATTCAGCCTATCTAGTCGAGGGTGCTTTGAAAGCGGCTAAACAAAAAGGGATCCCGGTGGTTACGTTTGATTCGGACTTGTTAGCGCAACATCGGGTATATCGTTTAGCCTATGTAGGTACTAATAACTTTGACTTTGGCAAAGCGATGGGAGAAGTGGCCAAAAAATATAAAAAAGAGGCGGTACAATCGGTATGTATTCAGTCAGGTCATCAAACTACACCGAATTTAAATGAACGCATCCGTGGCGTAAGATATGCTTTGTCTGATGGCAAATCTGACAGATTAACAGCCGAGTCTGGCTGGCAAGAGCATATTCGATGCCCACTTTTTACGATGGGCCGCAGAGATGATGCGTTGTCGCAACTACTTAATATGATCAGGCAGCCTTCCCCTCCTATTTTTGTTGCGGTGGCAGGTTTTGCACAGTTTAACCCTCAATACATTGAACAGCTGAAGCCATTTAAAGCTCAGATAGCAGAGCATGAGATCACCATCGTCTCTGCTGACACAGAGAACATTCAGTTGCAGGCTTTATCAAAAGGGCTGTCAACTGAAAATATTGGGCAAAAGCCTTACATGATGGGACGGTTGTCTGCGCAGCTTTTATACGACTACATCGTCAAAGGTCAACGACCTGCACAGCAAAGCTACTTTTTGGATTACCATTATTGCACAAGCAATAACGCGGCAAGCTGTACGGTCAATCACTAACATAGCGTGTTAATTCAAATTTGCATCCATTTGTTTAAAACCTATACTCAAAACATCAGTGAAAGTGCATGAACATGCACGTCAAGCAGCTTTACCCCCTGGCCTGCTGAGTAATATTCAAATGAAAGAGCTTTTTATCAAACCAAAAAAGGCTGGAACGGCATTATTTAAGTTGCTGGCTTTGCCCTTGCTAACTTTGGTGGCTGGGTTGGTTTTTAGCTATATCGCATATGAGCGTCAGGCTCACTTGATAGAGCACAGGATACAGAGTGCTTTGGCTGAGCGTTTACAGTTTATAGCCAGTGGCGTAAAACAGCGCGTAGAGCTATATCAATATGGGTTGTTTGGTCTCAGTGGAACAATCACCGCGATTGGTATCGATAAGTTTGATTACCATGCTATGCAGCGATATATGAAAGTGAGGGATTTTAATCGCGAATTTCCTGGTGCTCGAGGTTTTGGCTTGATCCGCTATGTTGAGCCAAAAGACGAGAGGGAGTTTATCGATAACGCCAAACGGCAAAGACCAGATAACGCGTTTACTATTAAAAAGCTCAGTACGCATGATGAAAGTCGCTTTATTATTCAATTTATTGAACCTGAGAAGCGAAATGCGAGTGCGGTAGGTTTAGATATTGGCTCTGAAAAAATGCGCAGGCAGGCTGCCGTAGATGCCGCTTTGAGTGACGAAGTAAGGTTAACAGCGCCAATTACGCTCGTACAGGCAAACAAAAAAGCACAGCAGGGCTTTTTAATTTTATTACCAATATATCGTTCTGGTGCGCCAATTCAAAGAAACGATAGGCTGAACAGTTTATTGGGTTGGAGTTATTCACCTATCTTAATTGACGAAGTTTTATCTTCAATCCGAACACTCAGTGATAATGTTATTTTATCCATCTCAGATGTTACCCCCAATGAAGGCATTACTTTTTTTACGCATGGTGAGCGGCGTAACAAGCTAGAGCAGTTTAATGCCAGTACACAGATAAATATGTTTGGTCGTCAATGGCTTGTATCTCTATATGCCACGCCGACATTTATTTATGGATTAGATCTCGAGTCTCGCGCAGACGTACTAACATCAACATTGGGCATTACCTTACTGCTCGTTATCATGGTATTGAGTGTGCAAAGCGTGCTGTTAAAAAGAAGCCAGATAAAGCGGCAGAAAGTTGAGTTGGCAAAAGCAAAGGAAATTGCACTAGAGCAAGCAAACCAAAAACTAGAGAAAGAAGTTGCGATGCGTACGCAAGAGATTGAAAAAACGAATACCTTACAAAGAAGTATTTTAACTTCTGCGAGCTACGCCATTATTGCCACCGATGAGTTTGGCACGATTACCTTATTTAACCCCGCTGCTGAGCGGTTATTGGGCTATCAAGCAGATGAACTTGTAGGGCATGCGACACCTGCCATTTTTCACGTAGCAGAAGAAGTTGAAGAGCATGCTAGCACGCTGAGCAAAGAGCTAGAAATACAGGTTACACCGGGCTTTGAAAGCTTTGTTGCCAAAGCAAGAGCGGGTGGCAGTGATGTTAATCGTTGGACCTATGTGGCAAAGGATGGGCATTTTATTCAAGTTCGCTTGAATATTACAGCGCTGACTGATGAAAAAGGGGTTTTGTTTGGTTTTTTAGGGATTGCATATGACCTGACTGATCAATTGAATCATGAAAAAGCACTCTCAGAAGCCAAAGAGCAAGCAGAGCTTGCAACCAAAGCTAAATCTGAGTTTTTGGCGAATATGAGTCATGAGATCAGAACCCCAATGAATGGGTTGTATGGCACATTGCAGTTACTCAAAGCAGAGCCGCTCGGAGAGTATGGGCAAGGGTTGCTTGCCAAAGGGATTTACTCTGTTAAAGCATTGCGTACCATCATTAACGATATTTTGGACTTTTCTAAAATTGAAGCTGGAAAACTAGTATTAGAGCAGCAGGCTTTTAACTTAAACAGACTCATAGAAAACGTAAAGTCTGAGTTGTCACCCATCGCGTTCGATAAAAATATTACTTTGAGTTTTGACAAACATCTATCGAGCGACTTTTGGGTTGGCGATGAAGTACGAATTAGGCAAATACTATTAAACCTCGTTTCAAATGCACTCAAGTTCACCTCACAAGGGCAAGTTAAGGTTTTATTTTCGGAACAAGGTGGTCCACAGAACTTACTTATTCAAGTGAGCGATACTGGAATTGGGATGAATGAGCAACAAATGAGTCGACTTTTCTACCGTTTTGAGCAGGCAGATAAATCAACGACTCGCAAGTATGGGGGATCTGGATTAGGCTTAGCCATTACGCACTCTCTTGTTACGATGATGCATGGCTCGATTGATGTGCAAAGCGAGCCCGATAAAGGGAGTCTCTTTTGTGTTACCTTGCCGTTGCTTAAAACCACCCCGAGATTGGAAGATGATGAAGCAGTTATAGAGCAGTATGACTTTGAGGGGAGTTACATTTTAGTTGTTGAAGATAACGAAATTAACCAAATGGTCGCAAAGGCAATGTTGTCACCAACCAAAGCAAAGATCTGTATAGCAAATAATGGCCAGGAAGCGGTAGA
This sequence comes from Pseudoalteromonas sp. A25, assembly GCF_009176705.1. Classification (NCBI taxonomy): domain Bacteria; kingdom Pseudomonadati; phylum Pseudomonadota; class Gammaproteobacteria; order Alteromonadales; family Pseudoalteromonadaceae; genus Pseudoalteromonas; species Pseudoalteromonas sp. A25. The sequence continues at coordinate 3,828,452 of NZ_AP021846.1, read as the reverse complement.
CGCCTTTAGAGATCAGGCGCCTGATATCATTTTAATGGATATTCAAATGCCAATAATGGATGGAATTGAAGCGTGTAAAATAATCAAGCACATCCAACCATCCATTCCAATCATTGCACTGACCGCAAATGCTTATGAAGAGGACAAACGTTTGTATCGACAAGTAGGCTTTGATGGCCACATCGCAAAGCCAATTGAGCAAAATGAACTCTTGAGAGCTGTCGCCGCTTTTGTTTTGAGTTAAGCAAAAGGTGCATCCTCACTAAACTATCATGTATATGAAGCGTTAACAGAGATGTAAAAAACTGTATATAAAGCCATCACTCTATTGCTACGGCAGGAAAGAAGATTTAACATCATAGCGCTAATGAGAGTGAACGATGAAAAATTTTTACAAAACTCTATAATTTTTTATAGGGTTACTTTGATTATAACAGTCAACACCACATTTTAAGTGTTTGTATCTCAGCGAAGGCAACAGATTGCTTTTTTAATATAAGGGAGAGTGAAGTATGCAGCCATTGATAATCGGCTCAGTGCTTATGGTTATTTCATTTGGGCTCGTTGTTATGTCGGTTGTTCATGGACAAAAGCGTTTAAAATTTGAAAAGAAACTACATAAGTTGGTGTTGGGCAAAGATGTGGATGATGACGCCCCAGATCAGCTTCAAAGCCAAGCATACCATATAATGATGGAGCTTGGTGAAGCACTAGAAGAGCAAGAAGATCATGCCCAGCAACATGGAGTCAGACAAGCGTTATCAAAAGTCAGTGAATTACACGCTGAAACTGCAGAGTATGAATCTCAATCAAGCGCTGAAGAAGCAACGCCAGAAAATAAGACGAAAAAGCCTAATTTAAAAGTGGTGAAATAAACAACAAAAACGCTAGGTAAAAGGCTGTAAAAGTTGGTATATGAATTTGAATACAGAGTAAATTGTCGCAGGGAAGCTTTATGAAAAGCTATTTAGTCGTCACTGATGCGATTACTTTAGCTATAGAAAGTTGCGCCTTTTTAATCACCTTAATTGTTTATAAATACCATGGAATTCGCTTTTCCTTAGTCGACAAATCGAGTTTGAAAACAGCACAAGACCATCAGTTGTATTCATGTTTAGTAACTACATTTATGGTCGCGGCAAATTCACTATATGCAACTCCCCTAGCTTATGAGTTAGTGGCTTTATCAATGGATGTGATTGATCGAAGACAAATTTTTTATACGTCTTTGATGTGCTCTGGATTTTTATTCATGCTTACTTTGTATATTGTACATCGAGTGAGAGGCTGTCATTTTTCATTGTATGCGAGAATATACATGTATGGCGCCTCGGTGGTGGTTGTTCTAAATTATGTGCAGTTGGTTCTGCGAGGCTATTTAGATATTAACGTGCTGTATGACTATCATATATACAGTCTTGGGGTTATATCGATTAATATTTTGACAGCATTTATTCTGCTGTGCGTGCCAATTAAATATCTCGTTCATGTTTTTGCGGCACAAAAAAAAGTATGAACTGACTTTATATGAGCTTTGGCTCAGAGTTATTTAAGTTTGTTAACAAATATTAACTTTATCTATTGGTTTTGTATAAATATATTTATATACTGTACATGGTTTTTGTATGTTATTTCAGTCTTTTGTTGATCAAGAGCATTAGGTTAGCTGAGTTAAAATTGACACGCTTTAATGCGGAAGTTAATATTTGGTAAATCAAATATTATATTGCTCGAAATAGACGACGAATCACATTTATAGGTCAGTAATTGGAGGAAGTATAGACGATGCAACCGGTTATAATTTTTACAGTTTTGATGGTTGTTGCGATCGCATTAGCTGTTGGCATGATTGTACAAGGGCATGGATGCAATCGCCTAGAGTTTTGGATCCGTCGTTGGTTTGTAAAAGGTGAGGTTGAAGAGCAGGTGCCAGAACAAATCCAACACACTGCTTATTACTTAATGCTCGAGTTAGGTGATTTGTTAGAGAGTGATAAAGATATCGAACAGTATTATGGTGTAAAGACGGTGTTTAACCATGTGAGTGCTTTACGCGCGCAAACGCTAGGGTGTAGTGATCAAACGACCATTCCTATGCGACCTGAAGCTCAGGCATCTTTTCTAAAAGTAGTAAAATAAAGCTGGCATTGCTGGCTTATTTTTTTATAGGTAGGTGAACAAAAACCTCGGTGCCTAAGCCCTCATCTGTTCTAAATGCGACAGTTCCCCCTTGTGCTTCACAAAGCCGTCTTGCTGCATAGGTACCCATCCCTAAGTGATCAGGTTTCCCATAGCTAACAAACTTTTCAAAAAACTGGGTTCGTACTTGGTGTGGTACCGTGTCTGAGTTATGAATCGTAATAACGATGAAGTCTTCACTTTCACTGCTATTAATATTGATACTGGGCCGTTTACTCGATGCTTCGATGGCATTTTTTGTTAAATGCATTAATAAGGCAAATGTGAGATCAGCATCACCATAAAAGGTAAAGGTTTTATCCACTGAGGTATGCGCACTGATTTTATAATGTTTTAGCATACCCGCCAGGTTTTCAAGTACATTGTCAATGATGGGCGCAAGGTTGTGGGATTTTGAGGTCAGCTCGTAATCGCCCTTTTCGATTGCGCTGAGGGCCGAAATACTATCTAAATGCAGCTGTAATTGGTTGCAATTTAATTGAATTTCACTGAGGTAGGGCATGGCTCTTTGCGGATGGTTTAAGTGGTTTGCCAAAAGACCACAGGCGCTTTTAATGTGCTTGATAGGCTTTGATATTTCATTTTGATTGAGGTTGTCAAACTCATCTCTGAGTCGTGCATTTTCAAGCATGGTATCTATCTGGTCACGCATTAGTCTATTTGATTGAATACCCCGACAATGCGCCTGTACCCTTGATTTTACAATAGCTGGGTTGGCAGGCTTGGTGATATAATCAACGGCTCCAAGAGATAGACCTTTAACTACATGCTCCGTCTGCTCTAGTGCACTTAAGAAAATGATGGTGATATGCTGTGTATTGGGGTCTGACTTTAGTTGTTGGCACACTTGCAAGCCATCTACTTCGGGCATCATGATATCTAATAAGACAATATCGGGTTGGGGCTCAGCACGGCAAATTTGCAGTGCTTTTTTACCATTTAACGCAGCGCGCACTTTATAATCTTTACGTAAAATATCACTGATCACTTTGATATTATCTGCAACATCATCAACGATAAGTAATTGAATTTTTTGATCTAAAGCTTTCTCTTCCTCTTGGTTAACCTCTCCTTGATATTCTCGAACAGGTCGGCAAAGCGCACGCTCAATCCTTGATTTAAGCTGTTTGCTTGAAAAGGGTTTGACCACAAACTCAGATACACCACATTGTATAGCTCTCACTACATGGGATTGCTCTATAGTAGAGGAGGTCATTAAAAATGGAATGTGCTTAGTGCGTTGGTTTGTGCGAACTTGGGTTAAAAACTCTATTCCAGATAGGCCTGATAACTGCCACTCAGCAATAATCAGATCCACATCATTGTAAGCTAGCTTTTCTAGGGCATCGTTTCCATGAGAGCTTTGTATTACTGTGATCTCTTCCATTTCGTTAAGCACTTTACTGATCATGGCACGAAATGCTTCGAATGGGTCAACGATCAGCACTGTCATTTTATTGGTAAGAGAATTCATGAACATACCTTGTTTGCGAGCTAACTGTATAGTAATAGCATAAGGGCAAGAAGATGCATCATGAAGGTTAAATATCCTTAATTAAACGAGATAACTGTTATAATTTAAGCTTTATATTGGCTGGCATTGATGGTGTGTCATTGTACTGGCTGTGCTTTCAGCGGAGTTGTATGTGAAACAATCGTTAGTCTTTAGTACTTTATTGGCTCTGACACTTATTGTTGTTTTGCAAAACAACACTTGGGCAAAAACAGTACATCCGTCACTGAAAGTAGAGTATGTTTCTGCCAATAATGGTCTTTTAAATCCACAAATTTATGCGTTAGCCAAAGACTCAAAAGGCTTTATGTGGTTTGCAAGCGCAGACGGCATTATACGTTATGATGGATATCAATTTATTACCTACAAAAACGACATTAGCAGGCCTGATTCATTATCAGCGAACAGCGTATCGAGTATCTTATTTGATAGTAAGGGTAAACTCTGGGTCGGCACATGGGGAGGTGGGCTGAATCTACTTACTGCTTCTCAATCATTTTTGCACCTCAAGCACGATAGTACAGAAGAGACGTCGTTGGGATCTGATAAAATTCAAACGTTGTTTGAAAGTCGAGATGGTACTTTATGGGTGGGTACAAACGGAGGTGGGCTAAATCAACTACAAAGAGGTGAGCTGAGTTTTAAGCGTTTTATTCATGATGTCAGTGACCCGCATTTTCAGAGCAAAAACCGAGTCTGGAGTATCAGTGAAGATGCCCAAGGCGCAATTTGGTACGGCACCTCACATGGTCTGCAAAAGCTAGACCGGCGATCCGCTCAGATCAGCAGCTTTGATATGCACTCCAGTGAGTTAGACCATCAAGAAATTAGGTACGTATCATTTGATAGCAACGGGCAAATGTGGCTCGCGACGCGGCGCAGCTTTGGTGCGTTTTACCCAGCAACGGGTCGATATCAAGTTTATGATTTACCAAATGAAAAATTACCTAGCGTATCGGGTATGCTGCATCATAACGGTGACATTATATTGTCGACGTTTGCTGGCATATATCGGTTTTCTATCGCGCAGCGCCAGTTTATAAACACGGCGAATATGCCGCAGTTGGCACTGCTGCCCAGTCGCGATGTTAGGCAAGTTTTGGTCGATGAAACGGGACTCTTTTGGGCGGCGACGCGTTATTCTGGAGTTGTGAAAATTTACCCTCAACCACCCACATTTATATCTCATCAAGATTTTTTACAAGAATACATACTTGCTGGGTTGTTTCGTCAAGTATTCAGTATGATTGAGGCTCGCCAGGGAGGGGTGTGGCTAGGCACAGGGCGAGGCCTTGTACATTTTGATGCGAAGCAGCACTTTACACCTTTTACAGAGCGTTCTCGGTTAACAGATGATTATCGGTTGCGCATTCATAAACTGGCGCGTGATCAAGCCGGTCAATTGTTCGTGGCAACAAACTTTGGTCTTTATCGTGTTGATGAACTGAGTAAAAAATTACATTTGATGCCATTGCCTTGGCTTGATGATAAACGCCATTCGATCGAAGATATTGTGTTCGACCATAACGGCTGGGCTTGGGTGATCCCAACCGGTCAAAATTCAGTGAGCAAGTGGCGTTTAGGCACTGATCAATATCAGTTTTTATTTCCCCATGTTGACGCAAACTTCTTATTCGTCGATAGCGAGCAACGGGTTTGGGCGGGAACTGATGGAGAAGGTGTCTTTCGAGTTGAATCAGACGGACGAAACTTGGTGCAATTTATTTCGCAAAGAGATAGCGCAAGTTTAAGTAATAACTATGTTAATCAAGCCATTGAACTCAATGGTAAAATATGGTTTGCAACTAATAGTGGGTTGACGAGCTATGATATGGCAAGTCGTAATTTCCAGCGTGTTAATAACACAGGGTTTGACTCTTCTTTTGCTGTTAAATCCATTATTGCAGATAAAAACGGTTTTTTATGGTTGGCGACATCAAGTGGTATATACAAGCTTGATACAAAAACGAATGTCTTTCATCGCTTTACCACACATGATGGTTTAGCAAGTAATCATTTTTTGGTGGGGGCTCAAGTACAATTTGATGATCAAATTATGTTTGGCAGCATTGATGGCATCACCCGCTTTTTGCCCGGTGAGGTGAGTGTAAATCGCACCGTACCAAAGCTCGTCTTTACTCAAGCAAATGTGGATGGGCGCGATATCGCTGATTTGGGTGAACGTATTACCCTTGCCCCAGACAGCCATATTTTAACCGTTTATTTTTCGGCGCTCGACTATCAAGCCACTGAAGATAATCGTTACCGAACTTGGCTGGTGGGTTATCAAGCAGGGTGGACTGACATTACCGCTAGTCATGAAGTGAGTTATCGAGATTTGCCGCCTGGTGAATATGAGCTGCGAGTACAGGGCAGCAACAATCATGGTGTATGGAACAAGCAAGGTATTTCGATAAAAGTAGTGCGCGCGCCGGCATGGTATCAAACTCGTTGGTTTCAAATATCTGCCCCTGTACTTTTTATAATGATACTTGCGAGTATTATTTTCTGGCGTTTCAAGCGCCTAAGTATTGCTGGGGCAAAGTTGGAACAAAAAATCGCTCAGCGAACTCAAGATATTATCGTGCTCGCAGAGGTGGGTAAAGATGCTGCTGCAAGTCATGATATGAGCAAAATTTGTCATACAATCAATGAGCATCTGAGCAATACCCTTGACTTTGAGCTGTTTGCTGTAGGGCTTTACCAGCACAGCGAGCAAATAATAGAGTTCATTTATGCAGAAAAAGATCGTAACCGAGTGTCGTTACTTGAGGTAAATATAAGTCAAACAGCAATCGCAGAGAGTGTTTGCATGAAACATGGCGCAGAATTGTCACTTGATAGCAATGAGGCTTGGCAAGCATATGATTTGCTGCCATCAGACAGTCTCAATGGAGAGCGCACGCAATCAGTGTTTTGTATGCCTTTGATTGTAGATGGTAAAGTGTTGGGTGTGTTCTCAATACAATCAAGTAGAGGCGGGGCATTTAGCGACTCCCAGTTAAGTATTCTACGCGTTGTTGGCAATCATTTGGCGGTGGCATTAGCCAATTCTTTATCTTACGGTGAGCTTAAGGAAGCGGAGCAACGTATGGAGTTGGCGATGCATGGTGCGAATATGGGGGCTTGGGAGTGGGATAGCTTTAAAGATATCTTGCTAACGAATAGCGTATGGTCAACCATGCTTGGTTACCTTTCTCATGAGTTAGAGCAAAAGCATGGTAAAAGTATTGCTCGTTGGCGAGCACTTGTTCACCCCGATGACTTTGATCATGTACAAAATACACTGTTTGCATATTTTAAAAAACAGTCATCGATGTTTCGCTGCGAGTTTAGGATGCGCACCGCGGATGATAAGTGGAAATGGGTACTTAGTATAGGTCGCAGCTTTCACCAAGAAAACCGTACGCAAAAACGAAGTATATTTGGTATCAATATGGACATCACCGATGCCAAAACATTAGAAGCCGCGTTAAAACAGGCCAAAGAAACGGCTGAGAGTGCAACACAAGCGAAGTCTGATTTCTTATCTAATATGTCTCATGAAATTCGCACGCCTATGAATGCAATTATTGGCATGAGTTATTTGGTTTTAGACACAGAGCTTAATCGAAAACAGCGAAATTACTTAGAAAAAATCCACCGTAGTGCAGAATCGTTGTTGGGGATCATTAACGATATATTAGACTTTTCAAAAATTGAAGCAGGCAAACTTGATATTGAAGCCGTGCCGTTTGCACTGGAAGAAGTGCTATCAAATTGTGTTGATGTATTGAGTGTTAAGGCACAGGAGAAGGGGTTGAAAATGAGCGTGTCGCTAGACCCGCAAATCCCCGAGCAGCTGTATGGGGATCCACTAAGAATTAGTCAGGTTTTGTTAAACTTGGGTAGTAATGCCATCAAATTTACCGAGTCAGGTGGGCAAGTTACCTTTAATGTCACTTTGGATCAGCAATCGGCTGAGCAGGTGACGATAGCTATCGCTGTAATTGACACTGGTATCGGCATGACACAAGCGCAGCAGCATAAGTTGTTTGAGTCATTCAGCCAAGCCGATGCTTCCATTACCCGTAAGTTTGGTGGAACTGGTCTTGGACTAGCGATTAGTCAGAAGCTTGTCGCACTAATGGGTGGACGGATCGAATGTCAGAGTACACCTGAGATTGGTAGTACATTTTCTTTTGCAATAACACTACAAAGTCGATCAGGGCAATTAATTGCTCCGCCAAAGTTGGCGATAAGCAATGCCTTGTTAGTAGATGATGACCAATATACAAGCCGAGCGCTATCCCGTTATTTAGAACATGCTAATTTGCAAGTACAAAGTTTTAGTAGCACGCAACTGGCCCAAATTGAGCCGCAGTTAATGCAGGCGAATGTGTTGTTTATCGATCAATATGTTGAACGAGCGCTATCACTCATAGCAAAGTTTAAACTTAGTAATCCACAGGGGTATGTTGTTTTAATGGCTGACTTTGATACTGACCACTTGCAGTACATCGCAGCACAGCACAGCCGTGTGAGATTGCTGACTAAGCCTATTTTTCCAAGCGTTCTTTACCACGAACTTGCGGTGCTTATCGGAATAAACAATGATACCGATAGCAATGCGTTTGTTAAACACGAAAGTGCTCAGCCACTGCTGAATAAAAGCCTACTTCTGGTTGAGGATAATGAATTAAATCAAGAGCTTGCTGTAGCTCTGTTGGCTAAGCATGGTGCGCATGTTGAAGTGGCGAGTAATGGTCAACAAGCCTTGGATTGGTTGCAAGAGCAGGCATTTGATGGTGTATTGATGGATTGCCAAATGCCCTTAATGGATGGCTATGAGACAACTCGGTTAATCCGGGCCCAGCCGAATTTTATAAATTTGCCCATCATCGCCATGACGGCCAGTGTGACCAAAGATAATCAGCATGCAGTAAAAACGTGTGGGATGAACGATATTATTTTTAAACCAATCAATATCGGCGACATGATAACGACAATAGTACGCTGGGTGGCACCTGAGCAGCCAATTCTTGAGCTTGCAATAACGCATATTGATGACAAGGAAATTAAAGAATTTAATCATATCAATGGTCTAGATGCCATAGCAGGTTTGCAAGTTGCCGATGGGGATATAGAGTTGTATATACAACTTTTGAGGCGCTTTGTTGATAAAGAAGCTGTGTTTATAGATCAGTTGGCTAATTTACTGACAACTGCTGAGCAAGACAAAGATCAAACTTTCCATTGGGCTCATACACTTAAAGCGTTAGCGGGTAATATTGGCGCGAATGAGTTGCAAAAAGCCGCATCTCAATTAGAGCAAGCATGCCTTGAGAATAGTCGCGATCTATATTTGTATCTGCAAGCGATCAACGAATGTTTGCCGCATTTAATGCATCATATTAAGCGCGCGCTGAGTAAGGTAAAATCTGGCTCTAACATCACCACAGACTCAAGTAGAGTTGATGTGCAACAAGATACGCAGAGTATCCAGGAGAAATTTTCGTTGCTGAACAGCATGTTGACTGACAGCGATACGGGGGCTGCGGATGTCGTTGATGAACTAATGAGTGTGTTGCCGCAGGCTCATTACCAATCTCAGTTGCTAGCGTTGGTAAAGTGCCTGGATGAATATGACTTTGAGAGTGCACATGCCGTGTTGCAGTTACTGCTAACGCAATGGCGGGTCGATCATAACATTGATGAGTAACTTTAATGTAAGACTGGCCCTTAAAGTAAAGTGATAGACGTTCTATAATGTGCAGTAATTTAGGCTATCGAAAGTGATAAAGCCGCTTATAAAAACTTCTAAGGACTTCTCAATGCATAAGACGTTGGTCGTGATCCCTGCAAGATTTGGCAGCACTAGGTTGCCGGGTAAACCTTTAATAAAAATAGCCGGTAGAGAAATGCTGCTACGCGTTGCAGATATAGCACGCTACGTTTGCCAGAATTTAGCGCAATGTGACTATGTGGTAGCGACGGATGATGTGCGAATTGAGCAATTGTGTCAGCAACATCAAGTGCCTTGTATCATGACTTCGCCGCAATGTAGCAGTGGTACTGAGCGTTGCTATGATGTGCTGCAAAAGGTGCCAGAAAAACCTGACTTTATCGTTAACTTACAAGGTGATAACCCGCTTTGTCCGCCGTGGTTTATTAGTGCTTTGATAGAGTCTTGGCGCACCAGTGAAGTGGGAGAAGTCTTTACCCCGTATGTGGATTTAACATGGCAAGAATTGGATAAACTTAGAGAAGTAAAAAAGATCACCCCATTTAGCGGTACAACTGTACAAGTTAACAAAGCGCAATTGGCCTTAACGTTCAGTAAAAATATTATTCCAGCGATACGAAAAGAACAAGATATGCGTGACTCCACAGAGTTGTCTCCAGTTAAGCGTCATATCGGTTTATACGGGTATACGACGAAGGCATTAGAAGCCTATTTAGCGTTACCAGAAAGCACCTATGAAGCGTGTGAAGGGCTTGAGCAAATGCGCTTTTTAGAAAATGCGATGGCTGTGAAAATGGTGCCTGTAAGTTATCGAGGCCGAACGGGCATGAGTGGTGTAGATAGCCCCGAAGATATTGAGCGTGCACAAGCGATTATTGCCAAAGATGGCGAATATGATCTATCCAGATAATGTTGTGATCATTATGCGTAGATTTGAATAAAATTGGATAAATATTAATGACAACCCGATTAATCGTAGTAAGACACGGCAATACCTTTTTGCCAACAGATACGCCTACTCGAGTGGGGGCGCGTACCGATTTGGATTTAGTTGAACAAACCAAAAGCACATCAGTAGGTCATTATTTGCGTGATAACCACCTTTCACCAGATGTCGTCTATGCAGGTCCATTAAAGCGCCATCAACAAACAGCGCAGCTGATTTGTGAGGTGCTGAATCTCGATGTTACGGCTATTAAACTAGATGAGTTTTTAAACGAAATCGATTATGGTCCAGATGAAAACCAAGTCGAAGAGATGGTGATGAAGCGTTTAGGTGGCGGTGATATCGCGCTTGGCAAACAGGTAATTGAGCGCTGGAATCGTGATGCTCAGGTCCCGGAAGGTTGGTTAGTCAACCCTGACGCATTGCGCATGGGGTGGCGTTCATTTGCTCAAAATCTGTTAACAAACCAAGCTGACAAAACGACCTTGATGGTCAGCAGCAATGGAATTATGCGATTTAGTCATGTCATTGACTCTCAGTTTGGCTTTAGTAACCTTAAAGTGCCTACGGGTGGCATTTGTATTTTTGAAAATATGACTGGCAAAGTCTCTGACTGGCGTTGTGTAGAGTGGGGGCTAACACCGAGTCAAAAGGCATAGCCCACCGATTTAAATAAGAGCACCAGTGATGTGCTCTTTTAGGTTACTCTGTTTATCTAATATCAAATCTGTCGGCGTTCATGACTTTGTTCCAGGCCAAAATAAAGTCATCTACGAATTTCAACTGATTTGTGTCACTGCCGTACACTTCACTGATCGCTCTTAACTGCGAGTTTGAGCCAAAAACCAAGTCTACACGTGTTGCTTGCCACTTTGGCTTTCCTGTAGCTCGGCAGTACCCAGTAAAAGTGCTGCTTTGCTCATTATCAGGACGCCATTGTGTATCCAAGTCTAATAAGTTAACAAAAAAGTCATTACTTAACACACCAGGACGACTTGTGAATACGCCATGAGGTTGTTGGTCAAAGTTGCTATTTAGCACTCGCAGACCGCCTATTAATACGGTCATTTCTGGTGCTGTAAGTGTCAGTAATTGTGCCTTATCTAGTAATAATTCTTCAGCACTAACACTGTAATCTTTTTTAAGGTAGTTTCTAAACCCATCGGCAATGGGTTCTAGTACCTCAAAAGACTCAATATCAGTTTGCTCTGCGGTGGCATCACTACGTCCAGGCGTAAACGGCACAGATATGTCAAACCCTGCATCTTTTGCCGCTTTTTCAATGGCGACTGCGCCGGCTAATACAATCAGATCTGCCAAAGCAATGGCTTTATTTGATGTTTGTGTATCGTTAAACTGCTGCTGGATCTGGCCTAATGTAGAGAGTACTTTTTGCAATTGACTAGGTTGATTTACCTGCCACTGATTTTGCGGAGCAAGACGAATGCGAGCGCCATTTGCACCGCCGCGACAATCAGAGCCTCTAAAGGTCGACGCTGATGACCAAGCTGTATATACAAGCTCTGAAACGCTTAGCCCTGTAGCTAGGATCTGAGCTGATAAGTAATCGATGTCTCGTTGGTCGACCAGTTCATGTTCCACATTTGGCAGTGGGTCTTGCCATAGTAAATCTTCATCAGGTACTTCAGGGCCTAAGTAGCGTGACTTTGGACCTAAGTCACGATGGGTGAGCTTAAACCATGCGCGTGCAAAAGCATCCGCAAAGGCATCAGGGTTATCATGATAGTATTTTGATATCTCATGATATTTAGGGTCTTCACGCATCGCCATATCAGCGGTAGTCATGATGATACCAACGCGTTTACTGGCATCTTCTGCATCAGGGGCATGGTGTTCATGGGCAAGTTGTTTAGGCACCCACTGATGCGCACCTGCAGGGCTTTTAGACAGGGTCCATTGATAGCCTAATAACATGTCAAAGTAACCATTATCCCATTGTGTGGGGTTTGGCGTCCAAGCGCCCTCAATGCCGCTAGTAATAGTATCTGAACCCTGACCACGACCATATTGATTGCGCCAACCAAATCCCATTTCTTCAATGGCGGCTGCCTCAGGCTCCGGACCCACATGGGAATCAGAGGCGGCACCGTGACATTTACCAAAAGTATGTCCCCCAGCCGTCAGTGCGACCGTCTCAGCATCATCCATTGCCATCCGTTTGAATGTTTCTCTAATATCTTTGCCCGAAGCAACGGGATCTGGGTTGCCATCAGGGCCTTCTGGGTTGACATATATTAAGCCCATTTGCACAGCAGCTAATGGATGTTCAAGCTCTCTGTCGCCGCTGTAACGCTGGTTGTCTAGCCATTCTTTTTCCACGCCCCAGTAAATATCTTCTTCTGGTTCCCAAATATCTTCTCTACCGCCGGCAAAGCCGAAAGTCTTTAAACCCATAGACTCTAACGCCACGTTGCCCGCCAGAATAAACAAGTCAGCCCACGAGATACTGTTGCCATACTTTTGTTTTATCGGCCAAAGTAGTCGACGAGCTTTATCTAGGTTGGCATTATCCGGCCAACTATTTAATGGTGCAAAGCGCTGATTTCCGGTGGCGGCACCCCCTCGACCATCTGCCGTTCGATAGGTTCCAGCAGCATGCCAGGCCATACGGATCATAAAGGGACCGTAATGACCAAAATCTGCTGGCCACCACTCTTTTGAATCGGTCATTAGTGCGTGTAGATCTTGTTTTACGGCGCTTAAGTCAAGTTTGTTAAAGGCTTTGGCGTAATTAAAATTTTCACCAAGAGGGCTGGCTTTTCTATCGTTTTGATGAAGGATTTTTAGGTTTAGCTGTTGGGGCCACCAATCCGTGTTTTTAGTTCGATCGTCACCTACACGAGTATTGCTGCCGTGCATAATGGGGCACTTCCCAGTTGCACTTTTGTTGTTTTGATCCATGCTCTTACCCTTTTAGACTAAAATTTTACATGACTAGCTCGCTCGTTACTCGCATCGTTAACTTACAAGCATTGACTGTATTTTAGACTATAGATATGAACTTATCGGATTGACAGTGGCTTATCTCGATTGCCGTATTCGGTTTTTTCTATTGAAAGCTTAAATTACTGGCGCCTCTCAACTCTCCATGGTGGGTTTAAACGATTTTCACCTGCCCAATAGAGTATTATGTTGTTGCCACTGGGATCTTTCAGTTTCGCTTCGCGCCATAAATAACGTTTATCCTGAGGCAGTTCGGTAAAAGTGATACCCTTTTTCTGTAGTTGTTCTACCCATTCATCAAGTTGTTCATGCTCAAAATAAATAGTCACATTATGTTGCTGCAGAGTTTCTCTTAAAGATAACGAAAAGGTGGCGCCATTTGGACATTCAAAACGTGCATAATGCTCAGTGTCGACGATTTGTAAAAAGCCGAGTAAACGATAAAAGTGAGTGCACTGGCACATATTATGAACGGGAAGAGTGACTTGGTTTAAGTTCATTGCAAATCCTTTTAGTCATAGAGGCGAGTATTATACAAAAAAGAGAGAGCTAGGAAACGTTGGCGGTTTTACTTTAACTTAGCAGATAGTGGGCGGTGCGAGGGCTTTGAAAAAATATAGGCTATGACCATTAATTCACAAACTGCGACTGTGACTATCACCCAAACAGCAGGGTCACTTAACAATAGTAAGACAAAACCAAGAGACATACCCAGTAGTGCACACAGCTTGCCTTTTCTTGGGATCACACGGTATTCATGCCATTGCACCAGAGAAGGGCCAAACTTTTTATGAGTCAGCAACCAGTTAGCTAATTTGGGGTTGGAGCGGGTAAAGCAAGCTAATGCCAAAATAAAAAAAACCGTTGTTGGCATGACTGGTAATACAATACCAATAAAGCCTAGCCCAACAAAACTAATGCCAGCAAAATGAAGCCAAAAACATTTATTAAAAAGTTTTGCCATAGCTAAGCTCACGCAAAAGGTTATTTTTAAAAGCTTATCACACAGCGGTGAGTTTGCGAGTATTAATGACAGCCAAAAAGCTCGATGCATTGTTGGCTGCCAACGGCGTACTGTTAAAAGTAGTAACCAATGTTGATATTAAAGCGTCGCTCGGTATCGTCACTGTCACCCGCAATTGAACCGCCAACAAAAGGTTGGTTTTTAGCATTCACAAAGTCGAAGTAAGTGAAAAAGCCACCTGCAGCGACGGATACACCGGTAACATTCATCCACGTGTCTTGCGTGTTATCTGATTTATCGTAGATAATGCCAAAATCATTGTAAAACTGCAGCCCCGTTACTGCGCCCCATTTTACAGGTAAGCTATAAGCAACGTTTAGGTTAGACATCGTTGCTTCTGCGGCAATGCTATCGTAAAAAGCGTAAGCACCTACCGCCATACGATCAACTCCGTCTACATCATAATTATATTCACCATGTTGCAGCTGAAAGTTCCAAGGACCCATGTTGCTGTTTACGTGTACTGCCCAAGATTGATAATCGCCAGCGCGCTCAATACCATTGTGTAGCCCCCCAGTTTGACCTGAAAAGCCAAGCTCAGTGGTGCCGCCTTTGTGTTCAAAGTGATAAGCGTAGCGCCCTACAAATGTATTGTATTCGCCTAAAGGCTGAGTTGGGTTGTCATAAATACCATCGCCCGCTTTACGGTAGCCAACAATATCGTATGAGTAGCGG
This sequence comes from Pseudoalteromonas sp. A25, assembly GCF_009176705.1. Classification (NCBI taxonomy): domain Bacteria; kingdom Pseudomonadati; phylum Pseudomonadota; class Gammaproteobacteria; order Alteromonadales; family Pseudoalteromonadaceae; genus Pseudoalteromonas; species Pseudoalteromonas sp. A25. The sequence goes on along the minus strand of NZ_AP021846.1, from coordinate 3,813,406 downwards.
TCACTGCGGTCTTCTACATACCCGTCAACACCCCCCAGTTCATCATTTTTGAAAAAGCCGACATCTAATTGCCAGTTGTCTTTGAGTTTTCGCTTGAACAAGACACCTAAATCATGATCGTCTTCAAGGCCAATATAATATGTGGTATTAAAGAACCAGTTATGTGAGTTATAGGGCCAGTTTCCAAATGGAACTTTGGTGATCCCGGCCTGTACTTGCCAGTCTTTGGCGAAATCATACCCTACATAGGCATATTTTACGGCACTCATATAGTCAAAAAAACGGATTTCCGCATTGAGCTGAACATTGCCAATATCTCCGGCGAAATTCACCCGAAAAATATCAAAGTCGAAATCACCGCCGCGATTTTTGTTTCCATCGTTATAAGAGGTGTGGCTGAAGTTAGTGCGCACAGCGCCGCCAACTTTGATACCAGACGATTTCTTCTTGGATTTTTCGACAGATTTTTTTTCTAACTTTTGTATTTGCTTTTGCAAATCAGCTAACTGTTGTTTGAGTTTGTCGATTTCTGCATCGCTAGCTTGAGTAGCGAAGGGAGCTAGGCTCATTGCGAGCGCGAGAGATGTTAATTTATGCATGGTTACCCACTTTAGAGTTACTATGATAGTTAGTTGTCTGTAATAGGGTAGACCATATTGGCGCTTTAACTCAAATTAGAAACAACCACTTAAACTCATTTTAATGATTACGTTCCGAATGCTTGACCGTCTTAGAAAACGCTAACTATATTTTGATAATGAACAGTTGAAGTTGGTACGGGTATGAGAATTTCTCAAAAGCTGCGTTTGGCATTTATGTCTGCCATTGCGCTCCCTTTAATTATTATTGCTGGGCTGATGATCTCGCAAACCCGCCAAGCATCACTGGAAAACTTCACGGAAATGGCAAACCGAGAAGCATTGCAAATTGATAATGGGATTTCGATGTTTTTTGCAGAAATCGCGAAAAATGTTGACTACCTTGCCAGCCACCCCAATGTGATTAGTGCTCGTACACAGGTGCAAACCTACTTTGATAAAAGTACGGCAACTAACCTTACTTCGATGCAAAACTCTTCAATAGAAAAAGAAGCCTATCAAGTGTTTGAACTGTTTGGGGATACACATCCTGGCATTGCATATATTTACATGGGGAACACTGAAGGAGGTTATATTCAGTGGCCACAGGGGGAGGTCAATGCCGGGTACGATCCGCGTGAAAGGCCATGGTATCAAACTGCAGAGCGAGCAAATGCTAAGGCTGTGCGCACCAATGCTTATTATTGGCCACCAGATGATATGGTTATTGTGTCAACTGCAAAAGCAATTATACAGGACGGCCAACTTATCGGCGCCCAGGGAATGGATGTATCACTGAGTGATTTGACTGGTATTGTGAAAAAAATTCGCTTAGGAGAAACAGGGTATTTGGTACTTGTTGAAAATACTGGGACTGTGCTGGCAGATGCCAAGTATCCTGAGCATACTTTTAAAGCTTTTGATGAAGTGGCAGGGGGAGTGTTTGCGAAACTCGCACGGTTTGATAGTGGCTTGCATGAAGTCACAGTCAATGGGGAAAACTACTTTGCCAATATTTATACCTCGCAGTCATTAGGTTGGAAGTTTGTAGGCTTGGTGCAAAAAAGTGAAGTGATGGCTTCGGCAAACAATATGACCATCACCATCGTGGTGTTAAGTGCCATTCTAATCGCAGTTTTTGTCGCACTTGGTACCTATATTTCTCGTTTAATCTCTGGACCCATTACTGAGGTAAGCGATGGACTGACTGTCATTTCGCAAGGCGGCGGAGATTTAACACAGCGTTTAGATATAAAAACCAAAGATGAGACGGGTAAGCTGGCAAATAGCTTTAACTTATTTTTAAACCTCATTGCGCAGTTGGTGACTAAGATAAATCAATGTGCACAGCAGGTGACGCATACAGCCCAAGCAACGTCCTCACAAGCTGCAGAGTTAACGGAGTCAACAGCACAGCAGAGACAAGCTTTGGAAATGGCCGCAACGGCGATCAACGAGATGGCGGCTACAGCAAATGAAGTGGCAGCAAGCTGTGCTAACGCAGCAGAGCTTGCGTCACAAACACAGCAAGCATCTGAGCTTGGTCAGAGTGTTATTTCACGGACGGTGGAAAGTGTTGCTGAACTCTCATCGGTGATCACCAATGCTAACAACGACATAACCCAATTAGACAGTGAAAGTGAAAACATTATGTCTATATTGAGCGTGATCCGGGGTATTGCAGAGCAAACCAACTTGTTGGCGCTAAATGCCGCCATAGAGGCGGCAAGAGCTGGCGAACACGGGCGGGGATTTGCGGTTGTCGCCGATGAAGTACGCGCCTTGTCGCAGCGTACCTCAGAGTCAACAGAAGAGATTGCTTCGCAATTAGATAAGCTACGCAAAATGACCGAGCAAGTGTCACAAGAAATGCGTAAAAGTTTGCAAAGAACCGAAGGTGCTGTTGAGCTTAGTGAGTCTGCACAGACTCAGTTTGCAGACATTACAACGTCAATTCAAACGATTAGTGATGTTAACATGCAAATCGCCACTGCCGCAGAGGAGCAGCAACATGTTGCTGAAGATATTAGTAGAAATGTTGTTGAAATTAAAAATGCCGCCGACAGTGTCACAGAGGTCGCAGCAAATACGGCGCAAAGCGGCGAGAAAATGAATAAACTGTCAGCGCAGCTGTCAGATCTGGTCGGTCAATTTAAGGTATAAGCTATTTAACCTCAACTGTGGATAAGCGTTTGGATGGTTCACAATAGAGACGTTGTAACTCCTTCAACATCCAATGATGATATTTACCTCACGCTAACGGCGAATGATGAGAAACCTTCATCATTCGCCGTTATTTATTTACTCGTAGCGCACTTTTTCGGTAATGTAGCGAAAGCCACAGACTAACAATAAGGTGAAAGATGGAATTATCTGCATCCGTGTCTATCCAACATACCGACAGCGGTCTTGAATATATCAATATTGACAGCCCGCTATGTACTGGAAAAGTGTTTTTACAGGGCGCTCAATTGACTGAGTTTACACCAAAGGGCAAAAGTAGCTTGATATGGGTGTCTGCCGATGAAGATTACCAAGAAGGAAAGCCGATCCGAGGTGGAATACCCATTTGCTGGCCTTGGTTTGGTGTACATGAAAACGCGGATTGGCCCATTCATGGTGTGGCTCGTAAGCTGCTATGGCGTGCCGAAGAGGTTAATGAATTTAGCGATCACATCGTGGTTCGCTTATCGCTACCGATGCGTTTAGTTGATGAAACATATTGGCCTCATAAGTCAAAATTGGAAGTTGAATTTCGTTTTTCTGAGCAATTAGAGGTACGTCTGACAAATACTAATTTAGGTGATAGCGCTTTTAGGTTGTCTCAGGCTTTACATACTTATTTTCCTACTTCTGACATTGAGAACACCACGGTTGATGGCTTGCAAGGTGCAAGTTATATCGAGTTTAATGAAGGGCCGTTTATTCAACAGGACGTGATTAGCTTCGCGCGTGAAACAGACATGGTATACACCCAAGCTGGTGCAGCGCAGACAATACATACTCCTGAGGGAGCGATTGCCGTGACACGAGAAAATTCTCACTCATGTGTTTTGTGGAACCCTTGGATTGAAAAGTCTAAACGGTTAAGTAACTTTCGAGATGATGAATATCACACAATGTTGTGCTTAGAGGCAGCGAATGTGATGGAAGACATGGCAATCGTTGCACCAGGTCAAAGTCATACGTTAGCAACGACGATACGCTGGATTTAGTTGTATCTCTAGCGCATACCCTGTGGTAAAAATGGGGTATGCGTTACGGGTGTTTGATGAGCATTTTCCGTCTTATCGCACTTGTCATTAACCCTTACAATTTAATACACCCACATTCTTAATTTATTGGCATAATTTGTAGATTCAATATCATAAGGTTATGTCGATGCGCTGCAGAATTATTGTAACAAGCTGGATTAAGCTAATGAGCTTATGGGTGATGTCTGCGTGGGCAACACCACAGTGGTTTACGCTCAATACTGATCATTTTAATATTCACTATACAGAGGGTCATGAGGCTTGGGCGCGTTCTGCAGCACAAGAGCTTGAAATCGTTAGAGAAAAAGTTTGGCAGCAACAAAAACGCGTTCTTGAAGGCAAAGCGGATGTGGTGGTATTTGATCCAATACATGCGGCAAATGGCTTTGCATTACCTAGTACAGATAACCCCTTGATGGCTCTTTTTACCGCGCCACCGCAATCTGACAGCGTTATTTCCAATCATGCTAGTTGGCAGCAACTTTTAATTCTTCATGAATATATACACTTAGTACATTTGTCACAACCCAGTCGACACCGTTGGCGGCAGGCGCTTAGAGATAGCTGGGATTTATACGATATTTCTCAAGCAATGATGCCTCGGTGGGTTGCTGAAGGATATGCCACGTTAATGGAGTCAAAAATGACTGGGCGAGGGCGAATTTATGACAATTTTGGTGAGGCGTTATTAACAGAGCTTGCTCAGCAGGGGGCTTTACTCTCATACGCTCAGCTAAATGAGGGAAACGATGAGTATTACTCTAAATCTATGGCTTATTTGATAGGTGGGCGGTTTTTAGCATGGCTGGAACAGCGCTACTCAGATAAAACACTTGATGCTGTATGGACGCGTATGAGAGCGGTAGAGTCTCGTGATTTTAATAGTGCATTTTATGGGGTGTTTTCTGAGTATCCCAGCACTCTCTACCGCCGTTTTGTTGCTGAGTTTACCTATAAATCGATGTTAAAGGAGCAGCAAGAGCCTGCATTGATGAACGAACTTTGGCAAGACTATCAATATACGGCAAGTAGTCCTGTACTTAGTGAAGACGGCAGTCTGCTTGCTATTGTTGAGCGTGACTCTAAGGGCAGAGTAAAGTTAAATGTGTATGAGACTAAGGAGGACGTCACTGCTGAAGAAAAGTTCATTGAAAAACAAAAAGAAATATTAATTAATGACCCACAAGATATCGTAGATGTAAGACCAAAAGTATTTGCAAAAAAAACACGTCACACACTTGAGCCGATAAACTTTTCGGGCATACGTTTCCCACAATGGTTTGACAGTAATACCATTTATTTTGTTGGGTCGGTGAATGATGCGGACGTTATGCACGTGCGAAGAGGAGAGCTATTTAGTTGGTCTCTGGAGACTGGTAAGGTTGAGCAATTGACACAAGGAGCTGCTATTCGCCGTTTTACATTGAGTAAAAATAAGCGCGCTGTTATTGCTGAACAGGTTTTGTATGGTTACTCAGAATTAGTCCAAATTGACCTCCATAGCCAAGCCATTGAACCTTTATTTACCAAGCAGTTAAGTACTTTATATGATTACCCAACGTTACATCACGAGCAACAAAAACTTGCTTACCTTAAGCATACGTTGAATCAAAATTGGCAGTTGTATATACAAGATGTACATACCCAGGAACAGGTGCAAGTGCCTATGCCTGTGGGTTATCAATATGTCACTCAGCCTAGTTGGTCTAAAAATGGTGAGGCGCTTTATTTCATTGCCGGTACCAATGGCAGTGTGGATATTTATCGTTTTGAATTGGTAACGGGAGCTTTATACAAATTAACACAAGGACAATCGCTGTTTGCATCGCCATTGGAGCTGCCAAGCGGTGAGTTATTGTATTTGGCAAGTGGCTTTGAAGGTAATGATATGTACCAGCTTCCTGCCACATTACAGGGAGAATTGGTTTATGAGCTTGCACCACGCAGTGTTGTAGTACCTGATAATGTGGTGGTGCAACATAGTTCAGTGGATGAAAAGGCGGCGCACTTTAATGCTTCAATAAAGCTGCCAGAAGCAAAAATCTATCACTATGGCGCTGAGATAAGCCAGTATGACATTTGGCAACAAAGAGCGTCATTGGTATTAGGTGCACAGCATACCTCTGCGAGCACATCGTTGTTAAATATTGGCGTGAAAGGATCTGACTTTTTAGAGAAACTAAGTTGGCATATCGGTGTTGCTCAGGATATTGCAGATGGTGCGCTTAGCGGAGTATATGCTAAGGCGCGATATCAGCACGGTGCATCGCAATGGGATACGCATGTTTTTGATTATCAGTTCGACAGTCAAAAACAGCAGCGAGCCAATCAAGGGAATAAAGCTAATGTGATGGGGATTTATGGTCAGTTTAGTCATGATGTGCAATGGCAGCAGTTACGCCTAAAAGGGGTGTTTGCTGGTTTGCGTGCAAGTGAGGAGCTGCAAGGGGAAAGCATCGATCATCAGTGGTTAAGAGTGGGCGCTCGACAGATGTGGCAATATGATAACCAGTCGTTTTCTATTGGTCAGCAGCTGAGCGGTTTTTGGAGCGAAGGAAAAACTGACGGGCATGACTGGCAAGGCCAAAACCTCGCTGCGACTTTGTTTGGTAAGGTATTTCATATTCCAATGTCGTTGTCATATCAGTTTGCGAAACGACAAGAGCAGGCTTTGTATTTAGGTGGCTTTAGCTCGTCTTTATTGCCAGATACTCGTATGGTCAATACGATTACTGCGCCAGATCTACCATTTTACGCAGCTCAAGGCCATAGATATGAAGGGTATGGAGGGGCTATTGCTTTACGAGAGCGTTTTCCATGGCTTTACTATCAGCAGCACCAACTTGATCAGCAAGTATATGGACAAAGTTATGGATTGAAGTGGTCAACAGGCTTTAACGGTCAATCATGGTTAGGAAAATTTGCACCGGCTGGGTTAAGTGATTTCCGTGTTGATTTGGGGATAAGTCGAGTGGAAGGCGACAGTTTCGAAAATGAAAACCGTGCTTGGTTAGGTTTATGGTACGATTTATAGCTTATTGATAAATTTTGAAAAAAGGCGACATGGCTGTCGCCTTGGGTATGAAACAGATATGGAGAATGACGTGCATGTCAGGTGTATGCGTTATGCTCGTAAGCTCAATCGCTGCCTACATGCTCCCCGATATGCCCTAATTAGTATAGTCAGCAGTCAGCTGGACGCCATTAAAAGATGAAAAAGCTCTGATCATCACATGATAACGACCTGAACCATCATTTTGTGTACAAGTTTCACCATTGCCCCAACGGTAAGGGCGGCAATCATAAATTAAAGTTGTGGGCTTTTCGCCTTTACGCACGTATAAGTCGGCATCGCCTGTGCCACCAGCCATTTTAAACGTAATATTTGATGCGCCAGCAGGTACGTCGAAGTAGAAAAACTGTTCGGAGTACTTTGCGCCAGATAAATCTGTTTTGGCAACGCCCTTTTGTAATTGCGCAGGATCCTCGGTATTGATGACAGAGACTGTTTTAGTCAAAGAAGCGGTTTGGCCATTGTTATCAGTCACTTTTAGTGTTACTGAATAATCACCCGCGCTGGCATAGCTATGAGTAACATTACTGCCAAAGTCAGCGTTGCTACCGTCACCAAATTGCCACTCATGCTGTGTGATTGAGCCGTCAGTTACTCTTGAAGCAGAGCCATCAAATTGACAACTAAGTAGGTCACATGAATAGGTGAAGCTCGCAACGGGGACTGGGTCGCCAGTTGGTTGGTCGCCTACAGGTACCTCATTGTTAAAGTGAGAAGACACTTGTGGCCAAATTTTACTGATTTTGGCACCTTTGTTAGTGCAACCGCCAAGGTGATGCAAGGCAATAACGTCGCGCGTATCAGCTGCCAAAACTGGTGAGCCGGAAGAGCCACCAATGGTATCGCAGTAGTAACCTAAGTCAGTGCCTGTGCCGCGGCCGTTCGCATTTGCTTCGTTGACTTGGCATAGGCCATTGCTATCTTGATCTGACTCGATAGATAGCTCTTTTGGATTGCCTGCTCCGTGCTGAGGAATATAAATACGCTGCCCTTGGGTGGCATCGTTAACATCAAGACCAAAGTAACCAAATGGTTGCGTTTGCTCAAAGTTGTTCACTGTAAACAGCGTATAATCGAGGGTGTAATCAGTTTTTAAGAAATCTTTACCCGTCACTTTAACAACGGTTTCTTTTGTTGTGCCATTACAGGTTGTGTGCTGGTAGTTAAACCATACTTCGGTTGAAGTGAGCTCAGAGGCTGTTTCCACACAGTGATTATTGGTGAACATGCGGTTGTCAGCACCGACACGCCAGCCTGTACATAGGCTGCGACCACCGATGACTAGACGCGCAACAGGTCGGCTGCGTTCAAATTCTTCAGGGTGAGATTGCGACCAACATTGCACATCACGGCGCTCCATAGCACCACATGTAGAATCTGTGCCCAAATCATCACTGCTAAGTTGGTTTTCAATACCAAAGTGGTAGTAATCAATAACAGGCGTACCTAGTGTAGTATTTAGGTCTGCACCAGGGGTATATTCAACAATAACTGTATCGCTTGACACTGACATTGCTGCAAAATGATTCACGCCATTATCACCTTTTTCCAAGGTTGCTTTGCGCATGTCTGCTTCAGTGTACTCATAACGCTCGCTATTATCTGTTGCTCTAACGACTAATTTGCCACCTCCTTTGAGATTAACATTTTTAAAGTGCAGTTTGAGATAGCTGGCATTAGGATGAGAGACTGTTTGCATAATGGTGTTTGTTTTACCACTTAATGCGAGGTTTAACGTGGCTGTTTTACCGATCACTGCTTCATTGGTTTTACTGGTGAAGTTCATCATTTGTGTTTCGGTCAACGGTGCTTGAGCTAGCGCTGTCATTGAAGCGAAACCCAGAGCCGGAAGAAAATAGCGTTTTTTCATTGTTTATCCTTACATGCTTATTATGTGTTTGTCTAAAAGTTAGACACATCTAAGGTAGAACGAAAAAACGGTGAGGTAAATACAATGTTAATAATAAATTAACATTGTATTTAATTTTGTACTTTGATTTAGTTATAACCGCTATCAAATTGCTTTAGGGTGGCGAGTTTAGCCTGATAGATACCCTGCTTGTGTTGATCTTCAGCTTTATCTAGAGCGTTTTGCAAATACTGTTGAGCTGCTTTGATATCACCTTGTAAGTAGCGCACTTTTGCCAATGAGAAAAAGGGTTCGGGCAGGTAAGGTGCATTTTGCGCTAGTTCCTGCAAAATGTTCTCAGCCTTTATATATTTCTTGCGATCAATAGCCTGCTCTGCAAGCTGGATAAAATCAAACGGCGTTTTAGCGCTGCTATATAACGCATTATCAAGTTCTTTGACCCGTTCAGTTTGACCAAGTTGCAGTGCAAGAAAGCTGTAGTTGTGAAGTAAATTACTTGAGAGAAGCTGGTTTTTATAGGCAAACTCGTATAGTGCTAGTGCTGTTTGAGTATCGCCATAACGCCGATGTAATATCGCAGCTAAACTAATCAGTTCAGGATCATACGGAGCGTATAAAAAAGCTTTTACTAGCAAAGAGTAACTCAGATCAAACTGTTCTTTTAGTAAGGCTTCTGTAGCTAAGTTTGCATAGTACTTAGCAACTAAATCTTGGTAGCTCGCACTGCCAACAAAGGCTATGTCTTTGACGGGGAAATAGTCAATCACGGTTCCTGGTTTCATAAAGTATATCCAATCAGACCCTTCCTCTAAAGGGGCATAAAGCTTGGTCTTAAAATGGTGAGAAATCAGTACGGTTTGGTTTTGCTGTTTATATACGGGTATGGATGCAACTTCACTAAAGCTGGTTTCAACGCCAATAAGGTCAGCATACGCTTGAGTTAAAATAGCGAGACTGATGCAATTACCTTCGTTTTGCGCGACCACCTCACTGGCTGTTAATGTCGCGCCATCATAACTAAAGTTGCTGATCCTAGACTCTAAATAATCTGCAATGATGCGATCGGCTCGTACTTGCTTATCTTGTGCTTGTTTTACATGAGCTTTGAAAGCGAGTTGCTCGTGTTCTGGCAGCGTAAAAATGTGTTCTTCTTGAGCAACGTGAACAGTCTTAAATAATGCATGATTCATCAGGGATACGGGAGCTGGGATTGTAATAGGTTCAACTTTTTTCGCTGTATGCGAGCAGCCAGTTAAGGCAAAAATCAAGAGCAGAATAACGAATTTCATGATTGGGCTTACTTCGATTAGTACTACGAACAATGTATCTATTACATGGTCAGCTCGCAACTTGTTTTTAGTTTGAAAAGATATATCACGATGCGGTTTCACACTTACTTCACTTATAGGGTTGTATGTTGCTGGTAAGTTTATTTACTCAAGATACATTATGAAAATAGGGTTACTAGTGACACTGGTTGTCATGTTATCTGGTTGTACTTTTGTACGCACAGTAGGTATGAAGTGGGCCAACTCTGATATTGAGCCTATCTGGCAATCTCAGCAGGTCAGCACATTATTAAATGCCTATTTTGAGGGAGAGAAAAGCTACCTATATGTGGATGTAGATGGTCATCGCTTGAAGTTACTAATAGATACGGGCGCCAGTTTTAGCTCTTTGTTTGATACGCCTAAAGTTGCGGCAATGAGACTACCGAGACAGGCTCAGTTAATGATTGGAGGGTGGGGAGATGAAGAAAATAGTTTGGCTTATAAGACTCAGGTGGGTGTTTTTGACTTGGGAGCTGCAAGGTTTAATAACTTGATAATGGCGGTTATTCCAACGTCAACGAGTAAATACTATTTACGTGATGATGAGGCGACATTTGATGGCATAATTGGTCATGATGTTATGCGTCATTTTGCCTGGACGTTTGATAAAGCGAAAAAGCAAATTGTGTTATCGCAGCGCGCACATAGCCCCCAGCCGGGTGCGCATGAAATATCTATCTCACGCTCATTGAGTAAATTAAAGATATCAGCCCAATTTCAACTAACTGAAGCGCATACGGTTAACATGCCGATTGTCATAGATACGGGCTCACGCCACTACTTAAAGCTCAGTGCTAGGTATATAGAAAACCATAAATTGGATATGGGTCGGCTTGTGAATGCTGCCGACTTTGGCTTATCAGGAAAAACGCAGCATCAAAGAGGACATATCAAACGTATTCAGATAGCAAACTTGATAGTTCCTAATGTAAAGGCAAACTTTATACCAACAGAAGATGAAGATGAATTGTGGATCATCGGTAACGCATTTCTAAATCAGTTTGTATCAACTATTGATTATCATACCGATACGCTCTATTTACAGCCTAGAGCGCAGGCATTTCAATCGCGTTATAACCTGTCTGGTTTAGAGCTTAGAAAGCTACGAAGTGGTTATTTTGTCGTAAGAGCTGTCGCGCCAAGGGCAAGCAATATTGGTTTAAAAGTAGGTGATATTATAACGAAAGTGAATAACCAAGACACACCAAAACTAACTGTTGATGATTGGCTCAATACTAGCAATGAAGCCAAACAGCATCAGTTGTGTTGGGTGCAATCACCACTTAAACAATTAAGCTTGAACGACCCGCAGTGCAAAACGGTGACCTTTTCAGATATTCCAGGCTTCAATGTAGCGCTTTGAGTGTATTGGCTTAACTTATAGTTATTTGTTTCTTATTAAATTTATTTATTCTCAAGACGGTTGGTTTGAGTATGTAGTGACGTGCCTCCCTTAATTTAAAGTCTTGCTATGGCTGACTTTCTTTTTATGTCAAAGTAAGAAACATAAAATTACAAATGTCACATTCTCCTTGCGCATATAATTGTTACTATAGGCATAGGAAAATTTTACAAGGTGAAGTCATGCAAACAAAAACTCTCAAATGGATATTGCCCTTTGCGGTATTAATGATCGGTGCGGTTGGCGCTGTCGGTATCAACGCTATTGCAGCAGACCCAAAAGCAAAGGAGGCCGTTGACAGTCGACCCGTGGTAGAAGTCGAGTCAATTTCCGCTTTAGACTACCAAGTAATGATCAATAGTTATGGTGAAGTTAAGCCATTTGAACAAACTCAATTGTCGGTGCAAGTCTCAGGTGAAGTGACTTATTGGCACCCTAATTTTATTGCCGGTGGTATTGTGGCACGCGGAGATGTGTTGATGCGCATCGAAAAAGACAATTATGAAGCTGCATTGCTGCAAGCTCAAGCTGAGCTATCTCGCGCTAAAGCGGCTTTAATTGAAGAGCAAGCACTTGCCGATGTGGCAGAAGATGAAGCGCGACGCTTTCCAAGTAAAAAGCACACTGACTTATTTCTTCGTAAACCCCAGCTAATGAGTGCTAGCGCATCGGTTAAATCAGCAGAAGCGGCACTTAAACGTGCCCAGCGAGATTTGGATAATTGTGAAGTGGTTGCGCCATATGATGCATTAGTGGTGACTCGTGACGTAGGTTTAGGGCAGTTTGTCGGCGTAGGCACGGCGGTTGCGCAACTCAATAATATTGAATCTGCAGAAGTGATCATTCCTATCGCAGGCTTTGATAGTGCATTTTTGCCAAAAGTGGTTGCAGGTACTAAAGCGAATGTGACACAAAGTGGCCTAAATGGTTTTACCCGTGAAGCGGTGATCGACAGAGACTTAGGCACTGTCGATACGCAAACGCGGATGGTTAACTTGGTGGTTCGAATAGACGACCCGTATGGCCTAAAATCAGATCAACCAGCCATTAAGTTTGGTGCGTTTGTACAAGTTAATTTTGCAGGCAAAACACTTAATCGTATTTATCGTTTGCCACAAGACTTAGTGAATAATCAAACGGTATGGTTGCTAAATGATGACAACCAACTTGAACCTCGTAAGGTGCAAGTGATTCGTGAGGAAGGTGAGTTCTTCTTTGTGAATGTTGGCTTGAATGATAATGAGCGAATTGTTACCACGGTACCTGAATATCCGCAAAAAGGGATGGCGGTTAAGGTTGCTGGGGCTGACTCTTCAGATGCGCAACCGTCTTCTCAAAAGCTTTAAGGACGGGTGAACACTATGAGTATGCAACAGCACGAAAAGCAAACGGGCATCATCGCCTATTTTGCTAATAACTCAGTCGCAGCCAACTTGTTAATGTGGTTTATCCTCATTGTAGGTATAGCGTCATATTTTACGATTCAAAGACAAATGTTTCCAAACGTTGAGCTTAATTACATCAATGTGGAAGCGACTTACCCCGGTGCCTCTCCGCAAGAAATCGAAGAAAGCATTTTAATTAAGATTGAAGAAGCACTTAAAGATGTGACCGAAATTGAAGAAGGTGTGTATCGCGCCTTTCGTAATGGTGGTAGTGCGACACTAGAGATTGACCCTGATGTTGAGCTTGCCGATGTTATGGATAAAGTGAAGCTTCGTGTTGATGGTATCGCGACGTTTCCAGCGGCTATGGAGCCGTTAACGGTCAGCCAACGAGAGTTTCGTCAAGATGTGATTGGTATGACGGTCTCAGCTGACTTACCACTTACGGACTTAAAACCCATTGCCAAGAATATTGAAGATGAATTGCTGCAGCTCAGTAATGTGTCTTTGGTTGAGGTAAATGTACCTTTGGATGAAATCGGAATAGAAATAGACCCAGACATGTTACGTCAGTATAGCTTGACTATTAATGATGTGACTGCGGCTATTCGAGCCTATTCAACCAATTTATCGGCAGGTCAACTGCGTACCGATGCCGGTATTATTTCGGTACGTGTAGAAAACCAATCTTACAATGCAGAGCAGTTTCGCCAAATCCCAGTAAAAGTTGGGGAGAATGGCGCAAAATTACTGCTCAAAGATGTTGCTGTCGTGAAAGATGAGTTCACTGAAGGTGAACGTTATTTCAAGCTTAATGGCAAAAATGGCGTGTACATTTCGGTGAAAGCAACCAAAGATCAGAACATGATCCCAATAGCGGAAACCGTCAAGGCGTATATAGAGCAAAAAAATGCACAGTTGCCTGCAGGTGTAGAAATCGTACCGCTGGTTGATATGACTTATTATCTTAATGGCCGATTAAACATGATGAAAACAAACCTGTTCCAAGGTGCGATTTTGGTTGCCATTATGTTGTCTATTTTCTTACGCTTTAAGTTAGCATTGTGGGTTATGGTTGGCTTACCCATTTGTTTCTTGGGTGCCATTATGACGATGCCACTACTTGGTATTACCATTAATGTGGTGTCTTTGTTTGCATTTATTATGGTGCTGGGGATTGTGGTGGATGACGCCATAGTCATAGGAGAAAGCGCCTACACAGAAATTGAGAATAAAGGACCCGGTGTAGAGAATGTTGTGCGCGGCGCAAAACGGGTAGCAACACCGGCAACCTTCGGTGTACTTACCACGATGGCAGTCTTTGCGCCACTGATGTTTTCAAGTGGACCTGATAGCTCTAATTTTATATCTATTGCTGGGGTTGTATTACTCTGTCTCGCATTTAGCTTAGTGGAATCTAAGCTTATTCTACCTGCCCATATTGCTCATACTAAGTTTGAACCAATGGCTGAAACCAGCTGGCGAGTACGCTTTAATAAACGTTTTTTCAGTTTTGTAAATGGCCCATATAAGCGCTTTGTAACCTTGTGTGTGCAATGGCGCTGGACGGTACTTTTTGCTTTTGTTGGCATGTTTATTATGAGTGTTGCGCTTATTACAAGTGGAGCGGTAAGAACGCTGTTCGTGCCCAAGATCCCTCATGATTTTCCTGCCATAAACTTGACGATGAATGATAATGCCTCAGACGAGCAGACTATTTCAGCAATTCGTCAGTTAGAGCAACTTATCATGTTAGAAGATAAGAAAATTGAGCAGGAATTTGGTCATAAAATGGTTCGCGATGTATTGGTGATGAACCGAGAAAGAACTGAGGGTCGAGTGCTGGCACCACTGGTAGATGAAGATTTGCGGCCATTTAATACCTTTGAACTAACTCGACGCTGGCGAGAAAACATGCCCGAGATCGCGGGCGTAAAATCGATTTTAATCGAAGAAGAAGTGATTAACTTAGGACAAGATGGCGACTTTGGTTACCTGTTATATGGCTCTGATATCGACACCTTGAATGCTGCGGGTCGTCAATTAATTCGCATGCTACAAGATGAAAAAGGGCTGTTTGATATTAGCTCCACGATCGACCCTGCAAGTAAGGAAATTCAGCTTACCTTAAAGCCAGTGGCTTATGATTTGGGGCTTTCGTTACAAGACATTGGTAGTCAGGTTGGGGCGAGTTTTTACGGCGGCGAAGCTCAGCGTGTGATCCGAAATGGTGAAGAAGTGCGTGTGATGGTGCGTTACCCTAAACTGACACGAGAAGCATTTTCATCGTTAAAACACACCATGATAAAAACACCAAAAGGCAAAGAAGTGATGCTGGGTGATGTTGTGGACCTAAATGAAAAGCCAGGGATCAGCTACATTCGCCGAGAAGAGGGTTATCGTACAGTGTATGTTTACGGTAATATCGATGAAGAAGTAGTCGAGCCGAATGCTGTGACAAAACGCATTGATGATGACTTGTTACCGCAGCTACTTAAAGATTTCCCATCGGTTAAAACTAAGTTGGGTGGTTCAGTTGAAGAGCAACAAGCGCAGGCCAATGAACAACTGGTGTTCTTTATTGTTGGCATGCTGATAGTGTACATCTTGCTAGCTATTCCATTAAAAAGCTATGCGCAACCGTTGATTGTTATGTCGGTAATTCCATTTAGTCTGGTCGGTGCTATTTGGGGGCATTTGTTCTTTGGTTTAGATTTAAGCATGATGTCTACCTACGGCATTATTGCAGCGGCTGGGGTGGTGATTAACGACTCGCTAGTGATGACTGACTTTGTGAACCAAGCCCGCAAAGAAGGGGCGCATCTAAAAGAGGCGGTGATTAATGCCGGCTGTGCGCGCTTTAGGGCAATCACATTGACCTCAATTACCACCTTTGTTGGGGTATTACCTATTATGTTTGAAACCAGCCTACAGGCAATGTTTGTTATTCCTATGGCTGTATCGCTTGGCTTTGCGGTTGTTTTTGCCACGCTTATTACACTGCTATTGGTGCCGTGCCTATACATCATAATGACCGATGTAAGAGGTGCTTTTGGTACACTAGGTCGTGGTATAAAGGGGCTGTTCAAAGCCAAAAGTAAAGTACAAAACGCTTAGTGGTTTTAAGCGAAAATCTTGAAAGGCCAATCGAGAGATTGGCCTTTTTTATTTTGTATAGACGACACTGCGAGCAGTTTACAGCTGTGTTAGACTGCTAAAAAATAAAAATAGGAACACCATAGTGACTGATAAAGTATCTGCGCCAATAGCGAAAAAAATCCCTCACAGCATGACACATCATGGACACACACGTATCGATAATTATTACTGGATGCGTGATGATGAAAGGCAAGCCGAGCATGTGCTCGCTCACCTTGAAAAAGAAAACCACTATGTAGAGCAAAATATGGCGTCTCATCAAGCGCTGCAAAATAGCTTATTTGAAGAAATGAAAGGGCGGATCGTTAAAGATGACAGCTCAGTACCCGTTAAAGATGGTAATTATTGGTATGTGAGTGATGTACAAGGCGATGATGAGTATGCCAGTCACTACCGTGCGTCGGATGAGCAACTGAGTGATAAAACGCTTTTGCTTAACATTAATGAATTAGCAAAAGGTTACGAGTATTACGATGTCGGTGAGATGACGGTGAGTCCTAATGAGCATCTCTTGGCTTATAGTGAAGACCTAGATGGTCGACGTATTTATACCTTTCGCTTTAAAGACCTAAGCAACGACACTTATCTCGATGATGTCTTAGAGAACACCGAAGGTCAATTGGTTTGGGCCAATGACAACAAAACGGTGTTTTACGTTAAGAAAGATGCGCAAACCCTACTAGGTTATCAAGTATACCGCCACATATTAGGTACACCACAAAGCGATGATACGTTGGTATATGAAGAGCAAGACCGACAGTTTTATATGGAGTTGGGTAAAAGCCGAGACGACAGTGAAATCTATATACATCTTGCTGCGACAGAAACCAGTGATGTGTTAGTGCTGGATGCTAATGCGCCGATGGGGCAATTTAAACGCTTACTACCGCGCCTTGAGGGCCATGAGTTTGGTATCGATAAGCTGGCGGGCGAGTATTTTATTTTATCTAACCATCAAGCAAAGAATTTTCGTTTACTTAAAGCCAATGAGCACACCATTGGTGATATGAACCAATGGCAAGAGCTGATAGCGCACCGTGAGCATATTTTGATTGAAGGCATGGAGCTATTTGCTAGCCATTTTGTGATCACCGAACGTGAACTTGGTCAAATTCGCTTTGTTGTGCACAACTACCAAGGTGAGAGCTATCAGCTCAGTTTTGATGATGCCTGCTTTTATGCTGGAATTGGCTATAACCCAGAGCCCGATGCTGCAACGGTACGAATTCATTACTCAAGCTTAACAACACCAAGCACTGTTTATGACTGTGACTTAACGACAGGGCGCAAGATCTTACGTAAACAACAGCAAGTGCTGGGAAATTTTGACTCTACTAATTATGCTTCCGAGCGATTGTTTGTCACTGCCAGAGATGGTGTACAAGTGCCAGTGTCGCTTGTGTATCGCAAAGAGCGCTTTGCCAAAGATGGCAGTAATCCGTTACTGCAGTATGGTTATGGTTCATACGGAATTACTATCGATCCGAGCTTCTCTAGCACCACATTATCGCTATTAGATAGAGGGTTTGTGTATGCTATTGCCCACATCAGAGGCTCAGAAATGTTGGGTCGTCATTGGTATGAGCAAGGAAAAAAAGCCAATAAGCAAAATACCTTCAATGATTTCATTGATGTTACCCAAGCTTTAATCAAGCAAGGCTATGGTCATAAAGACAAAATATTTGCATCAGGCGGCAGTGCTGGTGGCTTATTAATGGGTGCTATTGTTAATCAAGCACCTGAGCTCTATTTGGGAGTAGGTGTGCATGTGCCATTTTTAGATGTGCTAACCACCATGCTAGATGAGTCTATTCCACTGACGACCAATGAATATGATGAGTGGGGTAATCCCAATGAAGATGCTGCTTATCAAACCATATTGCAGTATTCACCCTATGATAATTTAACAGCCCAAGCCTATCCCAACATTCTAGTGACCACAGGGTTACATGATTCTCAGGTTCAATACTGGGAACCAATGAAGTGGGTTGCAAAACTACGCGAACTAAAAACAGATGATAACGTATTGTTATTTAAAACAGATATGGAAGCCGGTCATGGTGGCGCGTCTGGACGTTTTAAAAGTTTACATGAAAAAGCACTAGAAATGACTTTCTTTATTGCTTTATTATCAAAATAAGCAGTTGTTGATAAGGTAGCTTTGATGTTTATAGCCCATGGTCTTTGGCGCGTTTGTATGCACCCTCCTTATGCCTATATGAGTATGAAAGGGGCATTTAACAAAGAAGGTGTTGTTGCTTTTCAAAATGATTTGATGGCAACAGCGAGCCAATTTGCGCCGCAAAGTATTGCTGAAGCGGTTGTTGACTTAACTGAGTTTGAAATGAGTACGGCCGACAGTATCGAAGATACGCGGCAGTATTTTGTTGGGGTAACACAACGGGGCTTGAAGAAAGTAAATTATGTGGGGGCTAATGCATTAGCGCGCCATATGTTGGCTCAGTTGTGGCAAGACACCACAACTGAGGCATGCTTTTATGAGTCGATGGATGAGCTGCTGTCAAAGCAGCCTCATCATCAAGAGAATATTGAGCAGTTAGTTAAGATACGCTTTAAGCATCCAAACTAGCTTTTCTTGCTCTTTGATATAGTCACTCATCAACGCAGCGGTGCCTTCGTCTTGTGCTTCCCCCGCTTGCTCTAAAATCTCTCGTTGCATTGCAATTAAGGTTTTGTAACCACTTAACAGGTTATTTAGGGCATCAGAGCCATCACTGATGTTTTTTGCTTCATCAATTTTACTGGTTTCAAGGTAGTCAGAAAACGCATGTAGCGGCTTACCTTCAATCGTTAAAATACGTTCAGCTATTTCATCTACTTTTTCTAACAGTAGGTTGTAAATTTCTTCAAATTTAAGGTGCAATTCAAAAAAGTTACGGCCTTTGATATTCCAATGAAAACCACGCGCATTCATGTATTGAATTTGGTAGCTACTTAGTAAGGTGTTTAATGCAGTCACTAATGCTTGGCTTTTTTGATTGTCTAAACCAATTGAGTTTGTCGTGTTCATAATATGCTCCTTGTTTTGATGTGCTCAGTATGGGTGAAAAGCGCGCCCATGACTATCGAGTAAAATCTATGCATCCAATCGAAAAAACAAATCAAAAATAAAATTTTAATTACCTTTTCAATGATTGACCTATGGGCGAATAATGATATTTCTACCCTAGAGGGTGAAACTCATAACTTTTTATTAGCCTAATACCTTCACCTGGGAATAAAGCTTGCCAAAATTAATCACATTTTTAATGAATTGCGTGAAAATTGATCTGAAACAATCGCCAGTCGACAAGGTGTTGGTCGTAAAATGGTCTTTGATTTAGGTCAAAAAACAACCCGTATGAAGGCGCATAATGAACTTGTAATTCATCAAAATATTTAAGGAGAATGGCTATGCAAGGTAAAACTGCGTCACAACATAAATCAGAGATCATCGTTGTTTGTATTGCATTGCTTGCATTTGTGGTGGGGCTAGTTGGGCATCTTGCCGGTGCCAGTTTCGCCAATTCGGATGCGTTTGGTTATATTGCCGCCCCCGTTCCGTTGATCACGGGTATCATAGCGTTTATTGCCTATAAAGTGGCTGCGAACGGTGATCACTAAAATCGGCTAAAAAATGAAGCCTCCACTGTACGGTGCAAGAAGGTCGGTTTTTACTTGCACCGTGTTTATGATGTTTGTTCACTTGGTGTTGGCGTATGGGGTTTATCATGAGGCTGAGCAAGTTAAAAAGCGCGAGCAGAAGTTGTGGTTTCTTGGCTCGTTTTTTTGGTTTTTACTGACTCTAAGTGGAGGAATTTTTGCAGCGGCGGCGTTTTGGCTGATGCATTGCTCTAACCTTAAAGATACGCCACTTAAATCACGGTGATGTCTTAATACCAATCAGGCTCACTATTCGTCTTGATTTAGTAGCTGTTGGATATACTGCATGACCTGACGTGAGTAAATCATCGTAGTATGGCTTAAATGAAATACCTTGTGCTCGGCCATACCTTGGAGCTTTGTCTCTTCAAGGAGTACGGTGCCATCAGAGCGGCTGCCTTTTTTAAGGAGCGGCATCAGGCCTAGCGGTAAATCGCCTGCAATACTATAAAGTTTGGCTTTAAATGGCCAATCTTGATTGTCACTGAGTAAAAATTCGATGCTGTTCTTCAATAGCATATTAAAGCCTTTGTCATGCATGTGTTGGGCAATGGCACTGCCTTTATGTGGCGTGCCTAGGGTAATCACTTTTTTTACCCAATGACTTTGCTCTGAGTGATGTTCAAGATAGGCTCTGGCGACTAAGCCACCCATTGAGTGACAAACAAGGGCGGTAGGTTGGCCATTAATAAATTCATCAATGGCTGAAAAAATGGCGCGCTTATCTGGCGACAGCGTATTGTAGCTGAGGTTTAATATTTCAAACCCTTCTTTTTCGAGCTTGGTGCAAAGCGGATGCATCACAAACCCAGACATGTACAAACCGTGTAATACCACCACACGCTTTATCGCCATACAATCTCCTACTTTAATAATTCAGGGGTGCAATGTACGCTGTTTTTTTCATCGCTTACCCATATCTCACCATCTTGTATGGTTATCGTTAAAGACAATGAGCGCGCCGCCATTTTAGCTAATTGCTCGGTGGCACTGAAGGGCAGGCTAATTACAGATAAATTGTTGTAGTTTGCCAGTTTAGCCTGATTTTTTTGCCACCAGATAGCTTGGGTGTTTTCACCGTAGGTATAAAGCACAACCTGTTTTGCTCGGTTACAGGCTTTTTTAAGACGTTTTTCGTCAGGCAAGCCCAGTTCTACCCATAACTCAATTTCATCGCTGTAGTTTTTTACCCAAATTTCCGGCTCATCGTCGGCGCATAGTCCTTTGGTAAACTCCAGATGTTCTTTATATTGCAGCGCATAAGCTAAAAGCCTAACCATTAAACGTTGCTCGTTTTCTGATGGGTGCTGCGCAACTGTCAGTGAAAGGGTCTCATAGATATGTCTATCCATATCACTGATCGACAGGTGTGTTTTTATAATAGTTGACTTTAACGCCATATGAATCGTTACCCACATAAAATGATGCGCGCAGTATACTTGAGTTAAAGGCTATAGTTGGCTTTGCTACGGATAAAAGCAGAAATTTTTCGCTCTATTGAGGTAATTTTGTCTATACCTAGGTAAAATGCCGCTTTTATTTGTACTTGTAGGAGAAAAATATGGCCATCCAGTGGTTTCCTGGGCATATGAATAAGGCTCGTAATGAGATCAAAGAGATCATGCCGCAGATGGATGTGATCATAGAGGTGCTAGATGCGCGCATTCCCTACAGTAGCGAGAACCCAATGGTGTCGGCACTTCGAGGCGATAAGCCGGTCATCAAAATACTCAATAAAGCCGATTTAGCCGACCCAGAATTGACTCAGCAGTGGATGAGTTACTTTGAGCAAGAAAGTGGTGTAAAAGCGCTTGCTTTTGGTCATGATAAAGCGGCAGAAGTTCATAAAATTAATGAGTTATGTAAAAAGTTAGCGCCACAAAAAGTAGGTGCAGACAAGCAGCTAAAAGCCATGATCATGGGGATTCCTAACGTAGGTAAATCGACCCTGATAAATATCTTGGCTGGGCGTATTGTGGCTAAAACGGGTAATGAGCCCGCTGTCACAAAAGCGCAGCAACGCATCAAGTTAGATGATGGCATTATGCTATACGACACACCAGGTATGTTGTGGCCTAAAGTGGAGAATGAAAATTCAGGCTATAGACTGGCTGCGACAGGAGCCATTCGAGACACTGCCATTGATTATGAAGAAGTGGCAAGTTATACCGCAGAATACCTCATACAGGCTTATCCTCAATTACTTAAAGCACGCTACAAAATTGATGAATTACCAGAGCAAGATTGGGAGTTTATCGAAATGGCGGGTAAAAAGCGCGGTTGTATCCGAGGTGGCAATCAAATCGATACACACAAGATGTCTGAAATTTTAATCAATGAACTGCGCGATGCGGTGATTGGCCGTATCACGATGGAAACACCGCAGATGCGTGAAGAAGAAGAAGTGATGGTAGCGCAGCTGCGCGCAGAAGCTGAAGCTAAAAAGGCCGCAAAAGAAGAAGAGAAAAAGCAACGTCGCGCTCGCGCTCGTAAAAATCGACGCTAACCCTACCATGTTGGCTGCATCACGCAGCCAACTCTACTCTATTTCTGCCCAACCGTTTTGCTCGATACAAAGCGTCATCCGCACGTTTAATAAAGTCATCTTCACTTTCTTGTGACTGATATTGCGCAACGCCAATACTGATTGTGATAGGTACAATACAATCACACGCAGCGAGTTTCGCTCTTAAGCGCTCCCCAAATTGTGTGGCATGGTCTATGTAAGAATTAGGCATCAAAATCATAAACTCTTCACCACCCCAGCGGCAGATAATATCGCTACTATCAGCAACGCTCATACATAGCTGGGCAAAGTGTTTTAACACTTGGTCGCCAACTAAGTGACCATGCTGGTCGTTAACCTGTTTAAAGTGATCAATATCTAAAAGCAGTAAGCTGAGTGGTACCCGGCCAGGTTTAGCGCGCAAAATATGGCGCTGTAATAGAGGTTCAAAAGCTTGGCGATTTAATACATTACACAGTTTATCTGTTAATGCGATGGTTTCTAAGCGCTTTTGATATTGGTTAAAAGTGAGCTGGGCGATGACTAAAATGCACAAGGTGATCACCACACCCAATAATAAGTTTGCGATGAGTGCGTCCGTCAGTTTGGTTTCGGGCGTGAATGCTTGCTCAACAATTAGATGCCAACCTAAATCGGGAATGTAACGCGAATTGACTAGGCGTTGTACGCCATGCTGTTCGATAGAAAATTTATAGCTTGGTTGGCTGACGATGGCACTGTAGTGTTCAGCAAATTCAGAAGCTAAAGAGTCGCTTGGCATTTTTTCTTGGTTATAAAAAATCAGCCTGCCTCGATGATCAGCAAAATACACCTTACGCTTATATTCACTTTGGTAATGATTGATAAGGTGTTGTAAATCATCGAGTTGAATGCCAACGCCTGTTACGCCAAGTAGCTCATTATTGACCATGATTTTATGGTTCACATACACGATGGGACTAAAGTTGTCTTGAGGGGATACGTCAACATTGAGTACGTAATCCAGCTGTGCATAGTTTAATACTTCGCTGTACCAAGACCCTTCTGGCGAGTTTAAATCGAGCACGCTGGTGCGGCCATCGAAGTGATAGTACTTGTTTGTTCGGTGGTCAACTAAAAAGCTGGTTTGGCTTTTAAACAGGGTTTTGGTTTTCTTCAAAAACGCAAAGAGTTGCTCAGTGTCACCTTGATTGCTTTTAAGCCACAAGTGGACAAAGTGATTTTGTGCCATGCTTTGTGCTACATAAATTGGTGCTTGCAGTTGTTTTTGTAAATCAGTGCTAATTAAATGGCTAGTAAGAGGAAGCGCGTCATCAACAATGCCTTCACTCAAAGAGTTGTGTGCCATGTGATAACTAAACCAACTAGTAAAAGTGAACCCGGCCAATAACAACAGAGTTAAGATGATATTGCAGTGGCGTCGAGCATGGTCCATGAGTATTTTTATTATTCACGCTAGAAGTAGACTGCATCTTACACGGTGTTGATTTTATAGTCGATTACAGCGGATTACACATCTAAAGGGTAAAATTTAGAGATAAAAAAAGCCCACAAGGGGCTTTTTAAGTTTCATATCTACCGTCACCGATATGAGCAATGTAGCAAGTAAAATAGTGAGTGGTTCAGTGTAAAGGGTTACCTGAACCTAGCAGTTAACGTTTGCCAAACGTAGAACAAGGGTATCAACAATTAGAGTAACAAAATTCATGTTATCATGCTTTGTTGAGATTGATTATCAATTAGATCTAGCAGTGTGTCAATAATTAAATGCGATTAATTATCATTTAATTTTAGTGTGATGAAAACTTAAAAAGCAGACATAAAAAAAGCCCACAAGGGGCTTTTTAGTGTCATATCTACCGTCACCGATATGAGCAATGTAGCAAGTAAAATAGTGAGTTGGTTGAAAGCGTTTGCATCAAGGGGCGTTGCTGCAAACACGCTCAACCTATGGCTGTTTGCGTGCGCCACACGTTTGTTTCAGGGTCGAGAAACAATATGAATTATCCAACAAAGTGAGCCGTCAATCTCGCTTTGTTGAGATTGATTATCAGTTAGATCTTTGGATGTGTCAACGGTTAAATGAGATTTATTTTCATTTGTGTTTTGCTGATTTAAAATCTTTGCTCATCATATTTTTCGCACAATTTAAAAAGAAAATGGCCTGACTCGTCATAATTTAAGCAACATGACGCAGAGATCTGATACGGTATTTGTAACTTTTAAGGAGACAGAGCATGATGATTAAAATTTTAGGAACTTTGATATTACTTTGCGCAATACCCTCCCATGCAGCGGTAGAGCAATGGCGAGGTAAACTTGAGATATCAAAACAGATATCGCTTGTGGTTGGGGTCAATATAGATACTGACACTCAGACCCTTACGCTTGATAGCCCTAATCAAAAAATGTTTGAGTACGTGCCGACAGAAGCTTCGGTGTCTGATAAAGCCGTAAGTTTTTCAGATAATAAACTCAATGCAAGTTATGAAGGACAATTCGTTGATGGCAAGTTAGTGGGGACGTTTACGCAGGGTAAAGCGAGGCCTTTGACTTTCTCTTTACTGACGGCCGATGCTAAATCACAGCTTGCGCTCGAGGGTACTTACGCAGGCGCATTGGATATCAATGGGAAAAAGCTGCCTTTGGAGTTGCAGGTTGCTGCACTAGAAGATGGGTTTCATGCAACATTAGACAGCCCTGCGCAGCAAAGTTTTGGTATCCCCCTCAGTCAATTTGCGATAACCACTCAGGTGCTGAGTTTTGAGTCTGAGATGATTAACGCTGCTTTTAAAGGAACGATGAAAGAGGGTGAGTACAATGGTACGTTTACCCAAGGGTTTGCAATGCCATTGTCTTTAAAAAAAAAACAGAATGAGCGTAAGTGATAAATATGTAAATGGAAATACAGAGCAAATACTTGCAGAGCACTTTAAGGGTATCAACGCCGCCATTGCTATTATTGCAGATGGCCAGCCGAGACATTACTTTTTTGGCGACAAAGTTAACGAGCATGCGCTTTTTGAGGTTGGCTCGTTAACTAAGCCGATGGTTGCAACCGTTGCGAGTGATTTGGTGCAGTCACATCAGTGGCTGTTATCTGAGCCAATAGCAAAGCTTCTAGAGGATAAAACGTTTACTCATCACCAGTATTCTTTGCAGCAGCTAATTACGCATACCTCGGGATTGCCGCGCTTACCGAGTAATTTCTCGCCAGCGGATATGAACAATCCATATGCAACATATGATACGAACCAATTGCTGGTTGCTTTGAAAGCGACGGTGGGAGATTCAAAAGCGTTTGAGTATTCAAATTATGGTTATGCCGTGTTGGCTTACTTGTTAACTAAGCAACTAGATGGAACACTTGACACGATTTTAAATGAACGCCTTTTTAAGCCGCTAGGAATGAATAATACAGTAATGGCTTTGAGTACGGATAACAAACATGAAGAGATTAACCTTGTGGGTGCGCAAGATTACTATGGAGAGCGGGTTCAACCATGGCAGTTTGATAGCTTAGCTGGGGCAGGCGCTGCAGTTTCATCATTACATGATATGCAGCAATGGGTCTCATCATATTGGCGGTTTGAACAGAGCAACCCTTTGTTGCACCAAAAAATGAGTGCGACTTTGACACCTTTAAATGAGCAAATGAGTTATGGCTGGATGCGTCAATTTGAGCATACTTATTGGCATAACGGACAAACGGGAGGTTATGCCTCCATGGTTATATTTAACCCGAATAAACAACAAGCCGTTATCGTACTCGCCGCAGGTGTTGCTAATGTCACTCAGATTGGGATGTTACTATTTAACCAACTGGATAAACAATGAAAGACAAGCAAAAACAGTATTTACTGTGCCAAGTGGCTGGATGGGTTGGGGCCTACCTTATCTTTAGTTATATGATAGCGCGCAACCCGTTTGCTACCACTTTAGAGTATGTCTATGGGGCAGTTTTGTTGAGCAGTGCTGCTTTGTTAAGCCATATTGTTCGAGTGCTATTTAAGCGTTATTTTTCATATCGGTCTAACTTGCAACAAATTTTATATTTCGCTTGCTCAGTTGTGCTGATGACGAGCATTTCGACTGGATTGCTTTTGGTTGCAGTGTTTTTGTTCGCTCATTTGGGTTGGTCCTACCCGATACCTCGTTCGCAATGGGGTTTTGTTATAGAAAAAGTATTTGTAAGTAATGCCTTTAATATGCTCTGGTTGAGCCTGTTGTGGACGACATGCTACTTAACACTCACCAAGGTAAGGCAGCTCCATGAGGCGAGAAGCCTATTGCAAGCAAGTCAGCTGCAACTATTAAACAATCAGCTTAACCCACACTTTTTGTTTAATGCGATCAATGATTTGCGCGCATTGATATTAGAGCAACCGCAACAGGCGAGGAAAGGGTTGGCGCAATTGTCGGATATACTGCGTTATAGCTTACAACCATTAGAGGGTGATAAAGTAGCGCTGTCTAGTGAGCTTGAATGTGCCCGAAATTACCTCGCTTTGTGTCAGTTCGGTTTAGAGTCTAGGTTGTCATACAAGTTCGAGGTTGATGAGCTGTCTTTGACGTGTTTGGTCCCCAAGTTGATGTTACAGATGTGTTTAGAAAATGCGGTAAAACACGGTATCGCTCCAAGTGTCGAGGGGGGAGAGGTTGCTGTTGTCGTGCGCATAAATGGTGATAACCTAGAAATACAGATTTCTAACCCATATATTTGTCAGCGGTCTAGGCAGCCTAGTTTAGGTATTGGCACGAAAAACATTCAAGATCGACTCAGGCTGTTATATCAAGGCAAAGCTAGTATGGTATTGACACAGCAGGGCAAAAGCATGTTGGCGAAGATATCTTTACCCAAGGAGTATGTATGACCAAAATAATGCTCATTGACGATAGTCGCTTGGCTCGTTTAGAGCTAAAAGCGCAACTCGCAGAGCTTGGCGAACAAGACATTGTTGCAGAAGCCGCAGGGGTTGCCGATGCATTAGAAAAAATAGAGCGTTTACAGCCAGAACTAATATTTTTAGATATAAACATGCCTGATGGCAGTGGTTTTGACCTACTTGCGCAGTTGGATTACGTGCCAAGCGTGATATTTGTTACGGCATATGATGAGTTTGCGTTGCAGTCATTTGAAGTGAATGCGCTTGATTACCTTTTAAAACCTGTAACCGACGAGCGTATAAAAGCGGCACTTGAAAAGTATCAGCAAAAAGCGGCAAAACCGTTGTCACTGTGCAGTAAGTTCTTTATTAAAGACGCCAACAAGTGCTTTTTTATTGCTTTGGATGACGTGTTGGCTTTTGAAGCGATGGGAAATTATACGCAGATACATTTATCAAGCAATAAAGTAAGCGTTTACCGAACTATGTCACATATTGAAAGCCGATTGCCCAGTGATGATTTTTTTAGAGCTGGGCGAAGCTGGATCATTAATGTTAATCAAATAAAAACGGTTGAATTGGAAGTAGGTGGTTCTTTAGAAGTCACTTTAAATAACCAGCTTAAAGTGCCGCTGTCGCGCAAACAAACTGCTCTGTTTAAACAAAAATGGCGCTTATAAGTGAGATAAAATTGTACTAGCTCAGACTTGATCTGACAGTTACCCGTTTTTCAATCGGTGACTGTCAGTTTAGATTTGAGCTAAATTCTTCTCAGCCCAAATCGATTTTCCATCAAGCAATGTTTCAAATGGCGTTCTGCCACAACACATTTTTCCCTGATGAGTTCGCTCATTATTGTAATAAGCCATCCATTCGTCCAGATCTTTTTGAAGTTCCTCTAGCGAACCGTAAAGCTTTTTACGGAACGTAACCTGATAGAACTCGTTAAGTATCGTCTTGTGGAATCGCTCGCAGATACCATTGGTTTGAGGCGACATTGCCTTAGTTTTCGTATGGTCGATATCATTAATTGCCAGATAGAGCTGATAATCATGGTGCTCTACCTTACCGCAATATTCGGTGCCTCGGTCAGTCAAAATGCGTAACATTGGCAACTCGTGTTGCTCGAAGTAAGGCAGAACCTTGTCATTGAGTATGTCAGCCGCAGTAATTGGTGTTTTGGTCGTATACAGCTTTGCGAAGGCTACTTTGCTGTAGGTATCGACAAACGTCTGTTGGTAGATACGCCCAACACCCTTGAGATTGCCAACATAGAAGGTATCTTGTGAGCCTAGGTAACCCGGATGTGCTGTTTCAATTTCACCGCAAGCTTCGTCATCGCTTTTCTTTTTCTCAAGCGCAGCGATTTGGCTATCGGTGAGGATAATACCTTCGTCAGCAACTTTACCTTCTAGAGCTTTTAAGCGTTTCTTGAAGTTCTCTAAATCGTGGCGTAACCAGATTGAGCGAACGCCACTGCCTGAAACAAAGACGCCTTGTTTACGCAACTCATTGCTAGTTCTGTGCTGGCCATGAGCTGGGTAATCGATAGCGTATTGAACCACTGCGTTCTCAGTAACTTCATCTACACGGTTTTTAATGTTTGGCGATCTACGACTTTTATCAATTAACGCATCCAAGCCACCGTCCTCTACTAGCTCTTGGTATCGATAAAATGTATCTCTTGAAACGCCCATGACTTTACAGGCTTTTGAAACGTTACCTAGTTCTTCTGCAAGATTAAGTAATCCAGTTTTGTGTTTTATAATTGGGTTGTTAGTATGCAACATGAGAGTTACCACCTTTTAGGTTGTTTTGATTAAAAGATTCGACACCTTTATCAAAACGGGTAACTCTCAATTTTTCAAATCGAAATGTCAGATCAAGTCGAGACTAATTCAGATAAAATAGAGTTCTCCCTCTTGAACCTGGTGCGTTTTTATGAAGCTTAAATTTTTATAACTTTGCCTCGCTACTTAAACCCTTAAGCAATACCTCAAACATCAATCCAGCAAAGACTTTTACGATTGATCTTCTCCTAACACTGTAGGCATCTTTTATTTAAGAATTTACTAAGAGGTGTCTAGCAAATTAGTGTCGATTCAATCTGCATAGTAAAGACTTACTAGATGCTTAGGGTTATAAGCATCAAATAAGAGCTAGTTCAACAAACTAGCCCTTTTTAGGCTCAATAGGTTAGTTTCATTAACTAACAAACGCTGGAATAACGACATCTGCAATTTGTTTCATGATGGTATCTTCTCTGTCATGACCAGTAATAGCGATGACTAAGTCAAGCTCCTCAACGACTATTACGCGGTTTCCACCGCCGCCCCAAGCGATATCAAGATCATACGTTTTACCTTCAACGACTACAGGCATACTGTACCAGAAGTAACCATAACGGTATTCATCAGGCATCCAGTCTTCAGTTGGCTTGATGATATTACTTGTTGCTTTACTTAAGTAAGTAGGTGAAACAAACTGTTTTCCTTGCCACTTTCCTTTATTGACAACAATACTGCCAAGTTTAACCATGTCCCGTGACGTTAAACTAACCATCCATCCTGCTTGTGGCAAGCCACTTGCGTGTGTGTCCCATTTATAATTAGAGATGTTTAGTTTGTCTAGTATCTCAGTCTTGATAAATACTTCCGCACCACCAGGAACCACTGCATCGATTACAGTCATGACAAGCATTGGGTTGAAATTACCGTATTTATACGATTGCGTTTCTTCAGTGATTGCTGCACTTTCTTGTAAAAGCCTTTGCACTAGTTTTTGGCCTTTTAATTGTTCTGGTGCTTTTTCTATTTCTTGCCATTTATCACGATCAATTGTTAAACCACCTTGCATCGTTAGTGCTTTATGTAGCGTAATCTTATCGGCGCCAGCCACTAGTTTGCTCGTGTCTAATTCTTTTAAGAAGCTGATTAGCGGTTTATGTAAGTCGGCCATGGATAAATAGCCTAACTGGATTGCACGGCCAACGATCAAGCTAGTATACCCTTTGGTTGCAGAAGCTTGTCCATGAGCTAACCCAAAGCGGCCTCTTTGGTGGTAGCTTTCGAAAACCAGTTTATTGTTCTTAGCAATTAACAAACTGTCGTATTTTCCATGTTTACCTTCGCCAATTTCTTTCGCTAGGTTAATAATCGCTGACGCCTTATCTTTTGAAAGAGGTAGCTTCCCTGCAACTAGGCTGTTATCCGTCGATACTGGCTTGGTATTAGTATATGATTTTGTCAATACAGGAATATCCCAAAGAGAACCTGAAGCTTGCTCCGCTGTTGGCAATGGGCCTAGTTTGGCTAGATATTTTTTAATGTGAGCTGGTTTTAGGTCTTCAATGACTTGGGCATCTACCCAATAGGTATCTACATTGCTGTTATCGCCATTACGGTTAAAGAATAGGTATTTACCATCAGGTGATAATTGAGCTGCGAACTCATTTTTAGGGGTGTTGACGTTATCACCAAATTTAATTGCTTCTCCCCAAGATTCATCTGGTTCTTTGAAGCTAATAAACAGATCTGAATTACGGGTATCCTCACCTCTTTGTCCGTCCCAAATGATATAGCTTTCGTCAGGTGCGATAAAAGGATGAGCATTCCAAGTACCTGTATTAATTTCTTTTGGGAATGGCTTTGGTGTGCTTAGCTTGCCGTGCTCCATAGTTGAATAACGCAAAATCCCATTACCGTCACTGCCAGCTTCATCAAATGCTATCGTACCGTTTAGAGAAGAGGTTACACGCATGATGCGATAAGGCTCAAAATCGGGACCCAATCTCTTCATTTCTGACCAACCATCTTTTGTACGCTCTTTATAACCTCTACCAAAAAACATGATTTTGTTATTCGGTGATAACGTCGGCGTACCAACGCGTTTAGAGATGACACGATCGATCCAGTTTTCACCGTCTTTTTCATATACGACAAATTGTTGCTCTGGTTTTGTGTCAGCATTTACTTCGCGAACCATGTACATTTCTTTCATGTTTGGTGCGAAAACAACGCCATATTCCCAGCCTTTTGTTGAGATAATGTTTGGTGCAAATACTTCAGCTGTTAATCCCGGAGCTTTTTGCCCTAGATATGGCCCCGTTAATTTAGTTTCAGCAGAAGCCATACTACACAAACTAGTCAACAAGGCTATTATCATTATGTTTTTGCTAGGTAAATTCATTGTCTTTCTCTCTTTTCTTAGTCACTTTGGATTCATAGTGAATAACTATTGCTCCAACTTGCCTGTATACGACCTGACATACATGAAAAAAACCTGACGTTTAGCTGATTTCTTTATTTTTTCTTTATTTTGAGGCAAAGAGCGAGGTAAGATTTGACGCATAACGAATAAGGCCTATCGTCTCTTTTATGACCAAAGCGTTTTGGGTAAATAACTACTTTATTGATGTTTCTCGTAATCAAATAGAGCATCAACAACAGGCTACGCCTGTTCCACCAAAAGCACTTAAGGTGTTAGAAGTTTTGGCTTCACGCGCTGGCGAAGTTGTGAGTCATGATGAGCTTATGGACATCGTTTGGGAAAATAGCGTTGTTGGCCCCAATACGTTACAAAGAGCGATTGCTCAATTGAGAAAAGCATTTGGCGACGATAGTAAAAAACAAGCGTTTATCAAAACCCACGCAAAAAAGGGATATAGCTTAGAAGCCAATGTTCGTTGGGAAAATAATGAAATTAAGCAGACCCCGCAATTAATATCTAAACAATCTAAGCAGAGCAAAAACGGGTTGTTATTTGCTGTTACTGCTATCGCTATTTTATCGCTATTTATTCTATGGCCATCTAAACCCGTTATTTATGATCAAGTAACACCGCTTACTGCAAGTGATGAACAAGAATACAATGCTGCCTACTCTCCTGATGGTAAATACTTAGTCTTTAATCGATTTGTCGGTCAGTGTGAAAGTCATTTGTGGGCAAAAGATCTGAACAATAATCAAGAGCAGCGATTAAGTAGCGAGCCTGGGCACTATAGTCAATTGAGCTGGTCTTCTGATGGTTCACAATTAGCATTTGTGCTGCAATCCGATTGTTCTGATATACCAACAGAAGTCAAACAGTGCTGGCAATTACAAACCTTGGATTTTGCTCATGCATGGAACGGTAACGCAAACAATAAGTTACGTTATGACTGTGCAGAAATAAAAACGACTCACCCAACATGGTTAAATGACGGACGTATCGCCTTACTTCAATACCCAGAGCCAGAGAGCAATCAACCTGAGTTGGTTATCTACGATGCTGTTACCGATCAAATATCGCAGGTACCACATGATCATGCTGGGCGCATCTACTCATTAGACTATTCGCGCAAATCAGGCCTTTTGGCGACGGTCACTTTAGGCCGCGAAAACTCGAATGTTGTGAGAACTTTTACTCTATCAGGTGAAGTCAAAAGTGAGGCGGAAATTAAACGTCATGCCAGCCATTCAGTGTATGAACGATTTTTCATAAAATTTGCTCCAGATGGTAGCCATTTCATTACTGATATAGAAGGTAAGATCTATCGATTGAATTTAGACGGTCAGTTAGATCTCCTGCATCCAGTTAGTCACACCGGATTATGGACACCGAGTTACCACCCCGACCAAACAAAGTTTGCTGTCACCTATGGTACTAAAGACTTTGATATTGGCTACTTAACCTTAGGTGGTGAGAAAGTTGAGTTTGATATTTTTTCACGCTCTACTGCCCCTGATATTAATGCAAAGTTTCAGCCTAACGGTAATTTAATTGCTTTTGTTTCTTCTCGTTCAGGAGAGTATCAACTATGGATAAAAGATAATGATAAAACCTATCAATTAACTAAGTTCGAACAAGGCCTCAAGAGCACGCGATACGATTGGGCGCCGGATGGGAATAGTTTAGTCGTGAACGTTAATAATCAAATCACTTTAGTCAATTTGGATGGCAGTTATCAAATGGTTGAGTCACCTGTTGCTGCGCGTTTGGTATTACCGTGGACCATTCCACATAAATTGTTGGTTATAGACAATCAAGCCGATAAACAGCAATTATTTAATATTGACCTTAACACAGGTGAGACAACTGACCTCAATATTCAAAACGTTTCGTGGGCAACGTACACCAAAGACAATCAAATTGTTTACGTAGATCAGCAAGGAAACTTCTGGCTTCAAGCAAATAATGGAACGCAGGGGCTTGCAATACTTAATCAAAAACTAGAGGGTAATTATGCGTTACCTAAAAGTGATAACATCTATGGTCTTGATATTAAATCTAATTTTTGGCGTTACAATTTAACTAATCATGAACTGGAAATAGTGGCGACATTAGACAAAGACACCTCTTATATCAGCGATATTAAAGGTGACAAGATACTAGCGACTAAGTTTATCGGGGGGCGTAGAGAGCTTGTTGAATATAGTCAGCGTTAATTGAAAATTGAACTCTTATAATCAAACTGAGTTCAGTTTAAATCCCTCCGTTTATATTGAGCAAACTTGATGTAACCCATGTTTGCTCATTAAAAACATGCCTTTCATAATTTAAATAGTTTATTTTTCACGCTTTTTGCTAGCTTAAAGACTCGCCTTTATTTTTGATAGGGAGTTCAGGCAGATAAAGGCGTGGCTTAGTATCATATTGTTCGTTTTATTAGCTGGATGTAGTGATGAGCAAAGTGTTGCCCTTGGCACGTTAGAGCGTGACTAAAATAATGCTCATTGACGATAGTCGCCTGGCTCGTGTAGAGCTAAAAATGCAACTCGCAGAGCTTGGCGAACAAGACATTGTTGCAGAAGCGGCGGGGTTGCCGATGCATTAGAAAAAATAGAGCCTTTACAGGCAGAACTAATATTTTTAGATATAAACATGCCTGATGGCAGTGGTTTTGACCTACTTGCGCAGTTGGATTACGTGCCAAGCGTGATATTTGTTACGGCATATGATGAGTTTGCGTTGCAGTCACTTGAAGCGATGGGAAATTATACGCAGATACATTTATCAAGCAAAAAAGTAAGCGTTTACCGAACTATGTCACATATTGAAAGCCGATTGCCCAGTGATGATTTTTTTAGAGCTGGGCGAAGCTGGATCATTAATGTTAATCAAATAAAAACGGTTGAATTGGAAGTAGGTGGTTCTTTAGAAGTCACTTTAAATAATCAGCTTAAAGTTCAGCTGTCGCGCAAACAAACTGCTCTGTTTAAACAAAAATGGCGCTTATAAGTGAGATAAAACAGAGTTTTCCCTCTTGAACCTGGTGCGTTTTTGTTCAATGCTAAAGTCATGTTGTTCTGAAAAATAATAAAAAGAAGGGACTTTAATGCTTAGTATGCTTGGACTTGTTGGTGCATTAGCACTGTTAATTATCCTGACGCTGCGTGGAATGAACTTGTTTCTGTGCGCGCCATTATGTGCCTTATTAGTTGCGCTAAGCAGTAATGTTACGCTGTTTCCTTCAGGGGCAGAAGTAGACTTTATTAGCAGCTATATGAGTGGTTTTAGTGGCTTTATTCAAGCATGGTTTTTCATGTTTTTGCTTGGCTCTCTGTTTGGCAAGTTTATGGAAGATACTGGCGCGGCGGATGCGGTGGCACACTATATTGTTGGTAAGCTGGGTATGAAGTACGCCGTACTTGCAGTGGTGCTGGCTTGTGCTTTGCTTACTTATGGTGGGGTGAGTGTATTTATCGTTGCATTTTCGGTCTTTCCTATGGCATTGAGTTTATTCAAAGACGCCAATCTACCGAGGCGATTTATCCCTGCAACGCTTGCCTTTGGCTCGGTGACTTTTACCATGACCTCAGCGGGTTCTCCTGAGATCCAAAATTGGATACCCATTAAGTATTTAGGTACTTCCCCTTATGCTGCATGGCAAGAGAGCCTTATCGTGGCTGTGTTTATGGCGATATTAGGTTATTTTTTGTTAGTTAGAATGATCAAAAAAGCACAGCAAAATGGCGAGGTGTTTACCGCGCGCGACGATGACCCCATTCAAGCAAAGCGACATTTGCCGCACCCAATCACAGGTCTTGTTCCGTTGCTGATCGTATTAGCTTTATCATTTACTTTACATGAAACGCTTCAGCAAAGTGCGTTAATTGTGGCGCTGCTCGGTGGTGTGTTGAGCATTTTAGTGTTGAACTACAAACATTTTGTGAATATTCAACAGGCAATCAATGTTGGTACTACTGGGGCTTTGGTGGCGATTGGCAACACAGCAGCGGTGGTGGGCTTTGGTGCCGTCGCGAAAGTGACGCCCGCTTTTCAAGATGCTGTCGCTTTGATGACCCAAATTCCAGGCAATGAGTTATTAGGGGCTGCGATTGCGGTTAGTGTTATTGCGGGTCTAACCGGATCTGCTTCGGGTGGGCAGGCGATTGCTTTGCCGTTAGTGGCACCGCACTATATTGATTTAGGTGTCAACAACTCAGAACTTCATCGTGTCGTGGCTATCAGCTCTGGTGCCATAGATACTTTGCCCCATAACGGATATGTGGTGACAACGGTCAGAGCAATATGTAAAGAAACGCACCAAGCTGCCTATTGGCCTCTGGCAATGTTGACTGTGGTTGTGCCTCTACTAGGGTTGGCACTTATTTTAGGGTTATTTATTCTATTTTGAGTCATTTGTGCAGTAAACAGGCCGCAATCGCCCAAGATATCTAGCGTTTTCTAGGTTAGGTCAACTTTTATTTGGATCGCAAGCTGATTGTGGCCGTGTTTGCGATCACTTATCGCCACGAATAAAAACTTTTTCACAAATTGTGCGCATTTTAAGCGATATCAAGGATGATGTTCGTAATAAGAGGTGATATACTCCCGCCGAATAATTTTTCTACTTTAAATAGAGCAAAACAATGGCAGATTTATCGAAGTACAGAAACATTGGTATTTTCGCGCACGTTGATGCGGGTAAAACTACCACCACTGAGCGTATCCTAAAGCTTACAGGTAAGATTCACAAAACCGGTGAGGTACACGACGGTGAGTCTACTACTGACTTCATGGAACAAGAAGCTGAGCGTGGTATCACAATCCAGTCAGCTGCTGTAACGTGTGAGTGGAAAGGTCACCGCTTAAACGTTATCGATACTCCGGGACACGTTGACTTCACAGTTGAAGTATATCGTTCATTAAAAGTACTTGATGGTGGTATCGGTGTATTCTGTGGTTCAGGTGGTGTAGAGCCACAATCAGAAACTAACTGGCGTTATGCGAACGAATCAGAAGTTGCACGTGTTATCTTCGTAAACAAGCTAGACCGTATGGGTGCTGACTTCTACCGCGTTGTAGGTCAAGTTAAAAACGTACTTGCAGCTAATCCACTTGTTATGACATTACCAATCGGCATCGAAGACGAGTTCTGTGGTGTTGTCGACGTACTTGAAAAGAAAGCATACGTATGGGATGACTCAGGTCTTCCTGAAAACTATGAAGTGCAAGACGTTCCTGCAGACATGGTAGACAAAGTTGAAGAGTACCATGAGCTACTTATCGAGTCTGCGGTAGAGCAAGATGACGACTTAATGGAAGCGTACATGGAAGGTGAAATCCCTTCTAATGAAGACATCAAGCGTTGTATCCGTAAAGGTACACGTGACCTTGCGTTCTTCCCAACTTACTGTGGTTCTGCGTTCAAAAACAAAGGTGTTCAACTAGTACTTGACGCTGTTGTTGATTACCTACCTGCACCTACAGAAGTTGATCCTCAGCCGCTTACAGACAAAGAAACTGGTGAGCCTACTGGTGAAGTTGCAACTGTTGACGCTGATCAGCCGCTTAAAGCGCTAGCGTTTAAGATCATGGATGACCGTTTCGGTGCCTTGACCTTTATCCGTATTTACTCTGGTCGCATGAAAAAAGGTGATACCATCCTTAACTCTGCAACTGGTAAAACAGAACGTATCGGCCGTATGGTTGAGATGCAAGCAGACGAGCGTAACGAACTGACTGAAGCACAAGCGGGTGACATCATCGCGGTTGTTGGTATGAAGAACGTTCAAACAGGTCACACACTGTGTGATCCAAAGCACGAGTGTACACTTGAAGCGATGATCTTCCCTGAGCCGGTAATCTCAATCGCGGTACAGCCTAAAGATAAAGGCGGTAACGAGAAGATGGGTATCGCTATCGGTAAGATGGTTGCAGAAGATCCGTCATTCCAAGTTGAGACTGACGAAGATTCAGGTGAAACTATCCTTAAAGGTATGGGTGAATTACACCTAGACATTAAGGTAGATATCCTTAAGCGTACTTACGGTGTAGACCTAATCGTTGGTCAGCCTCAGGTTGCTTACCGTGAAACTATCACGCAAGAAGTTGAAGATAGCTACACGCATAAGAAGCAATCAGGTGGTTCTGGTCAGTTCGGTAAGATTGATTACCGTATCAAGCCAGGCGAAGTTGGTTCAGGCTTTACGTTCAAGTCTACCGTTGTTGGTGGTAACGTTCCTAAAGAATTCTGGCCTGCAGTTGAGAAAGGCTTCAAGTCAATGATGGAAGAAGGTGTTCTAGCTGGCTTCCCAGTATTAGACGTTGAAGTTGAACTATTCGACGGTGGTTTCCACGCAGTTGACTCATCAGCAATCGCGTTCGAAATCGCAGCAAAAGGCGCATTCCGTCAGTCTATCCCTAAAGCGGGTGCACAACTTCTTGAGCCAATCATGAAAGTTGACGTGTTCACGCCAGAAGACAACGTAGGTGACGTGATCGGTGACCTTAACCGTCGTCGTGGTATGATCAAAGACCAAGAAGCTGGCCTAACAGGCGTTCGCATCAAGGGTGACGTACCTCTTTCTGAAATGTTCGGTTACATCGGTCACTTACGTACAATTACTTCAGGTCGTGGTCAGTTCTCTATGGAGTTCTCACACTACGCACCTTGTCCGCAAAACGTTGCTGACACAGTAATTGCTGCAGAAAAAGAGAAAAAAGCGGCTAAGTAATTTTAGTTAGCTTTTAAGCTTTTTTAAAAAACCGCTTGGTAGTCAAGCGGTTTTTTTATGTCTAATAAAAAAGTATTTGATTTATATCGTTTGAACTTGATTTGGGTACAATTACTGTTTATTATTGCGCCTATAGAAATAAACTTCACTTCTATAAGAGTGATAAAACGTTTGGAGACTTAGCAGTGAGAACGGTTGATTTATCGGTAAATTGGCTATTATTTGGGATATTTCTTTTCGCTTGTGCGAGCCTGTTTTTTTCTGTGTCTGCTTTAGAGCTAAACGCATTCATTTTATCTGTGTTGTGTTATGCGCTGTTGGTGGCAAGCCTCATACCATTGGGACTTGCATTGCTCAATAAGCGTTTTGTGCACATTGATAGGGCGGGTATTAGTTATTCT
Organism: Pseudoalteromonas sp. A25; assembly: GCF_009176705.1. Classification (NCBI taxonomy): domain Bacteria; kingdom Pseudomonadati; phylum Pseudomonadota; class Gammaproteobacteria; order Alteromonadales; family Pseudoalteromonadaceae; genus Pseudoalteromonas; species Pseudoalteromonas sp. A25. The sequence continues at coordinate 3,774,958 of NZ_AP021846.1, read as the reverse complement.
TTTGGGTGTGGGACCCGTTATATTTTAACGGAAGATATTAAGCATATTCAACGCAAACGATTTTTGTTGTTGACTGTTTTGCAAGTTGAACTGCAAAGTGGTGAGATGACATTTTTTTACAGTTGGACTGTAAGCGAGGCGGGCTTTGCCAGAGCTGAGCAACTTTTAGCAAGCAAATAACAAATGCGCCTTCTGGCGCATTTTTTGTATAAAAGCTAGGGTCAATAAGCTTTAAAGTTTGTTATTTTTCGTTCAGCCAGATAGCCACTTGTTTGGCAAAATAGGTTAAAATGCCATCTGCACCTGCGCGCTTAAACGCTAACAGCGACTCCATTATACACGGCTTTTCTGCCAGCCAGCCATTGTCAATCGCTGCGCGGTGCATCGCATATTCTCCGCTGACTTGATACGCAAAAGTAGGCACTTGAAATTCATCTTTTACACGACGAACGATGTCTAGGTATGGCATACCCGGTTTAACCATCACCATGTCAGCCCCTTCTTGTAAATCCAAAGCCACTTCACGTAATGCTTCGTCTGAATTGGCTGGGTCCATTTGATAGGTTTTTTTGTCTGCGCCTTTTAAATTACCAGCTGAACCAACAGCGTCGCGAAAAGGTCCATAGTAGCTAGATGCATACTTTGCTGAATATGCCATGATGCGAGTGTGAATATGTCCTTCGGCTTCGAGAGCCTCACGTATTGCACCAATGCGGCCATCCATCATATCAGAAGGTGCAACCACGTCAGCACCTGCCTGTGCATGTGATAATGCTTGCTTGATTAAAATTTCGGTCGTTACGTCGTTAATCACGTAGCCACTGTCATCGATAATGCCATCTTGCCCATGAACAGTAAATGGGTCGAGTGCCACATCCGTGATCACTCCAAGCTGAGGCACCGCCGCTTTTAATGCTTTTACTGTACGCTGAGCTAGGCCTTCTGGATTGTAGGCCTCTTCTGCATTGAGCGATTTTTTATCAGCTGGCGTGACAGGAAAAATTGCGATTGCGGGGACGCCTAATTCAGCAAGCTCAAACGCTTCTTTAACGAGTAGATCTATCGATAGACGCTCAATTCCGGGCATAGACTCAATGGCTTCTCTGCGATTTTTGCCTTCTAAGACGAATACAGGAAAAATAAGGTCGCTAACCGATAGCTGGCTTTCACTCATTAAACGTCTTGAAAAATCATCTCGGCGCATACGACGCATGCGTGTATATGGAAATAAATCTAATCCTGATTGAGCCACTATAGTCTCCTAAAATTATTCGTACGCTAAAACTTGATTTCGACCTTGTTGTTTAGCTTGATACAAGGCCTTGTCTGCTAAGTCGGTAAATAAGGTGGGGTTTTTACTGTCATTGGCTATGGCGCTATATACACCCGCACTGAGTGTCATTTGCAATTGCACCACAGCAAAGTCGAAGTTTGTGGTAGATATACTATGACGAATTTGCTCGGCAAGTTCTAATGCCCCATCTTGTTGAGTGTTGGGTAGTAGCAATACAAATTCTTCACCACCATATCTAAATACTTCGTCTAATGGTCGTTTAAGATGTTGCTCTATTATTTTGGCAATGGCGCAAATAGCTTGGTCGCCGACAACATGACCATAGTTATCGTTTATTTTTTTGAAATGATCGATGTCTAACATGACCACACTTAGGGTGGTTTGCTCTCTTCTTGAGCGTCTCACTTCCATCAGGATGCGTTTATCGAAGTAGCGTCGATTTTTTACTTTTGTAAGTGCATCTTCCATATTGAGTTTTTCTAACTCGCGGTTCTTCTCTTGTAACTCCCGAAGCGTTACTTCAAGTTTAAAGGTGCGCTCATCAATACTGGTTTCCAGTTTTTCTTGTGCTTGCTCTTGTATGAGCAAACGCTCTTTTAGTAAGGCATCTTCAGCCCGTGTTTGTGCAAGACGAGCTTGTTGATGTTTAATTTTGTTGTCGCGTTCTTGAATAAATTGACGCACCAACGCGTAGCTTAAGGTCATACTAATTAATAAGTAGCACAGGTAGCTTAAAGGTCTATCCAGAACCGGGCTTGAAAGTAGCCCCAGCTCAAAAGTACTTTGATAGACAAGTACAAGTAATAAGGTACTAAACATTAGCACATAGGCTTTATAAAATGGGGCTGAGTGCCTGTAAGCGTTTACGGCTAAAGCTAGATAGATGACGGTGGTCGCAAAGCTTAAGGTAAACGCAACGAATAAAGCTATTCTGTATGGTGCCATAGGGAGCGCGGCTGCACATATAAGGCCTACTTTTAACATCACGCTTAAGATGTATTGTGTACGCAATGCACTTTTAGGGACAAGTGTGCTTTTCAAGATAGGGATAAACAGCCAAGTCGAAATAAACAAGAAAAGCGCTTGCCCATATTGTTGTAGCCACAGCCAGTTACTATAAATATAACGATGACTAAACCCGTAGAGGTGTGCATTGAGCAGCCAAATGGTTGCGATGGTCAAACCGGCAAATAAGAAATAGTGCTTATGGGTAAAGGAGTACAGTGAGATATTAGTCAGAACCATAGCTACAATGAACCCAGCCAACACCCCATAGAGTAAGTTAAATTTACTGGTGTATTTTAGGTATTCAATGGGATGCCATAAACTTAGCGGTAAATAAGTTTGGCCGCTATTTTTTAATTTAATGAAAATTGTGCTGCCCTCATGGGCAGACAGTTTGATTGGCACTAACTGGACTTGATGTGAAATAGGTTGTTGAGCACCTAGTTGGTATTCACTGTTAGGTGCGACCAAAATAGAGCGATTTTGCTCGGGAATAAACGCGGTGATGTTATCCAATTGGTTGTTGTTCACACTCAGTAGCAGTGGCAGATCTTGGTTGGTTTGGTTGTTTAAAACAACTTTGAGCCAAATATTTTTCAAGTCTGGTTTAAGGTGTAAAAATCCACTGTCAACGTGTTGCCAATCAAGCTCAGTACTTGTTAGTTGCTCAAGCGTTTCACTGTTGTTTTGCACATACGAAAAAGGCAACGTTTCACGCTTGCTAAATGTTTCTTTAATTTCAAATGCATGAGTAGAAAAAGTGACGAACATGCAGAGTAAAACACAGAGTAGGCGGATCACTGTATTTCACCCTCAACTTTGAAGAGTTGCTTAAAGTTATCACGACTAATTTGCGCTACATGCTCAATACTTTGTCCTCTTAAAAGGGCTACTTGGCGCGCCACCTCATTAACAAATGCAGGCTCATTGCGGCGTGATTTTGGTTTTGGCTTTAAAGTACGTGGCAATAAATAGGGAGCATCTGTTTCGATAAGTAGTTTATCATCAGGGATAAGTGGGATGAGTTGTTGAAGCTGTGCACCTCTACGCTCGTCACAAACCCAGCCTGTCACTCCAATCATGAGGCCATAGTCTAAGTAAAATTCTAACGCGGCTTTGTTACCTGTAAAGCAATGCAAGACGCCTTGGACATTAACCTGTGTCAGCGCGGTTTGCATCGTATTAAACGCATCTCTTTCATGTAAATAAACAGGCATAGCCAATTGCTGTGCCAGGCTAAGCTGTTGTGTGAAGATTTCTATCTGTTGCGGGCGAGGTGAAAAGTCTCGGTTGAAATCCAGACCACACTCACCCACCGCGACGACTTTGGGCTGGCCTAATAATTGAGTTAATTGCGCAAGGTAGTTGCTAGGCGCATCTTTTGCATCGTGTGGGTGAATGCCTGCGGTGCTTACAAAGTCATATTGTAGCGCCAGTTGCAGGCTGTGTTTGGAGTCTTCAACATTACTGCCGATAAGTAACATATTATCGATGCTGGCTTGTTTTGCTCGTACTACAACGTCGTCACGATCCTTGTCGAATTGTGAACTCGTTAAGTTTATACCAGCATCAATATAATGCGCGGTCATCAGTCCACTCGCTTGACTCTGATACTGCGGTTTGAGCCTGCTTTAGTCATTATGAATGACCCTAAAGTGCCACGCTCTATCTGGATATCATCCCCTTTTTTGGCGTAGAATGCACCGCTGTCGAGCTGTTTCCATGACTGCCCATTATCAAGTTTAAATAAACGGGTGCCTAACGGAGATTTTTTAACTTCAATGACAGAGGCATTGATCTGCTGTGCTTCTGAGTAGTCAGTTTTCTCTTTTAATAATTTTTTAGACATGCCAAAACGCTCTTCGTCCGACAGTTCAGGTGGTGCATTTTGGGTAATCGTTTGCTCGATATTGATTGGCTGATTGGCCATTACTTTGTCAAAGCACACTAAACGCTTAAAATCTTTTTTAATGAGTGTACAAGCTGCCAGAGCTTGTTGATCTACAGGTTGTGCAAACGCAGTAGCACTTGCTAATACCACACTTAAAAGTGCTATTTTTTTCATTGTTCGGATTCCTGTTTTTCTGATTCTTTTGTATAACATTTCGCTAGTAATAAGCCTAGCTCAAAGAGTAATAGCATAGGTATTGCTAAAAGGGTCTGTGAGAGTACATCGGGTGGTGTTAAAAACATGGCTACGACGAATGCACCCACGACCATATAAGGCCGTTTTTCTTTGAGGCTTTTTACCGATGTTGCGCCGCTCCAGCACAACAACATAATAGCGACAGGGATTTCAAATGCCACTCCAAATGCAAAAAATAGCTTTAAGGCAAAGCTCAAATAGCTACTAATATCTGGAGATATGGTCATCATTTGTGGCCCAACACTGGTAAAAAAGCTCAGAACTATAGGGAGCACAACAAAATAACAAAACGCGATGCCGCAATAAAACAGCACGATACTTGAGAGCAGTACGGGGATCAGCATACGTTTTTCATGTTGGTAAAGGCCTGGGGCAATAAAGCTCCAGATTTGATGAAGTATAATTGGGATGGCACCAAATAGTGCAACAAACAGCGTGAGTTTAAAAGGCGCAAAAAAGGGAGCTGTTACATCTGTAGCTATCATCGTACTTTGCGCCGGCAATGTTGCGATTAAGGGCGCTGCAACATAGCCATAGATATCGTTGGCGAAATAGACCAGTGCGATAAAGATCAGCAAAACACTCAGTAGCGCCTTCATAACCCGATTTCTAAGCTCAATTAAATGGCCAATAAAACCGCTGTGCTGTGCTTGTGACATAGGTTGCTCTTTAACTTCTAAATTACTTGCTTATTCAGTCTTTTTTGGCGTCTGACGCGCTTTTGTAACTGTGTTTTACTGAATCAGCGGCTTTTTGCAGCTCGCTTACTGAGTGTTTTATGTCCTCAGGTAAGTCCTGCATGTTTTGCTGTTCCGCTTTTTTTAAATTGGTATGTAGCTCATGAACGCGCAGCTCTTCGTTTACTTCTGCTTTTACAGAGTTGGCAACCGATTTGATAGTATTTATCCAACGGCTCACGGTTCGAATGGCAACCGGCAAACGTTCAGGGCCTAATACAATCAGGCCCACAATAAGTACTACGACCAACTCCCACATACCCATGAGTTTACACCTTATCTTTGTCTTTTTTCTCTTGCTCGGTCGTATTTGTCTGTTGTTCTTGTTGTTTTTGCTCGGTTAATTGAGCCGAAGATGCTTTGTCTTCATCCGACATTGCTTTTTTGAAGCCTTTTACAGCTCCACCTAGATCACTGCCGATGCCACGTAGTTTTTTTGTTCCAAACAATAAAACAATGATGGCAAGGATGATTAATAACTGCCAAATACTGATCCCACCTAAACCCATGATGACTCCGTTTATAAATACTCAACTTGTCGTGATTATACGCCCAGTGTGTAAAATATCACCCTATTTTGCGCCACGCACTGATAAATAGGATAGCGCTTGCAGATAATGTTAAACCGCTTAGCAACCACTCATTTGCCAAATAGCTCAAGCTCGCACATATCAACGAAGTACAAGCCAGCATGCCCAATAGTATGGGTTTTACATCGTTTTGTTCTTTGGTATGGGTCAGTTGGCGGTTACTTCGCTTGAGATTATGGTAAATAAGATCTGGCATTTCAGGCATTTTTTCTGCCCAAAACGGCAAGTTAGCGTACAGTTGTTTTAACACTGACCAAGGGCCGACCTGCTCTTTAACCCATTGTTCTAAAAAGGGCTTAGCGGTTTGCCATAAATCAAGCTGAGGATAAAGTTGACGGCCAAGACCCTCAACGTAAAGTAAGGTTTTTTGCAGTAATACCAGTTGAGGCTGTACTTCCATATTAAAGCGTCGCGCCGTATTGAACAAATTAACTAAAACATGACCAAAGGATATTTCAGCAAGTGGCTTGTTAAAGATAGGTTCACAGACTGTGCGTATAGCAAATTCAAATTCTTCAACACAGGTATCTGCAGGGACCCAGCCAGAGTCAACGTGTAGCTGGGCTACTTGGCGATAATCTCGATTAAAAAATGCGATAAAGTTTTCAGCGAGATAACGCTTATCTTCTTTATTTAACGTACCTACAATACCGCAATCTATGCCGATGTATTGAGGGTTATGCGGTGTGTTGCGCGACACAAAAATATTGCCAGGGTGCATATCAGCATGAAAAAAACTGTCTCTGAATACCTGCGTGAAGAATACTTCCACCCCTCGCTCAGCCAAGAGTTTCATGTTGGTGCCTTGCGCAAGCAACGCGTCAGTATCAGACACGGGTATCCCATAAATGCGTTCCATAACGAGTACATTGGTACGAGAGTAATCGCTATAGACCTCTGGGATATAAAGAGATTCAGAGTCAGTGAAGTTTCGCTTAAGCTGAATCGCATTGGCTGCTTCTCGCATCAGATCCAGCTCATCAAGTAAGGTTTTTTTATACTCTTTGACAACTTCAACAGGACGCAAGCGACGGCTTGACTTAAAAAGCTTCACCAATAGTTTGGCAAACTGCGCCATTAACGCTAAATCGGCGGTGATCTGCTGCTCTATGCCTGGGCGGATCACTTTAATGACAACTTCTCGCTCATGTTCTTTATGTACCAACGTGGCGGTATGAACTTGCGCAATCGAGGCTGAAGCTAATGGAACCTGCTCAAACTCACTAAATAGCTCGCTAATATCGTTGATTTGTAATGCGCTTTCTATCAATTGTTGCGCCTGCGCACCATCAAAAGGGGCTACTTTATCTTGCAATAAAGCCAGCTCTTCAGCGACCTCTGGCGGCAATAAATCGCGACGGGTAGAGAGCATTTGCCCAAACTTAACCCATACCGGGCCTAAAGTTTGCAGCGCTAACCGCAGTCTTACACCTATGGATTTGTCGGCGTGTTTATTGCGTATCCAAAACAAACTATTTCTAGCTACGCGAGCAAACCAAGGTCGCTTTTTTGCAGGAATAAACTCATCAAGCCCAAAACTGAGTAAGGTGTGTGTTATCTGGTATAAGCGAGTAATTGCCAAACTAGTTTCCTTAATTTTAACGCGCGAGTAGTTGATTAATACGTTGCTCTAATTGTGCGGTTTGTTGTTTAAGCTCTCGAGTATGTGCTTTAAATTGTGCGACCTCAAGCGGATGGACTGCCACTTTGAGTTCGTCTTGCAGTAACTGAGAGGTCGTACTTTTGAGCACTTTGCCGAAGTGTTGTGTGCGAGCACAAGCAAGCTGTATATGCTGCGCTAGCTGCTGAGCGGCTGCATCACCTAGATATGGGGATAATTGTTCTGGCCAATCAATATCTAAGCTAGAGAAACTCTGGCTGTAGGCTTGAGCGAGGTTTAAATTACCTTGTAAGTCTAACTTTTCTTGGCGAATGAGTTGCGTTAATACACTGGGGTCTTTTAGCTGGGTTAAAGTCTCAATGCTTGCGCTTATATGGCAATCAGCGTGTTCTTGATAGTTGTTGAATAGCATAAAGCTTTGACCTGTAAAAGTCAGAGCAAAAGTCTGTTGCCAATCTCTAATTTCAATCAGCAACACTTGATGCCGCGTTTTTTCGAGCGATGTTGCAAAACTAGGATCTAACTTTAGGGCTGCGTTGAGCACACGTTCAACCGCAGCGACCAGCAAAGTGTTAATCATGTCAGCCTCTAGTATTTAAAACCGCGATGCAGTGCGACAATACCACCAGTCATGTTTTGGTAGCTAGTTTGTTCAAAGCCGGCGTCTTCCATCATGCTTTTTAATGTTTCTTGATCTGGATGCATGCGGATAGATTCAGCCAAGTAGCGATATGACTCACTGTCATTAGCCACGAGTTTGCCCATGGTTGGTAGCAGGTTAAATGAGTAAAAGTCATAAATCTTTGATAATGCTTCACTGTCAGTTTTTGAAAATTCTAAGATCAGCAAACGACCACCAGGCTTGAGAATACGATACATTGAGCGCAGCGCTGCATCTTTGTCTGTGACATTACGTAAACCAAAAGCAATGGTGATCACATCAATGCTGTTATCTGGAAATGGTAGCGCTTCAGCATTCATTTGTACGTACTCTATATTGCTGACAAGCCCTAGATCGCGCAATTTATCACGGCCTACTTTTAACATAGAGTCATTAATATCACCCAGAATAACTTGACCGGTATCACCGACTAGCTGACTGAATTTTGCCGTTAAATCTCCTGTACCACCGGCTAAATCCAGTACACGATGACCTTTGCGTACCCCGGAGCAAGCAATAGCTTGGCGCTTCCATAAACGATGAATGCCAAATGACATTAAGTCATTCATGATGTCGTATTTGGCGGCGACCGAATGGAATACATCTGCAACCATTGATGCTTTTTCTTCTCGTGCGACTGTTTTATAACCGAAATCAGTGGTTTGGTGTTGCGACTCTTTCATGATGCTTCTCTGCTTTGGCCATTACGCTAAATTGGGCTTTAGTGTACTTGATTGCGTGACTGAGGTGCAATTTATCACAGCAGAATTTGTTAAATTTGATACGCTTTGGGTGTTACGCGCTGGTGAAACAGCTTTGCCCTGATAAATGCGCCTTTTGTGCTGCTAAATGTGCTTTGTATGCAAGCTCATCAAAGCTTTGTTCTTGCTGTCGTTTCGTGATCCCTAAAGAGAGCTGAATACGAGGTAATTCAACATTGCCTCTGGAGCTGACAAATTTAAGCTTTTCTACACTGTTACGTATTTTTTCAGCGATCACATTGGCTGTGCTGGTTTCAATATCTGCTAATAAAACGGTAAATTCTTGCTCTTTGGTCCGCCCTGGCAAACCACTTTCGAGCACGTACTTACGTACTTTTTTTGCTACTCGGTTGAGGATCACTTCACCAACGATATCGCCATACTCATTGGTGAAGTCAGACAAGTTGTTTATTTGTATTGATATTGCGCAAATAGACCGGTCTTTTGCCAACCAAACTTGTGTTTGTTGATTCAAAAAGTGACGTTTATAAAGACCCGTCTGCGGGTCAATCATATGTTGTTTACGAAGATGTTGTAATTGCTGCTGTGACTTCATATACATTAGGCGTACTTTTTTTATTTGTGCTTTGAAGAGTTGATGCTGTTTTAGCAGGGCGTCAGTCGAGTGGCTCAGTTGTACAACAGCTTTTTTGCTTTTGGCTATGTTGTTTTCATCTAGATCTTGTACACAAGATGCGACTTTGTGTGCAAAGTTGGCAAATTGTTTTTGAGACTCGTTAGTGACTTTGGATAAGTTTGTTAAAGCACCGTCTACATTATTTAGTAACTCGGTTTCTGTTTTATGTCCTTTGTTCAGGTGTTCAAAATACAGGTGTTCAACAAAGATACTGTCTATCGTGTGCTTTTCTCGAATGGCGCTATCAATTGCTTTATTTAGAGCTGCTTCACACTTACTAATATAGGTATACGCCACATGATAGTTCATTGGGGTCGGCGGCAAATGATATTGCTCTAGAAAGAGGCAAACCTGTGTCATTTTTTCTTGTGCATTGGCCATGGAGTCATGGAATATCATTCTATTTACCGCAATAATAAAACATTACATCGAGTCAGTGACTTTCCCTGAAATGATAGGTTGAGTGTCACTAACATCATATCTACTTGAGCACTGAGTGCAATCTGTATTTAAAATCAAAACAGCCACATTTGAAATAGAAAAGTTAAAAATATGCGACTGTTCGCTTTTTTTATCAGCAATTTTTCGTAGTTTGCCTGCAAATTAAACATATTGCAATTTGTGGGATTGAACGCTTTTAGTTGCAGTCGTTGTGTTTGCTCAGTTACAGTCAAAAAAAGTCCAGAATCTTAGGGTAAAAATGTGATTAGAAATTTTGCGTTAACGGTTGGTGTATTGATTGCGAGTCTGTCGTTGGCGGGCTGTCAGATAACGCCAAGCTCGACGAGTAACGATATGTTTCATCAAGTGGAGCAACAAGCTCAGCAGCTACTAAAAAAATCAGATCCCTACAAAGTAGACTCATCAGGTAAGAAATATTATTTACCTAATTTAAGTGCTGATTATTTAGCGCAGCAATACCAAGCACAGTTGAGTCTACTTAAACAGTTAGATGCGGTTGAGTTTTTAAAGCTGTCTAAAGAAAACCAGATTAATCACACGATATTGCGTGCGCAAGTTCAAAATAAGGTGGATGAATACCGCTTTAATAAACATTATGTGCCACTGACTTCAGAGGGTGGGTTCCACTCCGAGCTCACTTATGTCATCAGCAATAGTGACTTTACCAAAGCCGACGGGTTTGACGTTTATCTAAAACGTTTAGCAGAAGTGCCGCGTTTTTTTGAGCAAAATATGCATTGGATGCGGATGGGGATGCAAACAGGGCATACTCAACCGCAAGTGGTGTTAGAGGGATATGAGCAGTCTATTGCTGGCTTTATTCACGAAGATGTCACACAGTCGGTTTTCTATTCGCCGTTTAAATCAAATACCGCAAAATTATCAGACGATGCGTTTGCCAAGTTACAAGACCGAGCTCAGTCAGTATTGCGCACTAAGGTGATGCCTGCTTACCGTGCCTATCTTAAATTTTTTACTGAGCAATATCGTCCCAACGCGCGTCAAACAATCGCTTTGCGTGATACACCCAATGGCCAAGATTTTTATAAAAACAGAGCCCAGTATTACACGACAACAGATATGTCTCCTAAAGAGATCCATGAGTTGGGTTTAAAAGAAGTGGCGCGAATCAGAAAAGAAATGGAGTCGGTAATTGAGCAAGTTGGGTTTACAGGCTCTTTCGCTGAATTTGTAGATTTCTTAAGAACGGATCCGCAGTTTTATGCCAAAACGCCAGAGCAATTGCTTAAAGAAGCTGCGTATATTTCTAAACGTATAGATGCGAAGTTACCACAGCTATTTCATACCTTGCCACGTCGTCCTTATGGCGTTGCACCGGTGCCTGCCAGCATAGCACCAAAATACACCACGGGGCGTTACTTGGGCGCAAGTAATGACTTAGAAGCCGGGTATTATTGGGTTAATACGTATGCACTAGACAAACGTCCACTGTATGTTTTAGAGGCGCTAACGCTACATGAAGCGGTGCCTGGACACCATTTACAGATTGCGCTGAATGAAGAAATGGAGCACTTACCTGATTATCGACGCAACAGCTATATTTCAGCGTTTGGTGAGGGTTGGGGACTTTACTCTGAGTACTTAGGACTTGAAGTGGGTTTCTATCAAGACCCTTACAGCAATTTTGGTCGTTTAACCTACGAAATGTGGCGAGCCGTTCGCTTGGTTGTCGATACAGGTATGCATATGTTTGGCTGGACTCGAGCGCAAGCAATGGATTTCATGAAGAACAATACGGCTTTATCACTGCATAATGTTAAAACTGAAACGGATCGTTATATTTCTTGGCCAGCACAAGCGTTATCATACAAAATTGGTGAGCTCACCATTAAGCGCTTACGTGCCAAGGCTGAACAAGCGCTCGGTAGCAAATTCGACTTACGAGAGTTTCACCATCAGGTGTTGCGCCATGGCTCTGTGCCTTTATTCTTGCTAGAAGCGCAGATAGAGCAATATATTCAACAAACTCTAGCGGCGAGCTAGTTGGTGAGCAACTTCATGCCCAGGTATGAGGTTGCTTGAAAACCTAATTTAGAGCAAAAAGCAGCACAAGCTGCTTTTTTCATTGATTTGATTATTTATACCAATCCGCAATAACACTTAATCCTTTTGAAGGATTAAACCTGACGACAGCTGCGTTAAAAATTTCTCATTTAGAACAACTAAATCACGAAATTTATGCCTTGTTATCGACAAGGTTTTCTTGCTTCAAAATAGACCACTTAGTTAAGCGGATTGGTATTAGAGTAGTAAACTCAACAACAGTTGCGATAAATCTTCTTTCGATTTGCAATGTGGTGCCTGTAATATAAGTTGCTCGCCCAGCTGTAGCGCTTGAGACTGCGCGTTTAGCTTTGCTTGCTCATCTTCAATGCCATCAATATCAGCAACATGGGCAAGTCCTATGGTGCGGCGTATCAGTTCAGTTCCACAAAAGCCAAATGCTTCTCGTAGCACTTGCTCTACAAATAACTCAGCATAACCTGTTGTTTGTAAGGCTAAATCTTGAGTGTGCGTTTGAGCTAAAGCCAGCCAAGTCTGCTCAAATTCACTCACGCATGTTTGTATGCACTTAAGTAGGTAAGCATGTATATCTCTGCGCTGTGGTAACGCTTTGGCGCGCGCATTTTGCGCGCAATAGTTAAGTAATAAGTTACCAATAAAAGAGCCTAAGTCAAAACCAATTGGTCCGAAAAAGCCAAACTCAGGGTCAATGACTTTTACGTGTTTGTTGTCGACAAAAATACTGCCGGTATGAATATCACCATGCAGTAATGCTTGCGCAGAACATAGGAATTGGCCTTTCAACTGCGCTACCGCCAGTTTTAACGCATGGTTTTGATGCAGTTTGTTGACTTGCTCTTTTAAACCGTGTGCAAAGTTATTCCTTTCACAGACGCGATATGGATCGTCAAAAAACAAACCTTCGGTGATGGCGCATAGCTCGGGGTTAGTAAACTCTGATACAAGCGCTTTCTTCTGCTGCGGCTCTAAATAGAAATCACTGGTAAAAAAACTCGTATGAGCAAGGTAATGGGAAATGTTTGATGCGAGGTGATCGAAGGTTTTTCCTTCACATAGCTGGCTTCTGAGGATCTGCATATGACCCAAATCTTCCAAAATGGTAATGGCTAAGTCGTTATTTTGATGCAAAACCTGAACGGTTGTATCTGGGCATATCTCGCCATGTTTTTTAAGTACACTAGCTTCTATACGTGCTCTGTCTAATGTTAATGGCCACGACTGACCAACACATCGCGCGTAGGGCAGTGCTTGCTTTAAAATCACGCTGTTTTGGTGTTGATCGGCTACACGAAAAACCAAATTTAGATTGCCATCGCCAAACTCGTAGCAAGTCAGATTTGCATCATCGCTAAAAAGTTGCGTTTGAGTTTTTACATACTCAAGTGCTTGAGCATTGTCCAAAGTGGTGTAGTTAGTCATAAGAAGCCATAGAGTAACGAAACTAATTACGGCATTCTAAGCTTTTAAATGTTTAGATGTCTATACTTCTTTTTGTGCTGGTGTAAAATAACACCGCTGAATTTAGAGTAGAGAATCATTATGCAGACCTTAATTGCCCGAAGTTTGAAATATACAGACAACCAGTTGTGGGTGTTAGATCAGTATTTACTGCCCCATGAACAGCAATGGCTTTTATGCGAAAGTGTAGAGCAAATGCAGTCATATATCGTGTCTTTAAAAGTGCGCGGAGCGCCTTTGATAGGCCTTGCGGCAACTTTATTGGTGGCCCATTTGGCATTACAAGCGCAGAGTAAAACGCAATTAGCACAAGCTATTGATGATTTAGAAGCAACGCGTCCCACAGCGGTTAATTTAATGCATTGTATGGCAAAAATGTGTGATGCATTGGCTCATGATGACTATGTTAATCAGTTAGTTAAAACCGCAGAGCAGCTGTTTTTTGAGGATGTGGCATTGTGTGAGCAAATGGCCACATTAGGCGCACAGTTAGTGAATGCAGGTGACAACATACTAACTCATTGTAATACTGGCGCGCTTGCTACTGCCGGTATTGGCACTGCACTGGGGGTGATTTACAAAGCACACCAAGCTCACGGTAATGTTCATGTATGGGTAGATGAAACTAGGCCTTTATTGCAAGGTGGTAGGTTAACAGCGTTTGAGCTTTCAAAATGGCAAATACCGTATACGCTTATCTGCGACAACATGGCGGCAAGCCTAATGGCTGCTAAGCAAGTGGATAAAATTTTTGTGGGCGCAGATAGGATTGCGGCTAATGGTGACTTTGCCAACAAAGTGGGCACTTACAATCTAGCCGTATTAGCCAATCATCATGGCATTCCTTTTTATGTCGTAGCGCCAGAGACCACGCTTGATAGTGCTTGCCCAAATGGCGAAGCAATTCCGATTGAACAGCGCAACCCACAAGAGGTGACAGGAGTCAGTGGTAGTTTTGGTCAGTGTCAGTGGGCACCTGACAATGCCAAGGTATACAACCCTGCATTTGATGTTACACCGGCTGAACTTGTCACAGGGTGGGTGTTGAACTCTGGTATTTATACACCAGAGCAAGTGAAAAATGGGGCTTTTAAATAGAACATCAATTTAACACTTGGTACTAAGCTTGGTACAATAGAGGTCGTGTTTATTTTATCTAAATCAAGAAAAGGACTTTATGCGTACACTCACAACTATACTGCTCTTTATGAGCAGTGTTATATGTCAATTCAGTTTTGCAGCTGGTTCACCGACTATAACTTTAGCTGACTTTGCAAAAGATGTTGCCTATCAAAATGTAAAGCTATCTCCAAAAGGGGATTATATTTCTTTTATTGCTAAGCAAGATGATAAAAATGCTTTGTTTATCCTTGATGCTAGCACCTTTAAGCTAAGCCATGCAGTTGCATTTAACGCTAACGGTCAAGTTGGGGACTATGAATGGGTCAACGATGAGCGCGTAGTGATGGAGAAACAATATTTACGTGGTTGGAAAAGCCAGCCCGGTTATGCGGGAGAGTTATTTGGCGTTGATGTAGATGGCTCCAATGCGCGCTATCTGGTAGGTGTTCAAGGCGAACAACAAGTCGGGTCCAATATCAAAAAAGCAACGCCATTAGGGGGGATTTCATATATTTTAGACCCACTTCATGATGATCCTAAACATATGTTGGTTTTTAACATTCCTGATACTGGCACGAATGAGCCAACCACTAAGGTATATAGAGTCAATGTGGAAAAAGGCAACCGTGCCTTGCGAGCAAGATCACCAGAAAAAATGGCGAACTTCTTAACCGACCACCAAGGTAACGTGCGTGTTGCTTCTGCGTCTAAAAACGGCATCAATACACAAGTTTATGTACGTGGTGAGGATGAGACTACGTGGAAAATGTTAAAGTTAAATGGTGTTTTTCGAAGCATAAAGCTACTGACATTTGATAAAAATGGTCAACAAGTTTACATTTTAGCTTCTCGAAAGGGGGAGCCTGAAGGAGTATTTAAGTTAGATCTTGGCACCGGTAAAGCAACAAAAATCTACCAAGATGAGGTGGTGTCACCCAAAACAGCTTGGATAAGCGAATATGACAAAGCGCTTTACGCGATAGAAATTGATAATGGTTATCCTACCTATGTATTTCCAGATGAAGATTCAATCAAAGCGAAGCGATTAAAAAACATCATTCGAGTCCTGCAAGGTGATCAGGTGCACCTGGTATCAACGACGCGAGATGGTAAAAAAAGTGTATTTTTCGCTTCGAGTGATATTAATGCTGGTCAATATTATTTATATGATTCAAAAACCAGTCAATTACAGCAACTGTTTTCAGCGCGAGAGTGGTTACATCCTGATTTGATGTCGCAAACCAAACCCATTACTTTTCAATCTCGTGACAAGCTAACGATTCATGGTTATTTAACTCTACCTGTAAGCAAACAACATAAAAACTTACCTTTGGTTGTGATGCCACACGGTGGCCCTCATTTTGAGCGTGATTGGTGGGAGTTTAATCCTGAGGTTCAGATGTTGGCCAGTCGTGGTATTGCTGTATTGCAAGTTAATTTTAGAGGTTCAGGCGGTTATGGCGTGGCTTTTCAGTCGGCAGGCTATCAGCAGTGGGGTGGTAAAATACAGCATGACATCATCGATGGTGTTCAGTATGTCGTATCACAAGGTTATGCAAACAAAGATAACATTTGTGTAATGGGGGCCAGTTTTGGGGGTTATTCGGCACTACAAAGTGCAATCTTAGCACCAGATTTATTCAAATGTGCTGTTGGCGTTATGGGGGTTTATGACTTGCCTCTGATGTTTGACGAAGGGGATATTGCACTACGTCAATCAGGCTTGAATTACTTAACTCAGGTTCTTGGGAAAGATAAGCGCAAGCTAAAAGCTTTTTCTCCTAGCCATAATGTTGCGCAACTTAAAGCGCCCGTGTTGATTGTACATGGTGGTGAAGATGAACGCGCACCGATAGAGCAAGCAGAATCAATCATTAGAGCGTTGCAGGCAGCTGAGCATCCGTATCAATATAAACAGCTGGATGATGAAGGTCATGGTTTTTATAAGCCTAAACATAGAGCACAGTATTATGAAACGGTTATGGCTTTTTTAGGTGAACATTTAAAGCTGTAAGCTAATGAAGCAAAGGCAGTATATCTGTTAAATACTGCCTTTGTTCTAACTGTTTTAGCCTAAGTAATAAGGCTATTCAAATATGCAGCTAATCAAGTAGTGGGAATCGGGTGGCAATATCGCTATGTGTACTTTGTGCAACCCAACCCGCTTCATTATTGAAAAAGCGAATAGCAGTAAACTCAGGGTCACTGCCCATATCAAACCAATGTGCTGTGTTGGCAGGCACAGAGATTAAGTCACCTTGCTGGCATAGAATTTGATAAACCTTGTCATCAACATGTAAGCAAAATAGACCTTGCCCTTTGACAAAAAAGCGTACTTCATCTTCATTATGGGTATGCTCAAATAAGAACTTTTCACGTAGCTGGGCGGCATTGGGGTTGCCTTTTTCAAGCGCAATTACATCCACCGTTTGGTATCCGCCATTGGCTTGAACACGTTCAATATCAAATTGGTAGCTTTGCAAAATGTCTGAATGCGTCATCGCTGAAGTGATAACTTGCTGGGCTTGCCATTGCTCAAAGTTAACGCCAACGTGTGCTAGATGTTGCTTAATGTCGTTTGCGTCTGTGCATTTTAAAAGCGCATTATTTGGGTTTTGGTCTTTAAAAACAGTTAATTGGCTCATAATGATAACGCCTCAAATTGCGCAAAGCTCTCAATGGTAGGGTGCAAGTCTGATTGCGCTTGGTTGTCGCGCCATAGTTGTAAGGTTTTCATGCCTGCTGCTTTTGCTGCGTCAAGTTCAGCAACCACATCACTGAGAAATAGAATATGCTGTGCATCATAAGGGAGTTGCGACGCGATGGCTCTATACGAGTTTGCATCTTGTTTAGCGCCGATATGAGTATCGAAATAGCCCTTAAACAAATGACGAATATCACCATAATCAGAATGTGCAAACAACAGCTGTTGCGCTTTTACTGAGCCTGATGAATAAACATATAGATCGATATTCTGCGTGCTTTGCTCAGTTAAAAAAGCATACGCATCGGGATAAATATGACCGGTAAAGTCGCCATGCTCATAGCCCGCTTGCCAAATAAAGCCTTGCAGTTGCTTTAAGGGCGTCACCTTTTTATCTGCTTCAATCCAACCTAATAGTGCAGCTATCACATCGTCTACGCTGGCTTGAGGGTTATCAAGCTCGTTACAAACCGCGTCAATTTGTGCCTTTACGTCATCACGTTGTTGATTGTTATGGACAAACTCTGCTAAGTGGTTGCTAGCATAGGGAAATAGTACATCTTTAACAAAAGAGATACGAGTGATGGTGCCCTCTATATCTGTCACAATGGCTTTGATCATTTAATTGACTCCAATTTGATGCGCTCTAACTCGCAGGCAAATAAAAACTCTAATCCTTCGATGTGTCGACGAGTTTCATTGATGTTCGTCCCTAATGCATACAGTCCATGACCGCGGATCAATACTGCATGAGTAATAGGATGTAGCTGATGGTATTGGGCTACCTGCTGCGCTAAACGTTCGATGTTTTGGTCATTATCAAAAATGGCGATGCTCACAGGCGTATGGTGACAGGCAATACCTGATAATGATTTTTGCATTTCGTAGCCGTTGATCTGTAAAACGTCGCTTTTTTCAAAACGAGATAACACTGTCGCAGCAACAGAATGGGTGTGCAGTACACAACCTGTGCTCGGAACAAGATGGTAGAGCTTTAAATGTAATGCGGTTTCAGCAGAGGGTTTGCCCTGCCCTGAAAGAATATTACCCTTGTTGTCTAGCTCTAAGAAATCTTGAGGGCTTAGGCAGCCTTTGTCATGCCCACTTGCTGTAACGACAAAGCCATTATGGGTTTTTATTGAAAAGTTCCCCCCAGTTGCAGGTACCCAACCTTTATGGCTAATCCACTTTCCGGCCTCAATTAGCGCTGATTTAGCAGCATCACTATTCATCCTATGTTACCTTGTACTTGAAATAAGATAATTATTTAGACGGCTATACATCTATTTGTGTAATAATAACATTGCTTTTAGTTTTGCACCATCATCAAAGAGAGAAGGACATTGGAAAGTAAACTACCCCACGTTGGCACCAGCATTTTTAGTCAAATGACTGGGCTGGCAAATCAATATCAAGCAATTAATTTGTCTCAAGGTTTCCCTGAATTTGATGCCCCTGATTTTCTTAAGAAACGGTTGGCGGAATATAGTGAACAGGGCTTTAACCAGTACTCCCCGTCATCTGGCATAAGTGCATTACAAAACCAAATAGCCGCACTGATCGCGCGTCGTTATAAGCAAACCGTTGAGCCTGAAAGTACCGTGACGGTCACCAGTGGTGCCACCGAAGCACTCTTTGTTGCTATTCAAGCTATCACACAGCCCGGTGATGAGGTGATAGTATTTGACCCCGCTTACGATAGTTACGCGCCCGCTATTGAATTGGCTGGCGGCAAGGCTGTTCACATTGCGCTGCGTGCACCAGACTTTCGCATCGACTGGCAAGAAGTAACTCGCGTACTGAGCGCTAAAACCCGAGCAATTATTATTAACACGCCTCATAATCCGAGTGCCAAAGTGATCTCGGAACAGGACATTAATGAGCTCAAAGGTGTGCTAATAGAACACGATCTTTTGCTTATCAGTGACGAAGTGTATGAACATATTACATTTGATAATCACCGCCATTTTAGTGCGCTCATAGATGACGAGATTTTTTCGCGTAGTTTTGTGATCTCTAGCTTTGGCAAGACCTTCCATTGCACTGGGTGGAAAATGGGTTATTGTGTGGCACCGCCAAATTTATCAAGCGAGTTTCGCAAAGTACATCAATACGTGACTTTCTCAAGCTTTACACCTGCGCAGTTAGCGCTAGCGGATATGCTGAACGTACACCCAGAGCACGTTGATGAGCTGGCACAATTTTATCAACAAAAGCGAGATACGCTTGTAAAGGCATTAGGTGATAGTCGTTTTAAGATCCTTCCGAGCGAAGGAACTTACTTCTTACTACTTGACTACTCTGCAATATCTTCAATGGATGATGTGGCATTTTGTGAGTATCTAGTGAAAGAAGTTGGTGTGGCAGCGATCCCTTTAAGTGTGTTCTATGACTCGCCACCGAGAGATAAGATTATTCGTTTATGCTTTGCAAAGCATACTCAGACGTTATTAAACGCGGCACATAAGTTATGTGCGTTATAGTGTAGATACTATCCGGTAAAAGTTTGCCCCACTTACGCGTTTACACTAAGTGGGGCCTGTGCTCGTCATACACCATCACGACGCATTGTATTGGTGAACCAGTAAAGCTGCATGTGGTGCGGGTTTTTCTATATTGAAGTAGCCAAGCAAACGGCGCATTTCATGAGATTGCTCTGCTAGTTGTTTCGCCGCGGCCATGGTTTCTTCGGTGATGGCTGAGTTTTCTTGTATTAAGTCTGTTAGGCGTTGCACCACTTGGTCGACCTCCTTAATGGCAAGTTGCTGATTGGTGGTCGCTTGATTAATTTTTACAATGGTATCGCTAACCTCCAATACTGCGGCAACAATGTGCTCTAGTTTTAAACCCGAGCTATTCGCCATTTCTATGCCTTGACCTACTTTATCGTTGCTGTTCGCAATGATGTCTTTTATTTGTTTAGCTGACGCTGCGCTACGTCCGGCTAAGTCTCTCACTTCATTGGCGACGACCGCAAAGCCTTTGCCATTTTCACCGGCTCTTGCCGCTTCAACCGCGGCATTTAAGGCAAGTAAATTGGTTTGAAATGCCAGTCCATCAATCACAGAAACAATTTCATTAATGTTTTTACTGGCTTTATCTACTTCGTCGATAGCGCTGACGGTATCTTTTGAAAGTTTTCCGCCTTCTTTCGCCGTTTCTTCAGCTCTATGCGCTAGTTTTACAGCCGATCCAGATTGTTCAGAGACAAGGGTCAGTGCCTCGAGCATTTGACTGGTGCTTGCACTTGCTTCTTCCAAGTTAGCGGCCTGCTCTTCTGTGCGAGCGCTTATTTCGGTATTGCTATCGGCTATCTCTGATGCGCTTTGTGAGACGTTATTGGCTGATAGCTGGATGCCTTCAATGACCTCTGTAAGCTTTTGAATCGTTGTATTGACATCCTGTTTAAGCGTTGCAAAAACACCATCATAATCACTTTGTACTGTGTGGGTTAAATCTCCTTTCGCCAAGGCGCTTAATACTTGGGTTACCTCGCTAATCGCATCGTTGATAATTGCTGTAGAGCCGTTCACATCCTCTTTTAATTGATGTAATTGACCTTGTAGATCAGAGGTTATTTGTAGACTAAAGTCACCTTGGCACATTGCACTCATGACACTGCCGAGATCTGCGATGACCTGATTTAGGTTATTAACAGAGCGGTTGATATCCGTTTTTAAGTTATTCAATTGCCCTTTCAT
Source organism: Pseudoalteromonas sp. A25 (assembly GCF_009176705.1). Taxonomy (NCBI): domain Bacteria; kingdom Pseudomonadati; phylum Pseudomonadota; class Gammaproteobacteria; order Alteromonadales; family Pseudoalteromonadaceae; genus Pseudoalteromonas; species Pseudoalteromonas sp. A25. The sequence goes on along the minus strand of NZ_AP021846.1, from coordinate 3,754,013 downwards.
GGGAGTTTCTATCGTGCGGTCGAAGCGACCATAACTTATGGCTGTCATCACTGATGAAATTTCACTGACCGCATCATCTAACGACTCAATAGATAGATTAATATCATTCTTTAACTGACCTAATTGTCCTTGGGCTTCACAGTTGACAGTGTGCTTGAAATCACCTTGGCTAACTTCTGCCATGACAGCACCTATGTCTTTTATGATGTTGGCTAAGTTGGCAACGCTAAAGTTGATGTCATTTTTAAGTTCTTCAAGTTGCCCTTGTAGTGGTTGGTCTATTCGTTTTGAAAAGTCACCATTTCGAATTGCGCTCATAACATGGCTAATGTCATCAATGGCACCCGACAAGCTGAGTACAGAGTTATTAACGCTGTTTTTGAGTTGTTCTAGTTTGCCACCGGCATTGATATGGATTTGTTCTTTGAAGTTACCTTGTTCTACGTTCTCCATAACATGAACAATTTCATTCATCGTGGTATTTAAACTGCTTAAAGAGTAATTAATGTTGTCTTTTAGCTGCGCTAAATCTCCAGACATCGGTGTTTGGAGTTGATGGTGGAAGTGCCCTTGAGCCATCTCTTTAATTACGATATTGATCTCTCCAAGTGCGATGTCTAGCGTATCAGCGCAATGGTTGGTTGCTTGTTTTAAAGTATTTAACTCCCCTTTGCAGGCAACTGTAATTCGGCTGGAAAAGCGGCCCTCAGCCATTTGGTTCATAACTTGATTGGTTTCATGTAGTGACAGTTGTAGAGCATCTAACAGAGAGTTGAATGCCTGTGCCGACTCGCCAATTTCATCCTTGGAGTAAATGGGCGCACGCAGTGAAAAATCTCCTTCATGCTCAACGCGGCGCATGGTTTTTACTAATGCTTGTACTGGGCGGGTAAGTGTTTTGGCAAACCAAATGGCAGCAACAATAATAACCCCAATGCAAATAACAAGAATGACTCCTAGTATCTTCGTCAGATAGGTAACTGCCGAGAATGCTTCAGCTTCATCTATCTCCGATAGCAGAGCCCACCTGACACCGAGTACATTCACGGGGGTGTAAGCAGAGAGCACTTGATGGCCATTATAGTCGGTGATTATTTTTTGACCTTGCTCACCCTTAATGGCAAGGCGAAATGCTTGGGTATCTATACGACTTTGGTCAGGATGTTTAAAAGCATACTCAACAGAGTGTTTAATTGGATCGAGATATGAATCTGAGCGCATTAAGCCTTCAGGGCCGACAAGGTAAGTTTCACCGCTTTCGCCGAGACCTTCACGTTCCGTCATAATCGTGTTCAGCGCTTCAATGGATAACTGAAACACCAATGTTGCTCCGTTGGTCCCTGCAATATTAATAGGTGCAGCAAGAAAGCTTGCTGGTGCATTGTATGAAGGTAAGTAGGGTTCGTAATCAACAAAAGCAAACTGTGACGTATCGTCTAGCTGCTTTGCGCTATTAAAAGCTTTTGCAAGGCCACTGTCAGAAAATGGTCCCGTTATCAAAGAGGATGCAAAATCGAGCTCTTTGTAGACAGAGTAGACAACAATGCCGGTGTCATTATCGATAATGAACAAATCATACAATTCAAATACGTCTGCAAGTTTAGAGAAGTAGGCATGGTATTGCTGGTGGGTTATGTCATAGTCATCTTGGTGGCCTGTACTGACTAGGCGCAGCTTTTCACCCAAGGGATATGTATTATCAACGATATAACGTGTTTGCAAGGCGGCGGCTTCTGGAGAAAGCTGGTTATACAGACCACTAGGTGGTTGCGTATCAGGGTTTTCCTGAAGAAACTTTTCAGTGAACTGTGTATCATAAAACTGCGTTAGATTATCCGATTTGTAAATGGGTGTATCAAGATTTGCAATGGCATAAGTAAACGATTGCGCTGCCCGAGCAGTATAAGGGCTGATGGCAACCGACTGTAATTCATCTCGCACGCCTTGAAAATGTCGGATAACGGCATTTTTTTTCACTTCGCTGACGGCATGCAGTTGCGCATAAGATTGTGCTTGTAGTGCATCTGAAGCTTGATATAGAGCGATGCTGATAATACCGGCCATGGGCAACAGCGCGACCGATAAAAAGGCGATATTGAGTTTTTTAGCCAAATTGAGTTTAGCAAAAAGATGAGAAAACCTGCGCATAACCTAATCCTTGTTCTCTAAGTGTTGCTAAAAAGTGTAGAACAATTCTTGTTCGCGTCTATCAATTTATATACTTTTTCACTACGAATATAGGATGTGTTACTGTTTTTTAAGTAAAAAGAAAGTATTAATAGGTGTGCTCAAATTACTGTGAACACACCATCTGCACCTAGCTATTATCCCATTGTATTCTTACGAACAAAGCTTAGATAGGCTTCGAGGCTTTGTTGCCATAGCGTCATCGCTTGAGTGAGCTCGCCGTCACTTGATTTTCCGTCTAAGAGCCGTCGTTCAACTTTTTTCAATGCAATACCATATCGATTGAAGCCAAGTTGCAGAGCGGTACCCGCTTGGCGATGCAAAAGCTTAATACATTGCTCATTATTCGCGCCTTCTAACTGCTGTATATGAATGAGCTTGTTACGAGCAGACAGCACAAATTCATTATAGACAGAAGATATTTCGTCTTCACTAAAGCCGCCCTTTAGAGAGTTAACTGCTGTGTCATCATATAGCGTGTCGGTCAATTCCACACTAATCGTTGGTTTTTGCGCACTTTGAGAGTCGCTTAATGCCCGGCGCAATTTTTCTTGTTTGATGGGCTTACCAACAATGTCTTTTATGCCGAGTGCTAGGTACTCTTTTATTTCGTCGGGACTTAAGCTAGCCGTAAAGGCTAAAAATGGCGTGCGCTTATTTTTATGGTCCATAGTCTTTAGTTTGCGCATAACTTCTTGGCCGGAGAGATCTGGCAAGTTCATATCGAGCAATACAACATCAAATTGGTGCTGTTGCAAAAGGGCTATGGCACTTTGGCCGTCGGTGGCAAGCTTTACTTTATGTTCGTCGGCGGCCATAAACTCAATGGCAATTTTTTGGTTGAGATCCAAATCTTCAACCAGTAACACATTTAAGCCAAGTAAGCAGTCGGGGTTATGATGGCGCTGCTCGACTAGGCTCAGCTCCCCCAGCGCTAATGTGACATCAAAGCTAAATACACTGCCTTGTCCTAGCGAACTTTGAATGTTTAACTTGGACCCTAAGCGCTCTAACAAGCGACTCGTGATCGCAAGCCCAAGCCCGGTGCCTCCCTTGATTTTTCCGGCATTGCTTTGCACATACGGTTCAGTCAGCTTATCAATGTCTTCACTTTCAATACCAGGTCCCGAGTCTATTACGCTAAATCTCACTTTGTGACTCATATTGTTTTCATTTACAAGTTCAACGCGAATTTTCACACTGCCTTTATCTGTGAACTTTATGGCATTGCCAACCAAATTGATGACGATTTGACGAAGCTTTTGTTGATCGCAGTAGTAGCAAGCTTGCTCAGGTAAATCATATATCATTTCAAAAGATAATTTTTTTTGTTCAGCCAAGGGGCTCAGCAATAAACATAAGTTGTTTAACCAACTTTTAAGTTCAACATCTTCTTCATATAGCGCCTCATCACTTTGATCGAGGCTTGCATAGTCAAGCACTTTATCGATTAACAAATTTAGCGACTCTGCTGAGTTGATAATGGCTTCGCAGTAAGCTTTATTGCGGTGATTAGTTGTGCGGTTTAGGACCAATTGCGCACTGCCTAAAATCCCATTAAGTGGCGTTCGAATTTCATGACTGATTGTTGATAAAAATAACCCTCTGATCTCAAGGTCTTTTTGCGCTTTTTCGGTCAGACGATTTAAGTTTAACTCTCTGCGTTCATTACATAATAAGGCCATACCCGTGGCATAAAAGATAGGGGCGAGCACGCCGTTAATAAATAATGTGGTGACAAACCAGTTGTCATTGAGCAGCTCAAAGTGTGTGACATCTCCCATTAGGAAAGTGCGAGCGGTAAATGCACACATGACTAGGCATAATATGATGGAATAAACGATGGTCCCGTTAGGGTATAGATGCCTAGCAAAACGTAAAAACAGATAGAGTAAAAAAATTGTCTCAGTGATGTGTTGTAAGTCAGAAACGAGGATGCGGTAACGCAAGTTGTCGTTAACTATGCTGAAGTAGATCAATCCAATAAATAGCATAGCGGTAATAGATAAAAATAGTTTTAGCTCACGGCCCCGATAACCCAAAAATTGTGAGATAGCAAAGCAGTGAATAATCGAGGCGGTAAATAACAAAGCATTTGCGCTGCCAATACTTTGCCACATATCTAGCTGACTATGTGCTGCAAAGCCAATAATTGCTCCAAGCAATACCAGCGGATAAAAAATATAAAGTAGGGTACCGGGTGTGTCTTTGTTGGTTCGCCAAGTGAGGAAGTTTAGCAAAACCATCATCGCCATCATGGCTATGCTAGTGATATACAGAGTTTTTGGATCGAACATGCGCGTTATTATTTTTATATAGGTACTTAATAATCAAGCATAGAGATTTGTTGTAGGTGAGTAAAGAAACAAAACAGCCGCTTTATTGCGGCTGTATAGGTTTAGATATTAGCGAATTTCGTCAGGGATATTTTGTTGTGCCCAAGAGAGTAACTCAATTCGGTTGCGGCATTTGGTTTTTCTGAACGCACTATACAAGTGAGTTTTCACCGTATGCGGGCTAATGTTTAAATCCTCGGCGATTTCTTTATTTTTTGCACCCTTACTCATCAACGAGATGATTGCTTTTTCACGTTTTGTTAGCTTGACTGGCTCAATATCACCTTCGGTCAGCTTATGAAGGGCATCTTTGTTAAATTGCAACATGCGATTAAGGGCGTTGCACATAATCTCACGGCGATACCACAACTGGTTTTCCATTAGTAACCGAATGCCTTTCATCAATACATCTGCATTGTCGGTAGTATAAAAAACGCCTCTAATGCCACTTAATAAGGCGCGGTTAGCTAATTCTGGGTTTTCGTCTAGATTAAATAAAACGATATCGCAGTTGACTTGAAGTCGGCTTAGTTGTTCTTTTAACTTACTCCAAGCATCCTTTGATGCAGTTTCGATAAAAAGGATACGTGTTCCTTCTGGCACATCTTCAATATCTGTGCTGGTTATCACATCTAACCCTTGGGTTTTCAATAGTGGCTGTAGAACATTGATCCCTATAGTATTAATTGGGTCTTTGTCTAATAACAAAAAGGCAGAACTGCTCATTGATACTAACACTCTTATTCACACTGATGTCCTAATGCTAACATGGCATTCCGCCCTTTTGTATTAGTATTTTCATCACAATTTAGAAGTATTTGCTATATGTTACTGTTCAATAAATCCATGAACAGTAACAACTTATCTCTATGTAAAGTTAACGGTTTGAAATAAATAAAGTTTTGTTTTTATAAATAATAACTTAACTGTTTACATTATTTAACATAGAATATTTTAGATTAGTTCTTTTTTCCTATCCTGATATGGTGGCCAACCCATTGGTTTGCCTGCTAATAGATGAAGGTGGATATGATATACCGTTTGTCCGCCATCTTCGTTGCAGTTCATGACTACGCGGTAACCATCATCGGCAAAGCCGTGCTCTTTGGCAAGTTTAGCTGCCACAACATACAGATTACCAATGAGATGTGAGTTGTGTTCATTAACATCATTGATTGTTGCTATGCGCTGTTTTGGGATCACCAAAACATGAAAGGGTGCTTGCGGATTAATGTCTTTAAACGCGAGTGTATGTTCATCTTCATATACGACGTCGGCCGGTATTTCCTTGTTGATAATTTTGTCAAAAATGGTGCTATCGGTCATGTTAGGTCCTACTAAAAAAGTGGTTATTAAATTGTTACTTATGCATATCAAGTATACTAAGGTTTAATCGTTACACTAATGACAAAGTTTACTCGCACTGTCAAACTGCATGTCATAACAGTGGGTTAAATTGATAGGGGATGGTATGAATATTCGGGCAGCTTTTTTGTTCTTGGCCTTTTGGAGCAGTGGTTACTTAGCGGATGCGCACAGCGCTACAGTGAACTTTTCACAAGAGCTTTACCCACTGCAGGTTAACGATGAAGCAGTGGAACACTCATTATTTAGTAAGGTTACCGAGTTAACTCTGACGCCAGGGAAATACGCACTAAAGCTTAAGTATAGTGACTTGTATGAACTCGATTATGATGAACATGAGGTGGTTGAGTCAGAACCGTTTTGGGTGACCATGACGATAAGCCAGCAGGGGATCTATCAAGTGTTGTTCAAACGCCCTGCTGACGTTGAACTGGCTAAGCAATTTGCCAAAAAGCCGAGTGTTAAGATACAGGGCCCAGATAATCAAGTGGTATCATTACAACATATCAAGCAAATGCCAGTGAACATCAATGATGGCACTCAACACCAACCAGTCGCTTCTTTGGCCGCGCAACCCAGCGATACTGTAACACCATCCGTAAGCGCAGTGCGCCAGCCAAAAGGAGTGTCACACCCTGATGCGTATTCAATGCTAGAGTTTTGGTGGCAACAAGCGAATGATTCACAGCGCGCAGCATTCTTAGAAAAAATAAAGGGCCAATGAAGGCCCTTTGAGAGGGGGTTAAACGCCTATTTTTTGAAAATAGCGTCAATTGAACCTTGTGCAAGTGAGTGATAACCCGGGCGTGCTTTTTGATACACATCGTAGGCCCAATCACGTTTGCCATTTTCAACCAGTGCTTTGTACAGGCGAACAATGAGTTTTCGACGACCAATACTGGTGAGGTGCTTTTCAAGTGCAGGGTAGATTGCCTCGTAGCCATTGCCAACCGCAAGCATATACCAAGCAAAAGCACGTTCAGCATTTGTTGAGTGAGTTAAGTTAAAGGCATTGTCTAGCTCAGCCATGCGTGTAACGTCCAAATCTCTGGGTAGGTTATTGATAAAGTGTAACCACTCATGGACTGTCCATTGATCTGTAGGTAACTCAGTTAATGACTTGTCACCTTTTAGCCACGCTTGAGTCAGTGCATCGACTTTCTCGAATGCATCAGATGTTGGATTGGGTGCATCACTAGGTAAACCTGGTGCGAAGATCCACTCTTTTGCTTTTTCTAAACTAACAACGCCTGGGTGTTTTTCTAGTAAATGCTTATTGAGGTACTGAACAAACTCAGCCGTTGTCAGAGATTTAAATGAGTATGTTTTAAAATATCCTTTAACGAACTCATCAAATTTCTCGCGGCCAAATTTTTCTTCTAAATACATTAAGAATAATTGCCCTTTAGTATAAGGCACAGAGCTAAATGCATCGTCAGGATCACGGCCATTAAGTTTTAAATTGAGGCGCGTATCCGGCTCGTCGATGGTTTTGAGTAACTCTTTTAAACCTGCCGCATCCAGTGCTTGTTCCATGACTGCGCGCTCGCGACCAAAAACTTCTTCCATAATACGGTTTTCAACATATGAGGTGAAACCTTCGTTAAGCCATAAATCTTCCCATGTGGCATTAGTCACTAAGTTACCAGACCAAGAGTGTGCCAGTTCATGAGCAATAAGGTTTACTAAACTTTTATCACCGGCAACGACTGTTGGGGTGATAAAAGATAAGCGAGGATTTTCCATACCACCAAATGGGAAACTTGGCGGCAGCATTAATAAGTCGTAGCGGCCCCAAGCATATTCACCATACATGGCGTTGGTTTTGTTGATCATGGTTTGTGTGTCGTTAAACTCAGCAACCGATGCGTCAAGTATTTGTGGCTCAGCAAAAATCGCCGTCTGATGCGACATTTCTTTATATTCTAAGTTACCAGCACCAATTGCAATGAGGTAAGGTGGGATCGCTTGTGGCATATCAAACCAATAGTCACCATCTTTAATGAGTGCACCGCTGTTGTCAGCACTCATTACTGCGCGCACATCATCTGGTGTTTGAATGCGTGCAGAGTAGGTAACACGCATCGCGGGTGTGTCTTGTACTGGGATCCAACTGCGTGCGTGGATAGCTTGTGATTGGCTGTACATAAATGGATGCGTTTTACTTGCTGTCTGCACAGGGGTTAGCCATTGCAGGCCAGATGCTTTTGGCAAACTATTGTAGTAAATGCGTGCTTTTTTAGCTTGTTCGTTGAATGTAATGGTGAGCTTGGCACCTTTTACATCATCACGCTTTGCAAGAGAAAAATTGGCTTTGTGCCATTGTCCATTGCGACCTTGGTACATAACTTTGTCGATTTCTAAGTCACGGGTATCAAGCACTAAGGTGCGTGCGCTGGCATTTTGCCATGCTAATGTGTGCTCAACAAAGCCTTCGAGTTGCTTATCAGCAAAATCTACATCTAAATCTAAATGTAAGTGCGTGGAGATCACATCATTGAGGTTGGCGTAAGTATGTTGGTCAACAGCGGTTGCCATAACAGTATGTGAGAGTCCGGCCAGGGCTAAGCTGGTCGCGAAGGCAGTTAATTTCATAATATCCTTGCTCATTATTGAGTGTTAGTGCGCATGTTATAACACGCTTGCTGAGAAGATCACACATGGATGCGCCTAGTGAAGTGATCAGGTAAACTAGCGCAACTTAGATTATTTGTTAAGGCCATCGAGTGCACGCTTTACAGTCTCTACATACCTTTGCGTTACCCAGCCAGTGTTTGCAGCTAATAACAATCTCTCGTTGGCAGCAACTCATGGAGATAGATTTTTCAAAGCCATTTTGTTTACTTGGAGAGGGTAGCAATAGCGTTTTTATTGAGGACTTTGCCGGGGTGGTGATCAAACTAGGGCTTAAAGGCATAGCCATTCATGAGCATGACGAGTACTGGTCAATTGAGGTGGGTGCAGGAGAAAATTGGCATCAACTGGTGCTACAGTTGCTTGAAAAGGGGATTGCAGGGCTAGAAAACCTAGCCCTCATACCAGGCACAGTGGGCGCTGCGCCAGTGCAAAATATCGGTGCTTATGGTGTGGAACTGGCAAAGTTCGTTGAGTATGTTGAAGGGTTTGATATAAAAACAAAACAACGAGTGAGGCTCAACACAGAGCAATGTCAGTTTGGCTATCGCGACTCAATCTTTAAGCATGCATTAAAGGGTTGTTTTGTGATCACACAGGTGGGCTTAAAAATAACTAAACAATGGCAGCCTGAACTTAGCTACGGACCATTGCAACACCTCAAACATACCCACCCTAGTGCTTGGCAGGTGTGTCAGGCAGTGATTGCTATCAGGCAAAGTAAACTACCTGATCCCAGTGTGCTGGCAAATGCAGGCAGCTTTTTCAAAAACCCCGTGGTGAGTAATGAGCATGCGAGTAAGTTAAAGCAGCAATTTGCTGATATACCTACTTATTATGTTAATGATGCTCAGCAAAAACTAGCGGCTGGATGGTTGATAGAACAAGCAGGACTTAAAGGACATCAAATAGGTGGCATAGCGGTGTATCACCAGCAAGCATTGGTGCTGGTTAACCAAGGTAACGGTAGTGCAGATGAGTTAGTCACGATGATTAAGTATATTCAGCAGCAAGTATGGGAAAGATTTGCAGTAAGGTTAGAGCACGAAGTACGTTTACTCGGCCATGATAACGAAGTGCATATTCAAGGAGTTGTGTGTGAGTAAAGCACCGGAAGGAAATAAATTAGCTATTTTAAACGCACTAAACCAAGGAGGCTTTGTGTCGGGGCAGGTGTTGGGCGAGCAGCTGGGAATTAGCCGCGCCGCAGTATCAAAACATATCGCGTCGCTACAAGAAATGGGCATTGATATTTTTACCGTCAGTGGTAAAGGGTATTGTTTAAACCACAGCTTACCTTTGCTGGAAAAAACACAAATTATTGAGCAGCTAGCACATTTAGAGTGCGATAACTTGGTGGAAGTTGAGGCTATTATAGATTCGACAAATAGTGAGTTGATGCGCCGAGTTCAAAATGGACAGCCCTTGAAGTCTGGGCAAATCCTCGTTTCTGAGATGCAACAAGCAGGACGCGGGCGACGGGGACGTACTTGGCAATCACCATTTGGGGCGAATCTTTATTACAGCTATTATTGGCGCTTAGATGATGGATTGCAGGCGGCAATGGGCGTGTCTATTGCGGTTGGATTGGCGGTATATGATGCAATCAAGGTGCTCTATAACTTAGATGTGGCACTGAAGTGGCCAAATGATATCTACCTTAACAATAAGAAATTGGCTGGGGTGTTGGTTGAACTGGATGGCCAGGTTGAGGGGCCCTGTCATTTAGTCATTGGTATTGGCATTAATTTATTGATGCCAGATGGGGCATCAGCGCAAATAAATCAGCCTTGGACCGACTTATCAAGCCATGTCGGTAGCATAGACAAGAATCAGTTGGTTGCCGTGCTGACTCAACGATTAGCTGCACGCTTAGCGAAATATCAACTTAGTGGGCTTACTCAGATGAGCGCGCAATGGAATTCACTCAATGCCTTTGTCGGCGAGATGGTCACTCTTAGCACAGGACAACGTCAGTGGCGGGGTGTGTGTGAGGGTATTGATGAGCAAGGTGGTATCGTACTGCGCCAAGACGGCGTGTTAAAAAGTTATTTTGGTGGTGAAATTTCACTGCGTAAGGATGAATAATGCGCTTATTAATTGATGTGGGCAATACTGCGGTAAAGTTGGCTATTGCGCGTGATGACGATATTCAAATTATATCTGATGAGCAAGTGCCTTGGGCTGATATATCAGAGGTGCTGGTGGCCCAAGTAGGTAAGTCGGATGCATTATCACCTTACATAGATAAAGCTCAAGCGTTGGGTATTGATGTAATACAGGCGTATGTAACGCCTAATTTGGGACCATTGCAATGTGCTTATGAACATTATCACAACCTTGGTATCGATAGGTGGTTGACTGTTGTTGCATGCTACAACTTATACCCTAAACAAAATTGCGTAATAGTTGATTCGGGCACAGCATCAAAAGTGGATATTCTGAACGCCGAAGGACACCACCTAGGGGGATGGATCTTACCAGGGTTAGATATGATGATTGATAGTTTGGTAGCCAATACGCAGAAAGTATTTAGCGATCATCAGAGCCCTTTTGCCAATGAGCTTGGAAAAAACACCCCTAACGCGGTTAAAAACGGCGCACTAGTGGCGACTTTAGGTGCTGTCTATGCTGCTATTGAGCAAGTTGGAGACGACAAAGGCAATTTGAAGGTCATCTGTGCTGGTGGGTATGGTGAATTAATTTCCCAGCAATTGAATTGTGACGCACGATATCATGATTTTTTAGTGTTGCAGGGCTTAGCATTCTGGCGTAAAAGCATTCAAATTTGAATGTATTAGCGCACTATTGCCGCAAATGTGAGCACTTAGGCAAGAATTTATCAATTTTTTGCAGATTGTTGTTGCATCGCCCTAAACCTTGCTCTAGAATCTCGCCCCGTACTAAAGCAGTGCCGACTTAGCTCAGTTGGTAGAGCAACTGACTTGTAATCAGTAGGTCATCCGTTCGACTCGGATAGTCGGCACCATTTTTTACACTGCAATATGCAGGTGCTTTAGGAAAGAATTGTTTCGTGGAGGGGTTCCCGAGCGGCCAAAGGGATCAGACTGTAAATCTGACGGCACTGCCTTCGCTGGTTCGAATCCAGCCCCCTCCACCACTTTATTCTTGACGGTTCGAGGTAGTTAAGAACAGGTTCCTAAAGCGGGCATCGTATAATGGCTATTACCTCAGCCTTCCAAGCTGATGATGCGGGTTCGATTCCCGCTGCCCGCTCCAGTATTCTGGTGTGCTGATATAGCTCAGTTGGTAGAGCGCACCCTTGGTAAGGGTGAGGTCGGCAGTTCAAATCTGCCTATCAGCACCAGTCTCAAGAATCTTCCCAAATACTTCCTTTGATTTGTCATTAAAAACTTGAAAGAATAATCTTAGCTCGCGTATGGCGGGTTATTTTTATATGTAATCTAGATACACAAAACTGATAGGTTCCGTCATGGCAAAAGAAAAGTTTGAACGCGTAAAACCACACGTAAACGTTGGTACAATCGGCCACGTTGACCACGGTAAAACAACTCTAACAGCAGCAATCACTAACGTACTTGCAAAAGTATACGGTGGTGAAGCAAAAGACTTCGCATCAATCGATAACGCTCCAGAAGAGCGTGAGCGTGGTATCACAATCTCAACTTCACACGTTGAGTACGATACACCAACTCGTCACTACGCACACGTAGACTGTCCAGGACACGCTGACTATGTTAAAAACATGATCACTGGTGCTGCACAGATGGACGGCGCGATCCTAGTAGTTGCTGCTACTGACGGTCCTATGCCTCAAACACGTGAGCACATCCTACTTTCTCGTCAGGTTGGTGTACCTTACATCATCGTATTCATGAACAAATGTGACATGGTTGACGACGAAGAGCTTCTAGAGCTAGTAGAGATGGAAGTACGTGAACTACTTTCTGAGTATGACTTCCCAGGTGATGACCTACCTCTAATCCAAGGTTCTGCGCTTAAGGCGTTAGAAGGCGAGAAAGAGTGGGAAGACAAAATTGTTGAGCTTGCAGAAGCACTAGACACTTACATCCCAGAGCCAGAGCGTGACATCGATAAGCCATTCATCATGCCTATCGAAGACGTATTCTCAATCCAGGGTCGTGGTACAGTAGTAACAGGTCGTGTTGAAGCGGGTATCATCAACGTGAACGACGAAGTTGAAATCGTAGGTATCAAAGATACAACGAAGACAACTTGTACAGGTGTTGAGATGTTCCGTAAGCTTCTAGACGAAGGTCGTGCGGGTGAGAACATTGGTGCACTTCTACGTGGTACTAAGCGTGACGAAGTTGAGCGTGGTCAAGTACTAGCGAAGCCTGGTTCAATCACACCTCACACGAAGTTCACTTCAGAAGTATACGTACTTTCTAAAGATGAAGGTGGTCGTCACACGCCATTCTTCAAAGGCTACCGTCCACAGTTCTACTTCCGTACAACTGACGTAACAGGTAACGTTGAGTTACCAGAAGGCGTAGAAATGGTAATGCCAGGTGACAACATCAAGATGACTGTTGACCTAATCGTACCAATCGCGATGGACGAAGGTCTACGTTTCGCTATCCGTGAAGGTGGCCGTACAGTTGGTGCTGGTGTTGTAGCAACTATCGTTGAGTAATCAACAATAGTGATGCAATAAGCATTGTAAAAAAGGTCACTTCGGTGGCCTTTTTTAATGCCTGAAATTTGGGGCAAGGTAGGTATAATACCAATCCGCAATAACACTTAATCCTTTTGAAGGATTAAACCTGACGACAGCTGCGTAAAAAACTTCTCATTTAGAACAACTAAATAACGAAATTTTTGCCTTGCTATCGACAAGGTTTTCTTGCTTCAAAATAGACTACTTAGTTAAGCGGACTGGTATAAGCGAAGTGCCTTCTGGCGTTGTGAGTCTCGTGGCGGTCGTTAGTGAATCCCTCAGCGATTGTTAGAACGGCTCACTTCACCTTGCGCAAAAAGAGCGTATTCGCTTCACTCAAGTCGCTAACCTTTTGCACTATATTCATCATTAATAAGCGCGGTTAAGATGTGGTCCTGCCATTGACCGTTTAAATGTAAGTAATCTCGAGCATAACCTTCTACTGAAAAGCCTAGCGCTTTTAGAAGTGAGGCACTTCTTTCGTTGGATGGCATGTAGTTAGCCATAATTCGATGCATGTGCTTTTCTTGAAAAAGCCATGTGATCACACTATCAAGTGCTTCATTCATCAAGCCTAAACCATTTTTTTGTTCATCAAGTTGATAACCGAGAAAACAAGCTTGGAATGGTCCTCTTTGAATACCCGAAATGTTAGTTTGGCCAATTATGATGTCAGGATTGTTTTTTTCAAAAAGATAAAACTGATACTGGGTATTATTTGCAAAACTTGTTTGTAAATTTGCCAAATTCTCATGCCAATATTCACGAGTGAAAAAATACTCATCTCGCGCTGGTTGAGAAAGAGCAAAGAAGGTTTTATTTCTTGTATAAAACGATGCAACGGCATGAGCAAAGCCGACTTCAGGTCTCTTGATGAATAGCCTATCTGTTTCTAATGTCATGTTTTTTGTAATTAATGTTAGTCTTTTACAGTTGAAACCTAGTATGCCTAATCTCAGAAAAAGGCACAAAAAAAATATTGACCTCAACTTAACTTTAGCTTTTATCTTGGCAAACAGACTGACACATACTCAAGGACATAACAATGTTAAATACACACACTCACACTTTGCCAAGCTATATAAAACACTATTTAGAAAGCTTAAAACTCACCGCCCCCATTGGTAGTTTTGAGCTCGTCGAACAATTACAGCAGCAACATTTAGCAACCTTCAGCTTTAGCAGCATTAACGCGATGCAAGGTATTTACTTATCACTTGAGGCAGAGTCATTGTTTGAAAGGTTAGTCACCAAACGCCAAGGCGGGTATTGCTTTGAACATAACCGGATCATGTATTTAGTGTTAGAGGCACTCGGTTATGACGTAAGGCCAGCGTTGGCGCGAGTAATGTTAAATGGACGAGCAGACAATCCTCGTACGCATCGTGTAACCTTACTGTGCTTTGGCGAAAAGACCTATACGATTGAAGTCGGGTTTGGTGTAAAAGCACCGATTATTCCTATTGAGATCGACCGCAGTCAAATTGTGATTGAAGGTGTAAATCAATATCAGGTCACCTGTAGTGAGGGGCTTGTGACTATTGCGCAAAATGTGCCAGAGGCTATCGCTTTGTATCAAATCGATTTGGCACAAGTATTTGAGAGCGATTGCGAAGTCGGCCACTTTTATAGTCATCAACATCCTGACGCCGCTTTTGTGAATAACTTAGTTGTATCACGCATTGAAGATGGGCAGCGCTATTTGATTCGCAACAATTGCTTTATTTATACCAACGAGCAAACAGATACTCAAACAGAGCAAGTGATAGCTGATGTTACACAGCTGCGAACTTTACTAACGCGCTACTTTGGCGTGCAGGCAAGTGATACGTATCTGACGCATGCGTTTGATAAAGTACAAACGCGGATGGCTTCTAAAGCGTAACTATTGTTTTGTGAGCGCTTGTTCACAGCGTGAATTGGTTTTAAGTTTATTGCTCAGTACGCTGTAGCTTTTACGTAACCGACTTATAAGCGTTTCATCAGTCTCAATATTAGCCGCTAAATACATGCGCTTACTCAAATGGGTAGAAATGTAAGCGCGTTCCCACTCGTCAGTTCGGCCCAGAGACCTTTCGACGTTTTTTATAAACAAGTCGGCACCAAACAATAAATCAACACGTGCTTTGTTGAGCATTAATCCACCTTGTTGGTGGCTGGCTAAAATAACAAGGTTATCATCTTGGCTAAAGCCTTGCTCAATCAAGTGTTGCTCTGTGGGCTGTCCAGATGCGACCGCAACGATGTATTGCTTAACATCTTCAATGTTATTGATTTCAATGTCTTTTCTTGCTTTTAATTTGTAGAAAGACACGTTTATCTGACACAGGGGAGCAATCCAATGATAGAGTTTCTCACGCTCTTTGGTGCGCGCGAGTGAATAAATGAAGGTGTTTGGAGTATGAGTCACGATATGATTGGTTCTAAACCACGGTAATACATGAATTTTGTAATCAATCTTACTATGTTCGAACAGTGATTTGACTAATTCAGTGGCAACTCCTCCAATTTTCCCGGGACCCATGAATTTTTGATAAGGCGGAAAGTCTTCAGTGTAGATATGAGCTTTACCTGTGGGATCATTAGCAAGTAAGTTGGTTGAGAATAAAAAACAACAGCAGAGTGTAATGCGGCGCCAGAATTGTTGCATAGTTCAACCCTCTATTACTTGTATTTTGTAAGCTTAGCCAAAAAGTTGTAATTTGGCGCTATTTTAGTCATCGCTTAATGGGCCTCGATTAGCTACAATGATTTTTAAAGTCATGATAAAGAATGAATAAGTTTGAACTTAAAAGGGAAATATTTTATGGCTCGAGCTCTAGTATTTTTGGGGAGTTTCTTATTGCTCAGTGCCTGTACCAGTTTAGTTGAAAAGGGTGACAAACTGTACGAGCAAGGGATGTATCAGCAAGCCGCTGAGTTTTATCAAAAAGCTTTAGAGGAAGACAGCAATGATGTAGAAGCGCAACAGCGCCTCAATCAGGCTCGTCATAAAATCATTGATAGAGGTCTTATCGAAGTTCGCATGCTTAGGCTTGCCTCAAATCATGTCGGTGCGGCAGACAAGCTTGAGTCAATTTTACGTAATCAGAGTATTTGGCATTTAGAAGCTATGGGCGCGCAGGCGGCTACACAAAGCGAAGAAGTTCGCTACGCGGAGCAATTTCTCAAAGCGCGGGGGGAAAGCTTGGCCAATGGCACCTACCCAGATCAGTTTCGATGGTTTGAGCACAAATACGCGCTTTTAATTGCAAATGCGCAACTCGGTTCGTCTTTTACTCTGTATCAGGAGCAGTTAAAGCAAGTAGCAAGGCATAAATGTGCAGCGTTGGCTGAGCAAGTGCAGGGGCAGCGATTCTTTTTATATGAGCTAACGCAAAAATATTGTTCAGTATGGCAAGTTAAACAAAACTTATCCGTGGATCAATATGATAATGCGCGTTTTGCAAGCCTCACTCTGAACAAAAACCTCCAACTCAATACGTCGCAGAGGCGTGCTCATCAGCAATTAATTGATGGGGCGATTAGTCAGTTGCAAGACAGCTTTCAACGTAGCATCTGGTACTCACCAAAAAGTACGCAAGCACTCAATATGACCATTACAGCCGATGTTGAATATCAGCGACGCAGTACCCACAAGCAGCAAGAAAAGCGCTATCTAGTGCAAGAGCTAAGACAAGACCCAAATGATAGTAATAAACAAGTGAAGGTTGATGTTGAGCGTGTGTATATTTATCCCCTAGTTGATTATCATGAGTCATACTCTGCGCGATTAAGTTATCGAGGGAAGCTTGCGGGCATGTTGCTATCTAACCAACACATGGATAGTAAAAGCAACCAAACAACAAGTCATAGCGCTAATTTCGCCGAGGCTGATTTGCAACCTAAGGCAGCCGTATTTCTAGATCAAAAAGCGCTGTTTTCTTCATATTTATCGTACTTAACTCAGGATTTTGAACAGTCGTTAACCCAGCTATGGCAGCAACAGTATTGTCAGGTACAGCGAGCGGATCTGAATGCGGAAAATGTTCTAAGATGCGCCAAAGTTGAGCCAAGCAACAACTATGTTAACAGCTGGTTTGAGCGTCAGTTTGGCATTGATCATCAAGCGATGCGTACTTTATATGGTATTTAAAAAGCTGGAATGTATAAATTTAACCCGCTGTATTGCGGGTTAAATTTAGGCTTTAGTTAATCTGCTAATCGAGAAACGATAAAGTAGGGATTTAAGTAGCTTTCTTTTTGATTATACAGTAATGGACTACCGTCAACTTGAGTTACTTTAGCGCCGGCAATAGCAGCAATGGCATGACCTGCACCGGTATCCCATTCACTGGTAGGGCCTAATCTTGGGTATATATCCGCTTGCCCTTCGGCAACCAAGCATAACTTCAGTGAACTACCTTTAGGTACCATCTCAACATCATCAAATTGTTCCAGGTAGGCGGCTAAATCGGGGGACGGATGAGAACGAGAGCCAACAACATTGATTGTGCCTTTATTGGCTTTTTCAGTCACCTTAAGCTCAATCCGTGCCTCACCGCACTCTTTAAATGCGCCAATGGCCTCGGCAGCCAAGTAACTCTCGTTGAGTGCAGGGGCGTGAACTACACCTAAAATAGGCTTGCCATTTTTAATAAGCGCTATGTTCACTGTAAACTCACCATTTTTCTTAATAAACTCTTTGGTGCCATCAATGGGGTCGACCAGCCAGTATTCCTGCCAAGTCTGTCTTGTTGGCCAGTCTATATTTGCGCTCTCTTCACTCAAAATGGGCAAATCAGGGGTAAGCGCTTTTAAACCTTTGACTATCACTTTATGGGCCGCTAAGTCGGCATCGGTTACTGGGCTTTGATCAGCTTTGTACTCGATATTAAAATCTTTGGCATAAATTGGCATGATGGCGTCACCCGCTTTACGCGCTAGTAACAAGATCTCTTCCAACAGATCGGTCTGGTTCATAACTTATCCTATGATGTTTCTAGTTTTTAGGTAGGCGACTAATTGCTCCACAGAGTCAGATAACGAGTTTTTACTGGTATCAAGAATTACTTCTGGATTAACGGGTACTTGATAGTCTGAATCAATGCCCGTGAAGTGCTTGATTTCACCTGCTCTGGCTTTTTTATATAAGCCTTTAGGGTCGCGTTGTTCACATACATCTAATGGCGTATCTAAAAATACCTCAATAAACTCGCCGTCGTCTAACAGCGAACGTACCATATCACGTTCTGCTTGAAACGGTGAAATAAAGGCGGTTAAGACGACCAAACCAGCATCAGCCATGAGCTTGCTGAGTTCACCCACGCGGCGAATATTTTCAACTCGGTCTTCGTCACTAAATCCTAAGTCTTTACACAGACCGTGGCGAACATTATCACCATCGAGTAAATATGTATGAACGCCTTGTTGATGTAAGGCACTTTCAAGTGCACCTGCAACCGTGCTTTTACCAGAGCCTGAGTAGCCAGTAAACCACAATACGCAAGGCTTATGGCGCTTTTGCTCGCTACGCTGTACTTTGTCAACGGCATAGTTATGCCAAACTATATTCTCGTCCATATTACTTGCCTATTAAAAAGGGAAAACCAAAGGGATTAAGGTTAAAACGGTGATTGAATAAATGATCGATAAGGGTAGTCCCATCGTCACGTAATCTTTAATGCGATAGTTTCCTGCACTATAAACCATTAAATTAGTTTGGTAGCCAAACGGGGAAATAAAGCTCGCAGATGCACCAAATGCTACCGCCATTACAAAAGGTAATGGGCTGACATCAAAGCCAATCGCTAGCGCGTACGCAACAGGGAAAGACAATGCGGCAGCGGCGTTGTTTGTAATGAGCTCTGTAAATACAACTGTCATCACAAAAATAGCGATGAAAGCGCCGTAAGGTCCAAAATCACCCAGCACATAAAATAAGGCGTCGGAAATTTGTCCAGCCAGCCCGGTATTGATCATGAGCTTAGCCAGTCCTATAGCACTGCCTACGATGGCAAGCAGTTCGATAGGAAAGCGACGCTTTAGCTCACTGACCTTAATTGTGCCCATTAAAAATAAGCAAAGCAGTAACACCATTAGGCCTTTCACCAGTGGCACAACGTCAAAAATACTTAATGCTAATACACTGCCAAAAGCTGCTAATACAAAGTTTGATTGTTTAGGTTTTAAGTGTGTTTGCAGATCTAAGCCTGAAATATAAACAAATTCACGCTTTAAATCAGGAAGCTCATAAAACTGGCTGCCAGGAGCGAGTATTAATGAGTCACCAGCTTGTAGTCGTACCTGCCCAAGTCCGCCTTGTAAGCGGTCGTGGCCACGGCGGATAGCAATAACAGCAGCATGAAATTGCTCGCGAAAGCGCACTTCTTTTACCGTTTTACCAATGTATTTAGAAGACTGGCTCATGACCACTTCTACCAAATGTTCGACATCTTTTTCATGCTTATCATGAACGATTTTAAGGCCGTCAAAGCGTGATAATAAAGGCACCGATTTGATATCACCCACGAACAATAAAACATCACCTTTTTGGATCACTTGCTGTGGGGTGACCGCGCAAATACGGCGATCGCCATGAATGATCTCGGCGAGAAATAAATCTTTTAAGTCACGAAGACCGTTTTCCTCGACGGTGCGACCAATCAGTTTG
The DNA here is from genome assembly GCF_009176705.1 of Pseudoalteromonas sp. A25. Classification (NCBI taxonomy): domain Bacteria; kingdom Pseudomonadati; phylum Pseudomonadota; class Gammaproteobacteria; order Alteromonadales; family Pseudoalteromonadaceae; genus Pseudoalteromonas; species Pseudoalteromonas sp. A25. The sequence goes on along the minus strand of NZ_AP021846.1, from coordinate 3,734,176 downwards.
GAGCCTGCTTGCACTTTGCCTTCTAAATAAAAAGGCACCACTTCTTTGTCATCAGTGCCATGATCGGGTAGGTACTTCAGCAATATCATAATGGTGATCAGGCCAACAAAAAGAGCGCCCAAGCCAATGAGGGTAAAATCAAAAAAGCCCAGTGGCGCCATACCTGCATCAATTGCAAAGCCATTGACGATTAAATTGGTGGAAGTGCCGATAAGAGTTAGTGTCCCCCCTAAAATAGCAGTATAGGACAAAGGAAGTAAGAGCTTAGAGGGCGAATGCGTTGGGCTTTCTTTAATGGCCGATATGAGCGATGCCACGACGGCAGTATTATTGGTAAAAGATGACAAAAAGGCGGTCGATAGCCCCAGTTTCATGACCGAACGTGACAAGCTCCCTTTCGCAAGAGAGTGTGCTAAAGCTTGGATCAGTGTGGTCTTTTCAATGGCAATTGACACCAATATAAGCAGTACAAGCGTGATCAGTGAGGGGTTAGCGTAATTAACTAACATCCCTTCAAGGTCGATTAAACCTGCTAGGTAGCTTACGCTTATCGCGCCGACAAATAACCACGCTGGTTTGAGTCGGGTGCCAAAAAGGCAGCCGACTAACGCTAACATAATGCCTGTTAAAACGATTTGTTCATACATCTAAAGACGCTCCTAATAACAGGCGTTACTTGTTTACTTAAGTTGACTGATATCCAGCGCTTGCCAATGTGGGAAGTGCTTGCGTACCAATGCATTAAGTTCAATTTCAAACTCACTAAATTGAGACTGTGATGCTTCTTGTGCTGCCAATAAAGCCTCAACCATACCGGCACCCACCGTTAGGTTGCTCAGCCTATCAATCAGAATGAATGCACCAGTTTCGCGATTATTGCGATAGATATCGGCTACAATCGTTTCTGTTAGTTCGAGCGTAACGACAGCAATTTCATTTAGTTGCAGTGAATCTGCTTGGCCGTGCTCAAGTGTATTGACATCAATTGTATGATCGATGCGCTTGACGATGGCAGAGGTATTTTTGCTGCCTAGCTTAAAGTTATAGCTCTTACCTAACACCAGAGGTGCTTCGTGCATCCAAACAAGTTTCGCTTGAATAAGATTAGTCACCTCGGCCGTTGAATCAGCTGTTACAATGACATCTCCGCGACTTACATCAATCTCGTCGTTTAATGTAATGGTAAATGCTTGACCTGTTTCAGCTTGTTCTAAATTGCCATCAAAGGTTACCAGCTCTTTGATGCTAGAGCTTTTTCCTGATGGTAATACTTTTACAGCCTGACCAACTTGTAACGTTCCTGAGGTCAATGTGCCTTGAAAGCCTCTAAAATCAAGGTTAGGACGCACCACATACTGCACCGGGAAGCGAGCTTCAAACTCAGTATTGGCCGCCGCTGCAGGTGAGTCTTCTAATAACTCAAGCAGTGGTTTGTCGGTGTAGTAAGGTGTGTGCTCTGAACGCATGACCACGTTATCACCTTTAAGCGCAGACATCGGTACAAATTTAATGTCCGTTACATTTAATTGCTTCGCGAATTCTAAATATTGCGTTTTGATCCGATTGAAAACAGCTTCATCAAAGTCGCAGATATCCATCTTGTTAATGGCAACAACAAACTGTTTTATACCCAATGAATCACAAATGAAGCTGTGGCGTTTGGTTTGCACCTGCACACCGAAACGAGCATCGACAAGAATAATAGCCAGATCACTGGTTGAAGCACCGGTCACCATATTGCGGGTATACTGTTCGTGCCCAGGGGTATCGGCAATAATAAATTTGCGTTTTGCCGTAGAGAAATAACGGTAAGCAACGTCAATCGTGATCCCTTGTTCACGCTCAGCCTGTAATCCATCCACTAACAGGGCAAGATCAAGCTCTTCGCCTGCGTTACCGACCTTTTCATTGTCTTTATGAAGTGCTGCTAGTTGGTCTTCATAGATTTGATGACTATCGTGTAGTAATCGGCCGATCAGGGTCGACTTACCGTCATCTACGCTGCCGCAAGTCATCATGCGTAATAAGCTTTTATCTTGCTGACGAGCAAGATATGCGTCAATTCCTAACTCTCTAACTTCATTGGCTGTCGACATTAGAAGTACCCCTCACGTTTTTTCTTCTCCATCGAACCTGATGAGTCGTGGTCAATGACTCGACCTTCGCGCTCAGACGATGTTGATAGCAGCATTTCTTCAATAATTTCTGTTAATGTACTGGCCGTTGACTCAACCGCCCCTGTAAGTGGATAGCAGCCTAAGGTACGAAAACGTACCGATTTCATTTGCGGTACTTCGCCTTCTTCTAGTGGCATACGTTCATCATCTACCATGATCAAGGTACCATCACGCTCAACAACAGGACGCTCTTTAGCCAAATATAGCGGTACCATTTCAATATTCTCTTGATAGATATATTGCCAAATGTCTAGTTCAGTCCAGTTTGATAAAGGAAATACACGGATGCTCTCACCCGGATTAACTTGGCTGTTATACGTATTCCACAGTTCTGGACGTTGGTTTTTAGGATCCCAACGATGATGTTTGTCACGGAATGAATAAACTCGCTCTTTTGCTCGAGACTTCTCTTCATCACGACGAGCTCCTCCAAAAGCGGCATCAAAACCATACTTATCTAGCGCCTGTTTTAGTGCTTGGGTTTTCATGATATCAGTGTGTTTTGCTGAGCCATGCGTAAATGGCCCCACACCCATTGCTATGCCTTCTGGATTTTTGTGTACTAATAGCTCAAAGCCATACTCTTTTGCTAGGCGGTCTCGAAACTCAATCATTTCGCGAAATTTCCAGTCAGTGTCTACATGCAACAATGGAAATGGAATTTTAGCGGGATAAAACGCTTTACGAGCTAGGTGCAAAAGTACCGAGGAATCTTTACCGATAGAGTAAAGCATAACTGGGTTCTCGAACTCAGCGGCGACTTCGCGAATTATCTTTATACTCTCAGCTTCAAGCTGCTGAAGGTGTGTCAAAGCCATGGTAGTCGTCCTACATTAAATATTAAAATTAAATAATTTGTTTATGCCACATCAGTAATTGGCTGGGCAAAGCTACTGGTTTGAGCTGTTTGTCCGAACCAGGCCAGTTGCTCATGGAGCGCAGCAACTTCGCCAATAATGAGTAACGCGGGGGAGACAATTTTATGTGCTTCTATTTGCTCTGCTAATTGACTCAGCTGCGTTCTAACTACCCGTTGTTCTTTACGGGTACCGTTTTCGATGATAGCGACCGGGGTTGAACCTGCGCGGCCATACTTCAGCAATTGTGCTTGAATATGTGGCGATTTTATCACGCCCATATAAATGGCCAAAGTTTGATTTGGTTTAGCTAAAGCAGGCCAGTCAAGCTCTTGGCCATCTTTTTTACAGTGCCCTGTAACAAACTGGATTGCTTGAGCATGATCTCGATGAGTGAGCGGGATCCCAGCATAGGCGCTACAGCCAGCAGCGGCGGTGATACCTGGCACAATTTGATAGCGTACCTGATTTGCTGCAAGCACTTGTACTTCTTCTCCGCCACGGCCATAAATAAATGGGTCGCCACCTTTGATGCGGCACACTTTTTTACCCTGTTTTGCGAAATCGACCAGCATTTGATTGGTATCTTCTTGTTTTACACTATGATTCCCCAGACGTTTACCAACACAGACTAAATCTGCGTCTCGGCGCACTAAGTCCATTATTTCATCTGAAACAAGATAATCATAAACCACCACATCGGCTTGTTGCATTAACTGTAATGCCTTTAAGGTTAATAATTCGGGATCGCCCGGACCAGCACCAACAATATAAACTTCGCCTTCAGGTTCTGGCTTGGCCTCAAGCATGTCGTGTAATTGTTGCGTTGCACCTGGTGTGTCACCTGCTTGCACTTTACTCACCACACTCGAATCGAACACGCTTTCCCAAAACTGTCTTCTGTCTGCAAAATGCTTAAAGCGCGCTTTAACATGCTCCCTAAAGCTGCCCACTAACTTGGCGAGTGGACCAATATGCTGTGGGATCAAGGTCTCAAGTTTTTCGCGCAAACGTCTTGCAAGCACGGGAGCGGTGCCAGCACTGGAAATGGCAATGGTGATTGGATCTCTATCAACGATAGAGGGAAAAATAAACGTGCACTTTGGTTGGTCATCAACCACGTTAACAAAAATGTTTTGTGCATTGGCCAGCTCAAAGACCAGGTTATTTACTTCATCGTTGTCAGTTGCTGCAATGACAAGCATTTTCCCCTCAAGGTGCTTTGCTGTGAAAAAGTCAGTTACTAAAACCACTTCACCACTATTTGCATGTGCTTTCAATTCGTCACAAAATTGTGGAGCGACAAGGGTAATGTGGGCGCGCGCTTTAATAAATGCACGGCATTTCCTAAGCGCAACATCACCGCCACCGACGATGAGAACCGGTTTATTGTCTAGTTTGGTGAAAATGGGTAAATACTGCACGGTTAGCTCCAAAACACTATGTTTACGTGACCACGATGCACTCAAAGTGGTGAACAGGGAAGCAGAATATAGTGGTACAAGCAGAGTAAAAAATAATTAAAACCTAGTTTATATAACCAAAAGTTATATATTGACTTTCAAAATGGCTTAAGGCTTTATTTACAGTGCATTGCGCCACAAAAGTTTGTTTTATATCCTGCTTATAGTGTTTGGTTATGAGTTATTCAGCATAACATTTATTTGTCAAACAGCTTTGCGGACATATGTCCTGTGGGGATTTGGCCTTATGCTTTTAACTAACCATGAGATTGACCAAATGAGAATAAAATTATGGCATTGTACGAAGATGCTAAGTTGGCATTAAGCTTAATGGATTTGACATCGTTAAATGAAAACGATGATGAGCAGGCCATCGCGTCACTGATTAATAGTATAGACCCTACATTGGGTGTTCCAGCGGCGGTTTGTGTGTTTCCCAAGTTTATTGCTTTGGCAAAGCATCTGTTGGCTGAACGCCGTTTAGAGCACGTCAGAGTGGCTACCGTGACCAATTTTGCTGATGGGAAGCAGCCTTTGAAGACGGTGCTAGCCCAGACGGAACTAGCACTCGATGCGGGTGCTGACGAAATTGATTTGGTGCTACCTTATCAGCAGTTGATTGCCGGAGACCCTGATACTCCTTGGCAATATGTCAATTCAAGCAAAGCCTTGTGTAAAGGCAAAGCTAAGTTAAAAGTGATCATCGAAAGTGGTGTACTTGAGACTGAAGCACTCATCACGCAAGCTTGTGACGTTGCAATTCTGGCTGGGGCGGATTTTATAAAAACCAGCACGGGAAAAGTGCCTATAAATGCCACACTTGATGCAACTAAGACTATACTTAACTGTATTAAACGCTCTGAAAAAGCGGTTAGCTTCAAGGCTGCCGGTGGCGTTAAAACGGTTGCTCAAGCTGGTGATTACTTAAGGCTGACAGAGCAAATAATGGGTTCTGATTGGCTCACTGCGGAGCATTTTCGCTTTGGTGCCTCAAGTTTGCTAACGGATATACATGAAACAATCACCGCTGCGCGAAAGTGATTTAGAAAAGTTACATTTGGAGCACCAAGCTGCAAAGTTATTTTTACGTTGCTATGAGCAACACTACGGTGTTCCTATGCGGCATATTTGGCACAATGAACCCAATATGCCCGATATTAGTTGCTACCAAGGGGAAGAGCGACTGGATATAGAAGTTGCCCACCTATACGGCAGTGAAAAAGAAGCGATGGCGGTGTTAGGTAGACCCTTATCGTTACAAACCCAAAGAGAGCTTGCAGCAATGGCGCAAGCGCCAACAGAAAGGCGTTTGCAATTTGCCTTAGAGCGCTTGTTAAAACAAAAGGCACTCAAACGATATCATTCAAAGCGAACTTGGCTGCTGATCCGAAACGCCAGTACTTTGTGGCATCATGAAGATTTTACCGCCATTGTTGGCCGACTCGATTGCCCAAGTGATCATGCTTTTGAACAAATTTGGTTATTAACAGATTTTTATAACCCAGATTTACTTAGATTAGACATTTGAAACGCATATTTTTGGACCCATCCTATCAATGACAGCGGAGAGTTTTGATGATTTTTGTGTTTGCACATCTTTTACTCTTGTTTTCAAATTGTTCGTCAGTATAATGGGCATCCACTTTGCAGGGGCGTAGTTCCAATTGGTAGAACAGCGGTCTCCAAAACCGATGGTTGCGGGTTCGAGTCCTGCCGCCCCTGCCAATTCATACAGTAGAGTCCAAATCTAAAATAATGTGTTTTCAACGTTGAGCGCTTATTTATAAATTTGGATTTAATGGATTAACCCTGTTATATGCAGGGTTGTTGTGTCTGTATTTAAGGTAAAATAAATTATGAGCACTAATGTAGAAAACCAGTCTACCTCTTTAGACATGGTAAAATGGCTAATTGCAATCACGCTACTTACGGGCGCAGTAGTTGGCAACTATCTTTATGCAGATATGTCTGTGTTGGTAAGAGCCATCGGTGTGGTTGTTGCGATAGCCGCTGCACTAGGTGTAGCAGCTACCACTGAGAAAGGGCGTACTTTTATTGCCTTTGCAAAAGAGTCTCGCATTGAAGTACGTAAAGTTGTTTGGCCTACGCGTCAAGAAACAACTCACACTACATTTATCGTAATGGCTGCGACAGTAGTAATGGCGTTGATCCTTTGGGGTCTCGACGGCATTTTATTCAGAGTTGTTGGCTTTTTAACTGGATTGGAGATCTGATCCCATGTCGGATGAGAACAAAGAAAAGAAATTACGCTGGTACGTAATTCAGGCGTTTTCGGGTTTTGAAAAGCGCGTAGCTCAAACCATCATTGAGCACATTAAGATTGAAGGCTTAGAAGATAGCTTTGGTGAAGTTCTGGTCCCTACTGAAGAAGTAGTTGAAATGAGAGCGGGTCAAAAGCGTAAATCTGAGCGTAAATTCTTCCCAGGTTATGTACTGGTTGAGATGGATATGAATGATGCGAGCTGGCACTTAGTGAACAGCACGCCGCGTGTTATGGGCTTTATTGGTGGTACTTCTGACCGCCCAGCACCGATTAGCAAAAAAGAAGCTGACCGTATTCTTAACCGCCTACAAGAAAACGCCGAAGCACCTAAACCTGCGACTTTATTTGAAGTGGGCGAAGTGGTTCGTGTTACTGATGGCCCATTCGCTGACTTCAGTGGTGTGGTTGAAGAAGTCGATTACGAAAAGAGCCGTTTAAAAGTATCGGTACTGATCTTCGGTCGTTCTACGCCGGTTGACCTAGAATTTGGTCAAGTTGAGAAAGATAAATAATTCTTTCAAGCGAGAGCTATTGAAAAAGGCCGCTGGTTAACTTATAATCAGCGGCCTTTTTGTACACGAAGACTTAAAGTCTTTGTAAAAGCAAAAAGTTTTTTATTAATTGGGAAGCCGTTTGAGTACGCGTCCTCGCGCGCACAAGGCTAAGACCCACCTAATGAGGTATTATCATGGCTAAAAAAGTTGAAGCTCTAATCAAGCTACAAGTTGCTGCTGGTATGGCTAACCCTAGTCCTCCAGTAGGTCCTGCACTAGGTCAACACGGTGTAAACATCATGGAATTCTGTAAAGCGTTCAACGCACGTACAGAGTCTATCGAGAAAGGTGCACCAGTTCCTGTTGTTATTTCTGTATACAATGATCGTTCTTTCACGTTCGACATGAAGACACCTCCTGCATCTTACCTTCTTAAGAAGGCTGCAGGTATCAAGTCTGGTTCTGGCCGTCCTAACACTGAGAAAGTGGGTACTGTTACACGTGCTCAACTTGAAGAGATCGTTGAGACTAAACGTCCAGATTTAACAGCAGCTGATTTAGAAGCTGCGGTTCGCACGATTGCAGGTTCTGCACGTGCAATGGGCTTGAACGTAGAGGGTTAATAGAAATGGCTAAACTTACTAAACGTATGCGTACTATCCGCGAAAAAGTGGATGTTACTAAAGATTACGAAATCAATGAAGCAGTTGCATTGCTTAAAGAATTAGCAACAGCTAAGTTCGTTGAAAGTGTTGACGTTGCTGTTAACCTTGGTATCGATGCACGTAAATCAGACCAAAACGTACGTGGTGCAACTGTACTACCACACGGTACTGGTCGTGACGTTCGCGTAGCTGTATTCACTCAAGGTGCTAACGCTGATGCTGCTAAAGAAGCTGGTGCTGATTTAGTTGGTATGGAAGACCTTGCTGAACTAGTGAAAAAAGGCGAAATGAACTTTGACGTTGTTGTTGCTTCTCCAGATGCAATGCGCGTTGTTGGTCAACTAGGTCAAATCCTAGGTCCACGTGGTCTTATGCCAAACCCTAAAACTGGTACTGTGACACCTAACGTTGCAGAAGCAGTTAAAAATGCTAAAGCTGGTCAGGTTCGTTACCGTAATGATAAGAACGGTATCATCCACACTACTATCGGTAAAGTGGACTTCACTGCTGAGCAGTTGCAACAAAACCTTGAGTCTCTTCTTGTTGCGCTTAAGAAAGCTAAGCCTTCTCAAGCAAAAGGTACTTACTTGAAGAAAGTAAGCATCTCAACAACTATGGGCGCAGGTGTTGCTGTTGACCAAGCTACTCTAAATACGCAAGTATAATTAATTAGAGATTAGCATTTACATGGCGTAATTTTTGAACTATAATTTTGCGCCATTTTGTTGATTATTTCGTATCGAAAATTTCAACAAAGCAAGAATTCGGGTTGAAGCGTATAATTTCGCAACACTTTTTAAGTAAAGCGATAAATTACGCTTCCGTCCAAGACCGTAGGTGGTTTTTTAAACCTTAATCGTCCTACGTAGACGGTGTGAATCCCAGCTAGATTTTCCTAATCTTCTGGCTCTCGCCGTAAAAAGCATCTCTGCTAAGTTTTTAGCAGGGTAGAGTAGAACTGAAAAACATATTTGTTTTTCTATAAACCAGGAGTAACACCCATGGCTTTAAACCTTCAAGACAAAAAAGCAATTGTTGCTGAAGTCAACGAAGCTGCCAAAGGTGCTCTTTCAGCCGTTGTTGCTGATTCTCGTGGTGTAACAGTAGGTGCTATCACTGCTCTTCGTAAAGAAGCTCGTGAAGCTGGTGTATGGATGAAAGTTGTCCGTAACACGCTAGCTAAACGTGCTGTTGAAGGCACTGAGTACGAATGCCTAAACGAATCATTAGTTGGTCCAAGCCTTATCGCTTTCTCTTCAGAGCACCCTGGTGCTGCTGCGCGTATCTTCTCAGATTTCGCGAAAAAGAACGAAGCATTCGAGCTTAAAACTGCTGCATTCGAAGGTAAAGTTGTAGATGTAGACATGCTTGCTAAGCTACCTACATACGACGAAGCTGTTGCACGCTTAATGAGCGCTATGAAAGAAGCGTCTGCTGGCAAATTGTGTAAAACAATTGAAGCGGTACGTGTACAGAAAGCTGAGCAAGCTGCTTAATTTAAGCCCCGCTCCTTTCTTTAATAAATTTTTTGAACCACATGGGTTCGTAAATAATTAGGAAATTTGAAATGTCTGTAACTAAAGACCAAATCCTTGACGCTATTGCTGAAATGTCAGTAATGGAAGTTGTTGAACTAGTAGAAGCAATGGAAGAAAAGTTCGGTGTAACTGCAGCTGCTGCTGTTGTTGCTGCGGGTCCTGCTGAAGCTGCTGAAGAAAAGACTGAGTTCGACGTAATCCTAGCTGCTGCTGGCGGTAACAAAGTTGCTGCAATCAAAGCGGTACGTGGCGCGACAGGCCTAGGCCTTAAAGAAGCTAAGGCTCTTGTTGAGTCTGCTCCTGCACCTATCAAAGAAGGTGTATCTAAGGAAGAAGCTGAAGCACTTAAGAAAGATCTTGAAGAAGCTGGTGCTGAAGTTGAGATCAAGTAATCTAGCTAACGCTAGGTTCGCTGCCTGAGCAATCAGGCAAGGGCTGGTGATTATTTAATCACCGGCCCTTTTGCGCTATAGCGAGATGCCTTTCTATCGCGCAATAAAACTCTAAATTTCACTGGTATTTTCAATGGCTTAGCTGTTTTTTGATAATATCAATGACATTTAGTACAACAATTAGATGTTGTTATCATGGCTTGAATGCCAGTTAAGTCTGTTCTTACAAGAACAGGTTGGGTCAAAGATCAGCAAGCTGAGGAACCCCATGGCTTACTCTTATTCTGAAAAGAAACGTATCCGTAAGGATTTTGGTAAACGTCCACAAGTTTTGGACATACCTTTCTTACTGTCGACGCAGTTAGAATCGTTCAAAAAGTTCTTGAATCCGGACGCTGATGGCGACCACGGTTTGGAAGCTGCTTTCCGTTCTGTGTTTCCGATCAAAAGCTACTCGGGTAATTCTGAGCTACAATACGTAAGTTATCGTATTGGTGAGCCAGTATTCGATGTAAAAGAATGTCAAATTCGCGGCGTGACTTATTCTGCTCCACTTCGCGTTAAATTACGTCTTGTGTTAATGGATAAAGACGCACCAGGCACAGTTAAAGACATTAAAGAGCAAGAAGTTTATATGGGCGAAATCCCGCTCATGACTGATACCGGTACTTTTGTTATCAACGGGACAGAGCGTGTTATCGTTTCTCAGCTACACCGTTCACCTGGTGTATTCTTTGATAACGACCGTGGTAAGTCGCACTCTTCTGGTAAAGTGCTTTATAACGCTCGTGTTATTCCTTACCGTGGTTCATGGTTAGACTTTGAATTTGACGTTAAAGATAATCTTTACGTTCGTATAGACCGCCGTCGTAAACTGCCTGCATCAATTATTTTACGTGCGCTAGAGTTCTCAACTGAAGAAATTCTTGCGTTGTTCTTCGAAACCACAACCTTCGAAGTAACTGACGGTAAAGTGATGATGGAGCTTGTACCTTCACGTCTACGTGGTGAAACAGCTGCTTTCGATATTAAAGATGCTGACGGTGAAGTAGTGATTGAATCTGGTCGTCGTATTACTGCGCGCCACATCAAAACACTAGAAAAGAAAGAAATTAAACAATTAGAAGTACCACACGAATATATCATTGGTCGTGTTGTTGCTAAAAACTACATTGATGAGTCAACTGGCGAAGTGATCGCGAACGCGAACGATGAACTGTCGCTAGAGCTAATGGCTGAGCTTGTTAAAGCGGGCCATACGAAAATTGCAACGCTTTACATCAATGACGTTGACAGTGGTGCGTACATGTCAGATACCGTGCGTATCGACTCAACAAGCAACCGCTTAGAAGCATTGGTAGAAATTTACCGCATGATGCGCCCTGGTGAGCCGCCAACAAAAGAAGCTGCAGAAGCACTATTTGACAACTTGTTCTTCTCTGAAGAGCGTTATGATTTGTCAACAGTTGGTCGTATGAAGTTCAACAGCCGTGTTGGCTATGATACGGATACAGGCCCAGGTACGCTGAGCAAAGAAGATATTGTTTCTGTAATGCGTGTATTGATCGATATCCGTAACGGTAAAGGCGAAGTGGACGATATCGACCACTTAGGCAACCGTCGTATTCGTTCAGTAGGCGAGATGGCTGAAAACCAATTTCGCGTAGGTCTTGTACGTGTTGAGCGTGCTGTTCGTGAACGCTTGAGCTTAGGCGATCTTGATGCAGTAATGCCACAAGACTTAATCAACGCCAAGCCAATTTCAGCGGCAGTTAAAGAGTTCTTCGGTTCTTCACAGCTATCTCAGTTTATGGACCAAAACAACCCGTTATCAGAAGTGACGCACAAGCGTCGTATTTCTGCATTAGGTCCGGGTGGTTTAACACGTGAGCGTGCAGGCTTCGAAGTACGTGACGTACACGTAACGCACTATGGTCGCGTATGTCCAATCGAAACGCCTGAAGGTCCAAACATCGGTCTGATCAACTCACTATCAACTTATGCGCGTACGAATGATTATGGCTTCTTAGAAACGCCATATCGCAAAGTTGCTGACGGTGTTGTAACAGACGAGGTTGATTACCTATCAGCAATCGAAGAAGGTCAGTTTGTAATTGCACAGGCAAACACAAACTTAGACGAAAATAACGAATTTATTGATGAGCAGATCCCATGTCGTCACAAAGGTGAATCGACATTTATGGGTCGTTCTGACATTCAATATATGGATGTATCTCCACAGCAGGTTATCTCTGTGGCAGCGGCACTTATTCCATTCCTAGAGCACGATGATGCGAACCGTGCATTGATGGGATCGAACATGCAACGTCAGGCAGTTCCGACGTTAAAAGCAGATAAGCCGCTAGTAGGTACTGGTATTGAGCTAACACTTGCTAAAGACTCTGGTGTAACCATTGTTGCTAAGCGTGGTGGTGTAGTTAAGTATGCTGATGCAAGCCGTATTGTTGTTAACGTAAATGAAGATGAGCGTGTTCCAGGCGAAGCGGGCATCGATATTTACAACTTAACTAAGTACACACGTTCAAACCAAAACACCTGTATCAACCAAAAGCCAACTTGTATGGTTGGTGAGCCGGTTGTACGTGGTGACGTACTTGCTGATGGTCCATCTACAGATTTAGGTGACTTAGCACTTGGTCAAAACTTACGTGTAGCATTCATGCCTTGGAATGGTTACAACTTCGAAGACTCGATCTTGTTATCTGAGCGCGTGGTTGAAGAAGATCGTCTAACGACTATCCACATTCAAGAGTTACAGTGTATTGCACGTGATACTAAGTTAGGTCCTGAAGAAATTACAGCGGACATTCCAAACGTAGGTGAGTCTGCGCTTGGTAAGCTAGATGAATCAGGTGTTGTATACATTGGTGCTGAAGTAAAAGGCGGCGATATCCTAGTAGGTAAAGTTACGCCTAAAGGTGAAACGCAGCTTACTCCTGAAGAAAAGCTACTACGTGCTATCTTCGGTGAAAAAGCATCAGATGTTAAAGACAGCTCGCTACGTGTACCAAACTCTGTAACAGGTACTGTTATTGATGTTCAAGTATTCACACGTGATGGCGTTGAAAAAGACAAGCGTGCCTTAGAAGTTGAAGACATGCAGCTTCGCGAAGCGAAGAAAGACTTCAACGAAGAGTTCAAGATCCTTGAAGGCGGTGTGTTAACACGTGCACGTAACTTACTTGCTAAAGCTGGTTTCGACGAAAGCCGCATTGCAGGCCTTTCAACTGATAAGTTGCTTACTCAAAGCCTTGCAGATGAAGAGCAGCAATCTGAGCTTGAGCAGTTAGCTGCACAGTATGACGAGCTTAAAGCTGAATACGACAAAAAGTTTGAAAACAAGCGTCGCAAGATAACTCAAGGTGATGACTTAGCACCGGGTGTATTGAAGATTGTTAAAGTTTACCTAGCGGTTAAACGTCGTATCCAACCTGGTGATAAGATGGCGGGTCGTCACGGTAACAAGGGTGTAATCTCTACTATCGTGCCTGTTGAAGACATGCCATACGATGAGAAAGGTCGTACTGTAGACATCGTATTGAACCCACTAGGTGTACCTTCACGTATGAACATCGGTCAGATCCTAGAAACTCACATGGGTCTTGCTGCACGTGGTATCGGTGAGCGTATCGAAGAGATGATGAAAGAACAACGTGAGCTTGCAGAGCTGCGTGAATTCATCAAGAAGGCCTACGAAGTAGGTGATTGTCGTCAGAAAGTAGATATTGCAAGTTTCTCTGATGATGAAATTCGTCGCTTAGCTGAAAACCTTAAAGGTGGTTTACCTATTGCAACACCAGCGTTTGACGGTGCTAAAGAAAGCGAAATTAAAGAGCTACTTGAGCTAGGTGGTTATCCATCAAGCGGTCAGGTAACCCTTTATGATGGCCGTACTGGTGATGCATTTGAACGTCAAGTAACTGTTGGTTACATGTACATGCTTAAACTTAACCACTTGGTTGATGACAAGATGCACGCACGTTCAACAGGTTCTTACAGCTTAGTTACTCAGCAGCCGCTGGGTGGTAAAGCACAGTTCGGTGGACAGCGCTTCGGTGAGATGGAGGTATGGGCATTAGAAGCATACGGTGCTGCCTATACACTACAGGAAATGTTGACAGTTAAGTCGGATGACGTAAACGGTCGTACTAAGATGTATAAGAACATCGTTGACGGTAACCACAAGATGGAACCGGGTATGCCTGAGTCATTCAACGTATTGCTCAAAGAAATCCGCTCACTGGGTATCAACATCGAGTTGGAAGAAAATTAATCCGACCGCCGCGGCAACTTAGCTGCGGCAGTTACCCTCCCAGTGGGTAGCCGGACTGAAAGAATGAAGGGGCAAGCGTCGCTTGTCCTCAAGATTAACCTCCGACAGGAGAGCTAAGGTGAAAGACTTACTTAAGTTTCTGAAGCAACAAAATAAGACCGAAGAATTTGATGCAATTCGCATTGGTCTTGCTTCACCAGACATGGTGCGTTCATGGTCTTACGGTGAGGTAAAGAAACCTGAGACAATCAACTACCGTACTTTCAAGCCTGAGCGTGACGGCTTATTCTGTGCCCGTATTTTCGGCCCAGTGAAAGATTATGAGTGTTTATGTGGTAAATATAAGCGCTTAAAACACCGTGGTGTGATCTGTGAAAAATGTGGCGTTGAAGTAACGCTTACTAAAGTGCGTCGTGACCGTATGGGTCACATCGAACTGGCGAGCCCAGTTGCGCATATCTGGTTCTTAAAATCATTACCATCGCGTATCGGTTTAATGCTAGATATGACGTTACGTGATATCGAACGTGTACTTTACTTCGAATCGTTCGTAGTAACTGAGCCTGGTATGACAACGCTTGAACGTGGTCAATTGCTAGGTGAAGAAGAGTACCTAGATGCACTAGAAGAGCACGGTGATGAGTTCGAAGCGAAGATGGGTGCAGAAGCTGTACTTGATTTGCTACGCGAACTAGACCTTGGTCAATTAATTGCAGAAATGCGTGAAGAGTTACCAACAATTAACTCTGAGACTAAGCGTAAGAAAATCACTAAGCGCCTTAAGCTGATGGAATCTTTCCACCAATCAGGTAACAACCCTGAGTGGATGATCATGAGTGTGCTTCCGGTTCTACCACCAGATTTGCGTCCATTAGTACCACTAGATGGTGGTCGTTTTGCGACGTCTGATCTGAACGACTTATACCGTCGTGTTATCAACCGTAATAACCGTTTGAAGCGTCTTTTAGACCTAGCGGCACCAGATATCATCGTACGTAACGAAAAGCGTATGTTACAAGAAGCGGTTGATGCGCTACTTGATAACGGTCGTCGCGGTCGTGCGATCACAGGCTCTAACAAGCGTCCACTTAAGTCGCTTGCAGACATGATCAAAGGTAAGCAGGGTCGTTTCCGTCAAAACCTTCTTGGTAAGCGTGTTGACTACTCAGGCCGTTCTGTTATCACCGTTGGTCCTACGCTTAAATTGCACCAGTGTGGTCTTCCTAAGAAGATGGCACTTGAGCTATTCAAGCCATTCATCTACGGCAAGCTAGAGCGTCGTGGCATGGCAACAACCATCAAAGCTGCGAAGAAGATGGTTGAGCGCGAAGTACCAGAAGTTTGGGACGTATTAGATGAAGTGATCCGTGAGCACCCTGTTCTTTTGAACCGTGCACCAACACTTCACCGTCTTGGTATCCAAGCATTTGAGCCAGTACTTATTGAAGGTAAAGCGATTCACCTGCACCCACTAGTGTGTGCGGCGTATAACGCTGACTTCGATGGTGACCAAATGGCGGTACACGTGCCGTTGACAATTGAAGCACAGCTTGAAGCGCGTGCATTAATGATGTCTACGAACAACATTCTATCGCCTGCAAACGGTGAGCCAATCATCGTACCTTCACAGGACGTTGTATTAGGTCTGTATTACATGACGCGTGACCGTATTAACGGTAAAGGCGAAGGCATTGTATTCAAAGATCCTAAAGAAGCAGAAAAAGCATACCGTACAGGTACTGCTGAGCTGCACGCTCGCGTAAAAGTGCGTATTACTGAAACGCGTATCGACGAAGAAACCAAAGAACGTTCAGAAGTAACAGAGATCATTGACACGACAGTTGGTCGTGCGATTTTATCACTTGTGTTACCTGAAGGCTTACCGTTTGAGCTTATCAATAAAGCACTAGGTAAGAAGCAAATTTCTGGTCTATTAAACGAGTGTTACCGTCGTCTTGGTCTAAAAGATACGGTGGTATTTGCTGACCAAGTGATGTATACCGGTTTCCATTATGCGATGAAGTCTGGTGTTTCAATTGGTATTGATGACTTAGTTATCCCGCCAATTAAAGCTGAAATCATTGAAAATGCCGAAGCAGAAGTAAACGAAATTAACCAACAGTTCCAATCTGGTCTTGTAACTGCGGGTGAGAAATACAACAAAGTTATCGATATCTGGTCACGTGTTAACGAAAACTTATCACGTGAGATGATGGCTAACTTGTCAAAAGACACTGTTATCAACGCGCAAGGTGAACAAGAAGAGCAACCGTCATTTAACTCTGTGTTTATGATGGCCGACTCGGGTGCTCGTGGTAGTGCCGCTCAGATCCGTCAGCTAGCTGGTATGCGTGGTCTAATGGCACGTCCAGATGGTTCAATCATCGAAACACCTATCACGGCGAACTTCCGTGAAGGTCTAAACGTACTACAGTACTTCATCTCAACCCACGGTGCGCGTAAAGGTCTTGCCGATACGGCACTTAAGACAGCGAACTCGGGTTACTTGACTCGTCGTCTAGTAGACGTGGCACAAGACTTAGTTATCAATGATGACGATTGTGGCACATTAGACGGTCTAACAATGAAGCCGCTGATTGAAGGTGGTGATGTTGTTGAGCCGCTGCGCGAGCGTGTATTAGGTCGTGTTGTTGCTGAAGATGTGGTTATACCTGGTACTAATGATGTACTGGTTGAGCGTAACATCATGCTTGACGAAAAACTGTGTGACCTTTTAGAAGAGCACTCAGTGGACGAAGTTCGTGTACGCTCAGTTATCACCTGTGATAACGACTTTGGTGTATGTGCTAAGTGTTATGGTCGTGATCTAGCACGTGGTCACTTGATCAATGCGGGTGAGTCTGTCGGTGTTATCGCTGCTCAATCAATCGGTGAGCCGGGTACACAGCTTACGATGCGTACGTTCCACATCGGTGGTGCGGCATCACGAGCATCAGCAGAGAACAGCGTACAAGTTAAGACTAACGGTAGTCTAAAACTACATAATGCTAAGTATGTATTAAATACTGATGGCAAGATTGTTATTACCTCGCGTTCAACCGAAATCACTATCATTGATGAACATGGTCGTGAGAAAGAACGTTATAAAGTACCTTACGGTGCGGTATTAACAGTTCAAGACGGTGCAGACGTTAAAGGTAACGACATTGTCGCTACTTGGGACCCGCATAGTCACCCAATCATCATCGAGCATGAGTCTAAGGTATCCTTCTCTGACATCGATGATAGCAACACCGAAGCACAAACTGATGAATTAACTGGTTTGACTCGTGTGGTTGTTAAAGACCTTGCTAAGGTAAATGCGAAAGAGCCTAAGCTAATCGTTGAAAATGATGAGCGTGGTCTGCAAGAAATCCGTCTTCCTTCGTTTACTACGATTGAAATCACCGACGGTGCGAAAGCACTACCTGGTGCGGTACTTGCGCGTATTCCTCAAGAAGGTTCGAAAACACGTGACATCACCGGTGGTCTACCGCGCGTTGCGGACTTATTCGAAGCTCGTAAGCCTAAAGATCCTGCAATTCTTGCTGAGATCACAGGTACTATCAGCTTCGGTAAAGAGACCAAGGGTAAGAAGCGTTTAGTTATCACACCAGATCAGGGTGATGCATACGAAGAGATGATCCCTAAATGGCGTCAGCTTAACGTGTTCGAAGGTGAGCAGGTATCTAAAGGTGAAGTGATTGCCGATGGTCCTGAGTCTCCACATGACATCTTGCGTCTACGAGGTGTGACTGATGTATCTAACTACATCGTAAACGAAGTACAAGAAGTATATCGTTTGCAGGGTGTAAAGATTAACGATAAGCACATTGAGACTATCATCCGTCAGATGCTACGTAAGTGTATCATCCTAGATGGGGGCGACACTGAGTTCTTAGCAGGTGAGCAGGTAGAAGTAGCACGTGTTAACATTTCTAACCGTGAGCTTGAAAAGCAAGGTAAGATCCCAGCGAAGTTTGAAATTCAGCTGATGGGTATTACTAAAGCATCACTTGCGACTGAGTCGTTTATCTCAGCTGCATCGTTCCAAGAAACAACACGTGTTCTTACGGAAGCGGCTGTAAATGGTAAGAGCGATGAGTTACGTGGTCTGAAAGAAAACGTAATCGTAGGTCGTCTAATTCCGGCGGGTACTGGTTTTGCATATCACCAAGATCGCATCAACCGTCGTAAGCAGCCTGAAATGCCAGTTGAAGAGCAAACAGTAAGTGCTGAAGAGGCAACTCAAGCATTAACTGATGCACTGAACGCTGATTTACTCGGCGGCAACGATTAAATCGTCACCGCATTGGTAAGTAAAAAACTAAAAGCAGCTCATAAGAGCTGCTTTTTTGTCTGTGTTTTATACTGATACCAATCCGCAATAACACTTAATCCTTTTGAAGGATTAAACCTGACGACAGCTGCGTTAAAAATTTCTCATTTAGAACAACTAAATAACGAAATTTTAGCCTTGCTATCGACAAGGTTTTCTTGCTTCAAAATAGACCACTTAGTTAAGCGGGTTGGTATGATTGGCCGAGGTAATTGCGTTTGTTTGATAGCTTCGAATTACGAGAAATGTTATTCTAAGTATGATCCATAAGCAATACAATCGGAACGTATCAAATTCCAAATCTACTTAACCTGTTAGAAGCGATTTTTACCAATAAAGCTAAAATCACGATTAAATACTGCAAATTTTCCACTCAAAGCGCGGTTTTTATTGACAGGTTAATCTTTGCTCATTAAAATTCGGCCACCCATTTATTCGTTCCACGAAAGTGGCGAAAGATTTGGGACGATTTTTATATTTTTTCAGTAGTAATTTTTAACTAATCAGGAGCTATTTAATGGCAACTATTAACCAGCTAGTGCGTAAGCCACGTCGTAGCAAGGTTACAAAAAGTAACTCAGCTGCGCTTAAAGCTTGTCCGCAAAAGCGTGGTGTATGTACTCGCGTATATACAACTACACCTAAGAAACCAAACTCTGCATTACGTAAAGTAGCGCGTGTACGTTTAACGAACGGTTTCGAAGTAACTTCATACATTGGTGGTGAAGGTCACAACTTACAAGAGCACAGTGTAATCCTAATCCGTGGTGGTCGTGTTAAAGACTTACCAGGTGTACGTTTCCACACTGTTCGTGGTGCACTTGACTGTGCCGGCGTAAACGACCGTAGACAGGCTCGTTCTAAGTACGGTGCAAAACGCCCTAAGGGCTAATGGTTCTCCGTTAGTAAGGCCAAGCACTTAAGTTTTAATTTTTAAATAATTTGTTTTGGGGATTCGCTTTTAATGCGAACCTGAAGATACCGGAGATATAAAATGCCTAGAAGACGCGTAATAGGTCAACGTAAAATTCTTCCAGATCCTAAGTTCGGATCAGAACTTCTTGCTAAATTCGTTAACGTAGTAATGTTAGACGGCAAGAAATCTACTGCTGAAAAAATCGTATACGGTGCGTTAGACGTGGCTGCTGAGAAATCAGGCAAGTCGCACCTAGAAATCTTTGAATCTGCACTTGAAAATGTACGCCCTGCGGTAGAGGTTAAATCTCGCCGTGTTGGTGGTTCTACATACCAAGTACCAGTTGAAGTACGTCCAGTTCGTCGCAACGCATTAGGTATGCGTTGGTTGGTTGAAGCTGCACGTAAGCGTGGCGAAAAATCTATGGGCTTACGTTTAGCTCAAGAAATCGTTGACGCTGCTGAAAACAAAGGCACTGCGGTTAAGAAACGTGAAGACGTTCACCGTATGGCTGAAGCGAACAAAGCATTCGCTCACTACCGTTGGTAATCTGCTAACACCCTTTAAGAGGATAATATGGCACGTACAACTCCTATTGAGCGCTATCGTAACATCGGTATTTGTGCTCACGTAGATGCAGGTAAAACCACCACGACAGAACGTGTTCTGTTCTACACGGGTCTTTCTCATAAGATCGGTGAAGTTCACGATGGTGCTGCAACTATGGACTGGATGGAGCAGGAGCAGGAGCGTGGTATCACTATCACGTCTGCTGCAACCACGTGTTTCTGGAAAGGAATGGACGCGCAATTTGACGACCATCGTATCAATATCATTGATACTCCAGGACACGTTGACTTTACTATCGAAGTAGAACGTTCTTTACGTGTACTCGATGGTGCGGTTGTCGTGTTGTGTGCTTCATCAGGTGTACAGCCACAGACAGAAACAGTTTGGCGTCAGGCGAACAAATACGCAGTACCTCGAATGGTCTTCGTAAATAAAATGGATCGCACTGGCGCAGACTTCCTTGCTGTTGTGGAACAGGTGAAATCTCGCCTGGGCGCCACACCTGTGCCTATTCAGCTACCAATTGGTGCTGAAGACGAATTTAAAGGTGTTATTGATCTCATCAAAATGAAAGCCATCAACTGGAATAATAATGACCAGGGGATGACGTTTAATTATGAAGAGATCCCAGCAGAGCTTCAGGATTTAGCCGAAGAGTGGCGCTCTCACTTAGTTGAGAGTGCAGCTGAGGCTTCTGAAGAGCTAATGGATAAATATTTAGAAGGCGGCGAATTAAGCGAAGCTGAGATTAAATCAGCCCTTCGTCAGCAGACATTGGCCAACGAAATTGTGCCAATGACCTGTGGTAGTGCATTCAAAAACAAAGGCGTTCAAGCAGTGCTTGACGCGGTTATTGAGTACATGCCGTCACCTACTGAAGTTAAAGAAATCCAAGGTATCTTAGAGGATGACTCTGAGGCTACCCGTCCTGCAGATGATAATGCGCCGTTCTCGGCGTTGGCATTTAAAATTGCCACAGACCCATTTGTAGGTACTTTAACTTTCTTCCGTGTTTACTCTGGTACAGTTAAGCAGGGTGATGCGGTATACAACCCGATTAAGAGCAAAAAAGAGCGTTTGGGCCGTATTGTTCAAATGCACGCAAATTCTCGTGAAGAGATCAAAGAAGTACGC
Organism: Pseudoalteromonas sp. A25; assembly: GCF_009176705.1. Classification (NCBI taxonomy): domain Bacteria; kingdom Pseudomonadati; phylum Pseudomonadota; class Gammaproteobacteria; order Alteromonadales; family Pseudoalteromonadaceae; genus Pseudoalteromonas; species Pseudoalteromonas sp. A25. Next base: position 3,713,053 of record NZ_AP021846.1, on the reverse strand, counting down.
GCTGGCGACATCGCTGCAGCAATTGGTCTTAAAGATGTCACCACCGGTGACACATTATGTTCACAAGAAGCTGTTATCACTTTAGAGCGCATGGAATTTCCTGAGCCGGTGATTTCGGTTGCGGTAGAGCCAAGAACTGTGGCCGACCAAGACAAAATGGGTATTGCACTAGGTAAACTAGCTGCAGAGGATCCATCATTCCGTGTAGAAACGGATGAAGAATCAGGTCAAACGATTATCTCTGGTATGGGTGAGCTTCACCTAGACATCATTGTTGATCGTATGAAACGTGAATTCAGCGTTGAATGTAACGTTGGTAAACCTCAAGTAGCTTACCGTGAGACAATTCGTAACTCGGTAAAAGCAGAGGGTAAATTTGTACGTCAATCTGGTGGTCGTGGTCAATATGGTCATGTTTGGCTTAAGCTTGAACCGATGGATATTTCTGATGATGAAGCACCTACATACGAGTTCGTAAATGAAATCGTCGGTGGTGCGGTTCCAAAAGAGTATATTCCAGCGGTTGATAAAGGTATTCAAGAGCAGATGCGACAAGGTGTCCTTGCCGGCTATCCGCTATTGGGTGTTAAAGCAACATTGTTTGATGGCTCGTTCCATGACGTAGACTCAAACGAGATGGCATTTAAAATCGCAGGTTCAATTGGTTTTAAAAATGGTGCGCTTGAAGCAAAGCCAATTATTTTAGAACCAATCATGAAGGTTGAAGTTATCACCCCTGAAGGTAACATGGGTGATGTAGTAGGTGATTTAAATCGTCGTCGTGGCATAATCGAAGGCATGGAAGAAGCATTTGGTGGCTTGAAGCAAGTTAATGCACAAGTACCGCTTTCAGAAATGTTTGGTTATGCAACCGATCTTCGTTCTGCTACGCAGGGCCGTGCATCGTACTCAATGGAATTTTCCAAGTACGCTGAAGCGGCAAAGAGTGTAGCCGATACAATTATTGCAGCTCGCGCTGTTAAGTAATTTTAGTTCGGTCCGGTCTCTAAGGGCTGGACTTTAATTTCTTTATAGGAATTTTTTAAGATGGCAAAAGAAAAGTTTGAACGCGTAAAACCGCACGTAAACGTTGGTACAATCGGCCACGTTGACCACGGTAAAACAACTCTAACAGCAGCAATCACTAACGTACTTGCAAAAGTATACGGTGGTGAAGCAAAAGACTTCGCATCAATCGATAACGCTCCAGAAGAGCGTGAGCGTGGTATCACAATCTCAACTTCACACGTTGAGTACGATACACCAACTCGTCACTACGCACACGTAGACTGTCCAGGACACGCTGACTATGTTAAAAACATGATCACTGGTGCTGCACAGATGGACGGCGCGATCCTAGTAGTTGCTGCTACTGACGGTCCTATGCCTCAAACACGTGAGCACATCCTACTTTCTCGTCAGGTTGGTGTACCTTACATCATCGTATTCATGAACAAATGTGACATGGTTGACGACGAAGAGCTTCTAGAGCTAGTAGAGATGGAAGTACGTGAACTACTTTCTGAGTATGACTTCCCAGGTGATGACCTACCTCTAATCCAAGGTTCTGCGCTTAAGGCGTTAGAAGGCGAGAAAGAGTGGGAAGACAAAATTGTTGAGCTTGCAGAAGCACTAGACACTTACATCCCAGAGCCAGAGCGTGACATCGATAAGCCATTCATCATGCCTATCGAAGACGTATTCTCAATCCAGGGTCGTGGTACAGTAGTAACAGGTCGTGTTGAAGCGGGTATCATCAACGTGAACGACGAAGTTGAAATCGTAGGTATCAAAGATACAACGAAGACAACTTGTACAGGTGTTGAGATGTTCCGTAAGCTTCTAGACGAAGGTCGTGCGGGTGAGAACATTGGTGCACTTCTACGTGGTACTAAGCGTGACGAAGTTGAGCGTGGTCAAGTACTAGCGAAGCCTGGTTCAATCACACCTCACACGAAGTTCACTTCAGAAGTATACGTACTTTCTAAAGATGAAGGTGGTCGTCACACGCCATTCTTCAAAGGCTACCGTCCACAGTTCTACTTCCGTACAACTGACGTAACAGGTAACGTTGAGTTACCAGAAGGCGTAGAAATGGTAATGCCAGGTGACAACATCAAGATGACTGTTGACCTAATCGTACCAATCGCGATGGACGAAGGTCTACGTTTCGCTATCCGTGAAGGTGGCCGTACAGTTGGTGCTGGTGTTGTAGCAACTATCGTTGAGTAATCAACAATAGTGATGCAATAAGCATTGTAAAAAAGGTCACTTCGGTGGCCTTTTTTAATGCCTGAAATTTGGGGCAAGGTAGGATAAGCGGCGCGCCATCAAACGCTTGAAGCGAATCTATTTTAGCGGTGAGTTTCTCGCCAGTCGGTAAACCAGCTCACCTCACCTGATGCAAAGTAACTATTTTTGCTTCAATCACGTGAGCCATTAGAACCGAGATTGTAGCAACTTGCACGAACACTCAATCATTTTGGTGGGTTAAATCTAACGTCACCTAACGTACACGCTTTTAGGCTGTTTACCATTTCATTTTCGCTCAGATACTCAATATTTATGTAAGTATGTGTGGATGGTTCTCACAAACGATTACATGAACTTACAGATAATTTGAGTGGCGTACTTATACTTGAATCTAAGAAGTTTGGCAGTTTTATCGCTCACAAATGTGTGAGTTGGATCTCGTTAATCAGGGTGAAACCATGTATCAAAATAAACTAATCTTAGGTGTAGTGGTATCTTTACTGCTCAGTGGTTGTTCGGCAACAGAATCATCAAGAGCACTTGAAACCAAAAAGGTCAAAGCGTTCAACTCTGTCTATAGCGGTGAGAAAAGTAAGTTATCAGTGGGCAAGTTTCAAAATCAGTCTAGCTTCCAAAATGGTATATTTAGTAGTGGAGATAGGTTAGGTTCACAAGCAAAAACTATTTTGTTAACTCACTTACAGCAAAGTAATCGTTTTTCCGTTCTAGAAAGAACTAATTTAAGCGAGATTAGTCAAGAGGCTGACTTTTCAGGCGTAGAGCAAAATATTACCGGTGCCAAATATGTGGTGACCGGAGCTTTATCTGAATTTGGTCGAAAGCAAGAAGGTGACAGGCAATTGTTTGGCCTTCTTGGAAAAGGCAAATCACAAGTTGCTTATGCAAAGGTAAACTTAAATGTTATTGATGTTACCACCTCGGAGGTTGTCTACTCAGTACAAGGTGCTGGTGAATACAGTTTGTCTACACGTGAAGTTATTGGGTTTGGCAGTACAGCAAGTTACGACTCAACATTGAATGGCAAAATACTTGATTTAGCTATTCGAGAAGCTGTTGATAATTTGGTTGTGAGTGTTGATAGTGGCAAGTGGCGGCCTAATTAGTTGGTTCGAGGGACAGTCCACTTTTGCGTATAAGTAAACGTAAAAATGCATATTATCTAGGCGCAGCATGTTCGTAATACAACTTATTGAAAGTTTCGCTATATACTCCTGACAAGGTTAAAGAAATCTATTTTTTGCAAATAAAGCAATAAAATAGTTCTATCGTTGATAATCATACATTATCATTCGGCGCGGTTTTTTGTACAAAAACCGCGGAATTAACTAAAAGGAAGAAGTATGCTTAAAAATAAGCTTGTAATATTGAGTGCAACAGTAGCTGCGTTGTTATTATCTGGATGTGCTGCTACTGAATCGTCTAGAGCAATTGAGGCACCTAAGGTGCAGTCATATCAAATGGCTTACTCAGGACCCAAAAGCAAACTATCTGTTGGAAAGTTACAAAACCGTTCTAACTTTCAAAACGGTATTTTTAGCTCGGGTGTCGACAAGTTGGGCTCTCAAGCAAAAACAATTCTAATAACTCACCTTCAGCAAAGTAACCGCTTTACTGTATTAGACAGAGCAAATATGTCTGAAATAGCACAAGAGGCGGGTTTTTCTGGTGCCCAACAAGAAATTACGGGTGCAAACTTTGTTGTCACTGGCGATGTAAGTGAATTCGGTCGTAAAGAACAAGGTGACAAGCAGCTGTTTGGTATTTTAGGCAAAGGAAAATCGCAAATTGCATATGCAAAAGTCAATCTGAATATTGTTGATGTAACTACGTCAGAAGTTGTGTATTCAGTACAAGGTGCTGGTGAATACAGCTTATCAAGCCGTGAAGTAATAGGTTTTGGTGGTACCTCAGGCTATGATTCAACACTCAATGGTAAAGTGTTAGATTTAGCAATCAGAGAAGCAGTTAACAATTTGGTCAATGGTATTAACTCAGGTCACTGGCAGCCATAATTGAGAATGAAGATGAAAAATACAGTTACAATATTAGCAGTAATTGCAGCTGCTACTCTGGCGGGTTGTAAAACAGTTAAGCCACTTTATTATCATGGTTCCTATAACCAGAACCTATATCAACATTTTAAAACAGATGAAACGGATGTAGGCGAGCAAATTAATCAGCTTGAAGAGACAGTTCAGATGGCTGAGAACAACAGCATGCCAATTGCTCCTGGAATACTTGCACATCTTGGGTACCTACACCTAAAACAAGGCAATTTGGAGTCTGGGTTTGGCTACCTTGAACAAGAGAAGACCTTATTTCCTGAATCGGCAAAGTACATTGATTTTTTGATCAAAAATGCAAAAGGAGAGCAAGGTGAATAATATTAAGACTCTATTTGCGTTTATTGTCGCGATAACACTGAGTGGTTGTGCATCGAAGTCTAAACCATATGATTACACTGAATATAAGAATAGTGATCCACGTTCTGTACTAGTGGTTCCACCTATTAATAATTCATCGGAAGTGATTGCACCTTATAGCCTTTTATCAAATGTGGTTAAGCCGTTGTCTGAATCAGGATATTACGTATTCCCTGTTTCTTTAGTAGATGAAACATTTAAAAGCAATGGTTTAACAGTTGCTCAAGATATCCATGCGGTACCTACGCAGAAGTTGCACGAAATTTTCGGCGCTGATGCTGGTTTATACATAGATATTAAAGAATATGGTACATCCTACGTTGTTATCTCTAGTGATACTGTAGTGCAAGTGGATGCTAAGTTGGTCGACTTAGAGACAGGTACATTGCTATGGCAAGGCAGTGCACGAGCTGCGAGCAGTGAACAACGCTCTAACTCTGGGGGTGGCCTTGTGGGTGCATTGGTGTCTGCTGCTTTGACTCAGATAATTGAAACAACCACAGATGCTGGGTTCAATGTATCGGTATTAGCAACTCAACGATTACTGTCTGCAGATATGTATAATGGCATATTGCATGGACCACGCTCGCCAAAGTATGGTCAACCAGTAAAACTATAAGTTTAGTTTTGGGCTACAATAGTAGCCCTTATAACCTTGCTGTTTTTTTGTTCTCTATTTTCGCCACTGTTAGAACCAGTTTAACGGCGTTCTCTAGTTATAATTTTCTGCTCTATCAAGTATTCAGATTGCATATTCCAATAATCTCTACTATCACCCATATAGGTGCTCTTAAAAGGCGGACAAACATGAGTAAATTAACCTATGCACACACCCATGAGTTTTGCTGGGCGGAGTTACGGGCTGCAGATTGGCGTATTGCCAAGCCATTCTATTGCGCATTATTCGGTTGGGAGTTTGAGGATGAGCGTGCTGCCAATGGGGATTTTTATACTAACTTCAACAAACAAGGCGACATTATCGCTGGCATGTATGAAATGGGTGAGAATAAGAAGGCAGCGCGAGAGCAAAGTGTTTGGCAAGCTTATGTCGCTGTATTAGATGTTGAGGCGTCAGTTGCCACAGCACAGGCGTTGGGTGGGGCGCTGGTTCGTGGACCGTATGATATTGGAGAAGCGGGCAGCATGGCCATTATTGCCGACCCAGGTGGTGCGCAGCTCACGCTTTGGCAAGCAAAGCAGCATATTGGCAGTCGCAGAGCGTTTGAAGCGAATACTCCCTACTGGCATGAACTGGCTTGTCGCAACCGAGATGTTAAAGAGGCGTTTTATAGTGCCCTATTTGGTTGGCATTCTATCCATCAGAATGTACTGGGTGTGGATTATGTAATTTTCAGTAACGACGACCATGCATTGGCTGGAATGATTGAAATGAATGAGGCATGGGGGTCAAAAACGCCACCCCATTGGATGATGTACTTTGCTGTACTGGACTGTGATAGAGTGGCTAAGAAAGCCGCGGGTTTAGGGGCAAAAGTATGTGTGCCGCCAACTGATGTGCCTGATGTTGGACGTTATGCCGTCATTTGTGATCCGCAAGGGGCGTTTTTTTCTATTATTGAGTCTTATATGGACACGATAACGCCATAGTAGACTATGGCGCGGGTGGAAGCGTTACTAAGGTACAAACTTAATGGGAACGGTATGCTCGGTTTCGTTGTGCTCTTGAACGCGTTGCTGATAGCTTTCCCAAAGAGTGTCATGATCAGTAGATAAGGTTCTGAGATATTGCCAGCTGTATAAGCCACTATTATGGCCATCATCAAAGCTCAAACGTACAGCATAGTGACCGACAGGCTCAAGTTTAGTAATTGCCACATGCTGTTTATTCAACACTAACTTCATACCCGTACCGTGGCCTTGCACTTGTGCACTGGGTGAGTGCGTGCGCAAAAACTCACTGGTTAATGAGCACTCTAGACCATCGTCAAATACGATATCCAGCTTTTTACTCTTTCGATGGTAGTGTAATTTGGTGACTATATACATAACTGGCCTAGAGTAATACCAATCCGCAATAACACTTAATCATTTTTGGGGATTACACCTGACGCTAGCTGGTTAAAAATTTCTTATTTAGAACAACTAAATCACAAAATTTTTGCTTTGCTATCGACAAGGTTTTCTTGCCTCAAAATAGACCACTTAGTTAAGCGGATTGGCATAAAGCGGAGCACACAGCTCCGCTTTATGTGTGTTATAGGATAAAGCGAGACAAGTCCTCGTCTTGTACTAATGCATCTAAGTGCTTTTCTACATAAGCTGCATCAATCACAAAACTTTCACCTGCCTTTTCTGACGCGTCGTAAGATAACTCTTCCATCAGTTTTTCCATGATGGTGTGAAGACGACGAGCACCAATGTTTTCTGTTTTTTCATTTACTTGCCATGCAGCTTCCGCAAGGCGTGTAATTGCATCATCGGTGAAGCTAATATCAACTTGTTCGGTTTTCATTAAGGCTTCTTGTTGCTCACTTAGAGATGCATGCGGTTCTGTGAGAATGCGTTTGAAATCACCCGCGCTTAATGCTTCAAGTTCAACACGAATAGGCAAACGACCTTGTAACTCAGGGATGAGATCCGAAGGTTTCGCCATTTGGAATGCGCCTGAGGCAATAAACAAGATGTGGTCTGTTTTAACCATGCCATGCTTGGTATTGACGGTAGAACCTTCAATTAATGGCAGTAGGTCACGTTGCACGCCTTCACGGCTCACATCAGGACCTTGCGCTTCACCACGTTTACAGATCTTGTCAATTTCGTCGATAAAGACGATACCATTTTGTTCAACCGAGAAGACAGCTTGCTCTTTAAGCTCCTCTGGGTTGACCATGCGAGCGGCTTCTTCTTCAACTAGTAGCTTAAATGCATCTTTGATTTTTAGCTTGCGCTTTTTCTTTTTCTCGCCAGTCATGTTTTGAAACATGCCTTGCAACTGATTGGTCATTTCTTCCATGCCAGGAGGGGCCATGATCTCCACATTAGGCGCGGCTTCAGCGATATCAATGTCGATTTCTTTGTCGTCTAGCTGGCCTTCGCGCAGTTTTTTACGAAAAACTTGGCGAGTTGAGTTATTTTCGTTTGGCTGCGATTCACCCCATGCGTCTTTTGCAGGTGGTAATAGTGCATCAAGAATACGCTCTTCAGCCGCCTCTTCGGCACGGTGTTGGTGCTTTTTGGCTTGCTGCTCACGAGTCATTTTGAACGAAATGTCGACCAAGTCTTTGATGATAGATTCTACTTCTTTACCTACATAACCGACTTCGGTGAATTTAGTGGCTTCTACCTTAATAAATGGCGCATTAGCAAGCTTTGCTAAACGGCGTGCAATTTCTGTTTTACCGACACCGGTGGGACCTATCATCAAGATATTTTTTGGGGTAACTTCTGCGCGCAAATCATCTTCTAGCTGCATACGACGCCAGCGATTACGTAGAGCAATGGCAACGGCTTTTTTTGCCTTGTCTTGGCCAATAATGTGTTGATCTAATTCGTGGACGATTTCTCTTGGGGTCATTGCTGTCATGGCAATTCCTCTTACAATTCTTCGATAGTTTGGAAATTATTGGTAAATACGCAGATATCACCCGCAATTTTCAGGCTTTTCTCAACAATTTCACGGGCGCTTAAATCAGTATTTTCTAGCAAAGCGATGGCGGCTGATTGCGCAAAATTGCCACCACTGCCAATGGCAATTAAGTCGTTCTCTGGCTGCACCACATCACCATTTCCGGTGATAATCAACGATGCCGTTTCGTCGGCCACCGCTAACAGTGCTTCAAGTTTACGCAGGGCGCGGTCACTGCGCCAATCTTTGGCCATTTCAACGGCAGCTTTGGTGAGGTGCCCTTGGTGCATTTCTAGTTTGCTTTCAAAGCGTTCAAATAACGTAAATGCATCTGCGGTGCCACCGGCAAACCCTGCTAATACTTTGCCGTTATACAAGCGGCGAACTTTACGGGCATTGCCCTTCATTACTGTGTTACCAAGCGATACTTGGCCATCTCCACCAATGACAACTTTATTGTCACGACGTACGCTTACGATGGTAGTCATAGTATTCCTTAAAAACGAAGGCGCTCTGGGCGCCTTTTAATATGAGATTGTTAAAAGATATGGGCTAATGCGCTAAAATCAAGTCCAGCCCCAGATACCACATCCGACAATTTTGATACGCTTGAGTTTATTTTTGTCACTCTCTGCTTGTCGCAATGTTTCGTATGGACCTAGGCGGACACGATACCAAACACCATTGCTGCCTTCGGTACGACGAATTTCTGCAATTAAGCCCGAAAAAGCCATTTTTGCTTTCATTTCTTCGGCTTGCTCATGCGTTCTGAAAGAGCCGCACTGCATTTGATAAGGACCCTTGCTCTTGATCTCTTTAACTTCAACCTTAACCTCATGTTGTTTGATTTCTTCAAGGAAAGGCTTAATCACGGGTTTTTCTAGTTTTTGCGGTTCTTTTTTGACTGGCTTGTTGACGGCTTCAAGTTTGCTTGGCTCGGCATTATTCTTTATGTACCACAAGCCATACGCAAAGCCGCCAACCAGTACGAAAGCCGCAAGTGACAAAAAAATTGGAAATGGTTTTTTGGCGGCTGTGTTCTTGCCACCTTTGTTATTCTTCGGCTTTCTATTTATGTAATCGTGTTGTGCCATAACTTATTTAGTAGGTATCCATAGGATCGATGTCTATGCTCCAGCGCACGCGATTGGCCAGTTTATGGTCGCTAATGTATTGCATTAACTGACTGATATAGTTATGCAAAACTACTCGCTGCGAAGCCTGAATATGTAATTGATAGCGATACTTACCCGCTAGCCGCTCCATAGGTGCAGGTATCGGCCCGAGCAATTGTATACCACTGAAGGGGGTAGCGGGAATAAGATCTGATAAAAAGTCGAATACCAGCTTGGCATTGGTGGCCTGCGCTCTAAGTATGGCTAAATGACTAAACGGCGGTAGTTGTACTTCTTCTCGTTCTTTTAAAGCGAACCGAGCAAAGTCTTGATAACCATTATTTACTAAATCTTGCAATAGAGGGTGTTCGGGAAAGTGAGTCTGCAACAGTACTTTACCTGCTTCGCCACTGCGCCCAGCTCGGCCGGCCACTTGAGTGATTAATTGTGCCATGTGTTCGGTTGCGCGAAAATCACTTGAGTATAAGCCGCTGTCCACATCCAAAATAACCACTAAATTCACATCGGCAAAGTGATGGCCTTTGGCCAACATTTGCGTGCCTATCAAAATGCGAGCGCCACCTTGATTAATGTCTTCCAGCGCATCTTCTAAGGCACCTTTTCGCCTCGTTGTGTCTCGGTCTATACGACTTAGAGGGGTATCGGGAAAGTGTTCAGAAAAGAAACTCTCGAGTTGCTCGGTACCCATTCCAGTTGGCATGATTTGTGTACTACCGCAATCAGGACATTGCGGTGGAATGAACGTTTGCTCGCCACAGTGATGACATACCAACCGATTCATTGCGCGGTGATATGTGGCACTGGCGCTGCAATGTTGGCACTGACTAAGCCAGCCGCATTCATGACACAATAATGTGGGAGCGAAGCCGCGACGATTCAAAAATATCATCACTTGCTTAGCACGCTTAAGCGTTGCTTCAATATGCTGGAGCGTGTTTGGTGCGATACCTGCTTGCTCTTTTTGGCCTTTCATATCAACTAACAAAAACTGATTATCCGTGGCAGTTTGTGCCCGCTGACTTAGAGTGAGTAGCTGATACTTCCCCGCGATTGCTTTTTGTAGTGTTTCCAAGGCCGGGGTGGCGGTACCCAGTACTAAGGGAAGGTGCAAGTTAGCACAACGGTATGCCGCTAAATCTCGGGCATGGTAGCGCAACCCTTCTTGCTGTTTAAAAGAGCCGTCATGCTCTTCATCAACAATTATCATACCTAAGTTCTTAAAAGGCAGAAAAACGCTGGAGCGCGTGCCAATCACTAATGCACTACTGCCTTGCTCTGCGCGTCGCCAGGTATGCAAACGTTCGTTATCGGTCAAGTTCGAATGCCACAGGTCGATAGGCAGGTTGGCGAAGCGGCGTCTAAAACGATTGACGGTTTGCGGTGTTAAGCCTATCTCTGGCACCAAGATCAGTGCTTGTTTTCCACTTTCTACAATACGCTCTAAACTTTGCAGGTATACTTCAGTTTTACCGCTACCAGTGATCCCCTCAAGTAAGAAGCATCGATAACCAGGTTGCTGGTTGATGGCACTGCATGCTGTTGCTTGCTCTTCATTTAAGCGCGGCTTCTGAGCAATCGCAATGGCCTGACTTTGCCACTGTGTGTCATGCTTGACCTGTTCACAGATGAGTTTTTTTTCGAGTAAGGCATTGATCTGTTGTTTACTAAAACCTAACGCTTTGAGCTCTGTTAAGCTCGACTCACCAGAGCCACTGAGTTGTTTGAGTAGGGCCATTTGTTTTTTAGCCCTAAGTGTGGGTAATTGTTTACCAGCGTCAGTCAGTGAATAGGTTGCAACAGTTGTTTTATCTGGGTGCTCTCCATCGCGCAGTGCACCAGGTAACGCGGTAAACAGTGTCTCGCCAATAGGGTGTGAGTAATACTGGGCGCAAAAACGCAAAAATTGCAGATGTTGGTGTGACAAAATGGGAGTGTTGTCTAACACATCGCAAAGCGACTTTAACTTGCTTTGGGGTATTTGCGTATCAGGTTTGACAGCCATAACAATGGCCAGTAGTTTGCGGTTACCAAATGGCACTTTGACACGACAGCCCGCTTGAACGTTGCAGTTATCGGGGATTTGGTAGTCAAAAGTGCGAAATAAAGGCACTTTAATGGCAACTTCAGCAAACATCATGAGCCTTTGTGGTAGACGATATATACGAGTAATGTACTAAAGGCGCACCAAAAAACCTAGCGTAATAGCGTTGCTAGCGTTTTAGTTGTACAAAAAATACCAAAATCGGTGATTTATTGCTTGTGGATCGTTTTAGAGTTACTTAAAATACGCGTCCACTAATTTGTATAAACTACGTATGGTGCCAAACTTCGGGTTTGGAGAGCGATACGGCCTAACCAGAGGTTGCTATGAAAGAAGGTATTCACCCTAATTACGAAACGATTAACGCTACTTGTTCATGTGGTAACAAGTTCCAAACTCGTTCAACACTATGTAAAGACATTCACTTAGACGTATGTTCTGAGTGTCACCCGTTCTATACTGGTAAGCAAAAAATTCTTGATACAGGTGGTCGTGTTGACCGCTTCAACAAACGTTTCGGTGCGCTTAGCAGCAAAAAATAAGAAATGTTTGACTAAAAAAGCACCTTCGGGTGCTTTTTTTGTGCCTACTTCATTCTATTATTTAACTTTATCAACATCATAAATAATTACTCGCTCTGCACTTCCTAAAAGGTTTTGACAAGATATCGTGAGTAGAGTTTTAACTCTAATTTCTTGCTTTTATCTCCATTATTCACAGTTATGCATTTGTTTTCTTATCTTGTGAGGCTATATTTTAAGCGTTGCACGGGGTTAAATTTGCTTAGCTAAAATCGTTTATTGCATAAAAATTCCAGTTAAAATGGTTCTTTTAAGCTGAATTTATGTGTTAAATGTTACTAAAGTTGGTTATCTAGCTGCTAAAGTTCATTATATATTGTCTTCTTGTTATTTTTGATGGGTTTTTACAAAATTAAATAAAATTGCACATGAACTAGGCAAAAAAGAGCAATGTTAAGCTTCTTTATCATGGCTTTAATTTGATTAATTTAAGTTAAATGTCGGTAAAATGGCGGTGATCTGCAGCTAAAATGTGTTTAAGTGGATCGACCTCAAATTGCTTGAATATATTTATAAAGTAGGTATGGTTTAACCCAGTTAGCGAATTTTATCTCACTCTCACTTTTAACTTCTTGCAGGAAAAAATCGCGTCATGTCAGACTTTCGTGAAAAAGCACTACATTATCATGCTCATCCCGTTCCAGGTAAAATCAGCGTTGAGTTGACCAAGCCTGCGGAAACCGTCAAGGACTTAGCGCTGGCTTATAGCCCAGGTGTGGCTGAACCAGTTCGAGAAATTGCCGCCGATCCCGCTGCTGCCTATCAGTATACAGGTAAAGGTAATATGGTCGCGGTGATCAGTAATGGTACGGCGATCCTTGGTTTAGGTAATTTAGGCCCGTTAGCTTCAAAGCCTGTAATGGAAGGAAAGGCGTTATTATTTAAGCGTTTTGCTGGCCTTGATTCGATTGATATTGAAGTAAAACACCGTACAACGGAAGACTTTATCAATACGGTTGCCAATATCGCGGATACCTTTGGTGGTATTAACCTAGAAGACATTAAAGCGCCAGAGTGTTTTGAAATCGAAAAGGCGTTGATTGAACGTTGTGATATTCCGGTGTTTCATGATGACCAACACGGTACAGCCATTGTTACTGCCGCTGGTATGTTGAATGCGTTGGAAATTCAAGGCAAAGATATTCACGATGCGATTATTGTTTGTTTGGGTGCCGGTGCTGCAGCGATTGCCTGTATGGAGTTATTGATTAAGTGTGGTGCTCAGCGTGAGCATATTTATATGCTTGACCGTAAAGGCGTTATTCATACCCGTCGCGATGATTTAAACGAGTATAAAAAACTGTTTGCCAACAACACTGATAAACGTACTTTGCAGGACGTGATTGCCGAAGCGGATGTATTTGTGGGGGTATCTGGACCTGACTTATTAAAGCCAGAAGAGTTAAAGTTGATGGCCGATAAGCCAGTTGTGTTTGCTTGCTCAAATCCTGATCCTGAAATTAATCCAGAAGTGGCGCATAGTGCGCGTCAAGACTTGATCATGGCAACCGGTCGTTCTGACTATCCAAACCAAGTGAACAACGTATTGTGTTTTCCGTTTATTTTCCGTGGTGCGCTTGATGTGCGTGCAACGACAATTAACGATGAGATGAAAATAGCCGCGGTAGAAGCTATTCGTAGTATTGCCAAAGAGCCAGTATCTGCGGAGGTGCTAAAAGCTGCGGATGTTGAAAGCTTAGAGTTTGGACCAGAGTATATTATTCCAAAACCAATGGATCCGCGTTTACTGCCACGTATTGCCAAAGCGGTAGCGCATGCTGCAATTGAATCAGGTGTTGCACAAATCGATTTGCCAGACAATTATATGGCACACCATAAAGCGCAATAACACCCGCTTATTTAAGCTTATAGGCCATCAATTTGATTGATGGCCTTTTTGTTTATAGAACGTTTTTCTCAAATTGTTTACAGAGATGAGTTATGAGGGCTTGGATTTTAAACTGTGGGTAATGTCTGCCTGAGTAGTAGGCATAAAGCACCAGATCTTCTGGCTCCAGTTCTAAGTTTATGCGCTGCAACTGACCATTTTTAAGCTGTGTGTGACAAGTATGTAAGGGTAATATGGCAAACCCTAAACCACGCAGCGCCGCGGCTTTTGCCATATGGCCACTGTTTACTTTAAAACTCGAATGAACGTGAACAGTGCGCTTTTGCTTAAACTTCCAAGGCATACCCTGCAACGCTGTAAACGTGGTGATGCAGGGGCTTTGACTGAGCGCAGCAAGATTATCAGGCGCTGGGTGATTGGCTAAAAGCGCTGGGGATGCCACTATCACACTTGGCCAGCGGGCTAGCTCTTTAGCTACCCAGTTAGAGTCAGGCAAAGCACCTCGGGCAAAGCTTAGCACTAGATCAAAACCATCCAGTAATCCTTGGGAAGGCACCAGCTGCGTATCACAACGCAGTTCCAACAAAGGGTGCTCAGCGCAAAAATCAGCAATACACTGTGCCAAAAAAGGTAAATCTGGCATGATGAGCTTTAAAGGCCCTGATAGCGTTTGACCTTGTTTTGAGACTAAGTTGAGGCTGTCGTTGAGTGTTTGCAGCAGTGGTGCAACTGCATCATATAAACGTATGCCTGCCTCTGTGGCGACCATTTTGCGTGTCGTGCGCTCGAACAACCTTACCGCCAACTGCTCTTCGAGTAGGGCAACATGACGACTCACATTGGAGGTAGGCAACTGTAAATCACAGGCTGCTTGCTTGAAGCTCAGTTTGTTATATACCGATAAAAAGCTCAGCAGCCACGGAAGTTCTACTTTCTCAATCATATATTCTCCCAAAAAATGGGATTAACAACGTAATATTCTCTAATTTATCTCAATAATTGGTTTTGTAACAATGACTATCAATTTATTTGTTGCAGGATTGGTGATGAGAAAGAGCTGTAGTATAGCAATTGTGGGGGCCGGTGTTGCTGGGATGGCACTGGCTATTTTAGCTAAACAACAAGGAATGGCAGTAACATTATTTGAGCGGCACAGCCAAATTTCTGTGATGGGCGCAGGGGTGACGTTGTGGCCTAATGCAATGTGGGTGCTCGATAAGATGGGCCTCTCTAGCATGGCGTTGCGTTTAGGTGGGCAACCATTGCAGCTCAAGCAGTATGATAGCCAAGGTCAGCTACTGGGGGAGTTGGATTTATCTGCGATTGCCGATAATAGTGGTTACCCATGCGTCACCATATTGCGCCGCGATTTGGCGTATCTCATAGCACAAAGGCTCGAAAAGTTGGGCATTTACCCACAATTTAATCGCTCAGTATCCGTTGTCGAGCTTAAAGAACTGCAGCAAGAGTATGACCTAGTAGTCGGCGCTGATGGGCGCATGGCGTCTTGCACCCGAGCGCTATTATTCCCAAATAGTCGGCCGCTGCGTTATCACCACTTTATTAATATTATTGGTATCAGTGACTGTTTGGGCGGCACAATGGGTCATGCCATTGCAGATTATCGAGCGCCCCACATGCGATTTGGTGTAGTGCCAGCCAAACCGGGGTTGTGCTATTGGGCGGCGGGGTGGCAGACACCAATGGACCGAACACGCAACGAATCGAGCTGGTTGGATGACATGCAGCAGCGATTTGCACATTGGGCTAAACCCGTGCAGCATGTGCTTAGTCATTATCATCCACAATCTCTCAAACGCATTTTTGTGCACGATGTGGAGCCTTTGCCTTACTGGCATCAAGATAATTTAGTCATCATTGGTGATGCGGCTCATGGGCCTTTGCCAACCTCAGGGCAAGGGGCATGTCAAGCGCTTGAAGATGCGTGGCATTTAGCTCGGTTACTTAGTGGACCGGGAATACTAGAACACAAGTTACGTGCGTTTTATCAGCTGAGAATTCACAAAACAACCACTATACAAACAATCGGTAGGCAGATTGCAGAGCAAATTTTTCATAGTGAAAAATTTGCTCTGTCATTATCTAGCGCTTCACCTAGCCAATTGAAAGATTTTTGGATGCAAGGGTTAGAGGTATGAGTTGCAACAAACTATACGCATTGCACCGTTTTGCTAGAGGATGTCAGTAAGCAAAATCCCTACACCAAAGCGCTGAATATGGGCGTTATAGTCAATCATGCTTTCGCCGTAGCCGTTAAAATATTGGGCATAACCGCGCAGTCTGCCCCAAATTGGAAAGGACCAATCTAATTGAATCGCACCTTTGTTATCACTATTTAGGTTGTTGCGGGTCATAAAGCCAAATTCATGTTCTTCATAGCGATAAACGCCACGGAGCTCAAAATAGCCCATATATTTGTAGATATCTGGGTTATCGTCGCCTTTAGCCGCGAGTACGTCTGTTTTTTTATCTTCAGGTAGTCGATACCAAGGTTTAAAGCTAAATACAAAACCGCGGTTTTCCCAGATAAAGTTGGCGAAAATGCGGTTCCAAGAGCGAGAGTTGGGTTGACTGCGGCCGTTTGATTGGTGACTAATGCCTAGGGCAAAGGCCATTTCATCGCCCCACAAGACATTGTCATCATCTAAAAAGTTGAGCCAAAATAGCTCGGGCTCATAGTTGGTTTCACGAAATGGTGAAGAGATCTCTTTATTATAAAATTGCCAAAAAGATTGCAGTGTAAAACCTAGATACACGGCTTGATCTTTGTCTGCAAACCCCGTGTAAATCGGCACTTTTAACGATATTTGGTATTTTACTTCAAAATTATCAAGTGGCTCGCCCTGTTTGTCATTGAGCGCTTTTAAGCCACTGAAAGGGCGGCTATTGGGGTTGGTGATATATGAAACGGGTAGAATATAATTGCGATGGTGTGGCGTGATCACATTACGATTAGTCTGTGTGACTCTCTCTCGGGCCATTCTTTTATCAAGTACGCTGAGCTTTTTAGTTACCTTAGCACAGGCTTTTCTAAGTTGTGCAACGGTTCTACTCTGGTCTCCTGCTAATATTTCATTCATTATGCATTGTTGTACCAAATCGATTTCATCTTGTTGCTCTTCTTGGGCAAAACCCTTTGAACTGAAAGCGATAGCGCTCATAACAAGACTGTATAGTATTGAATGCAGTTTCATAATTGCTTGTTTTATTTGGTGGTTGTCGCAATAGTATACACTTTTTAAATGAAATTGCGGTTAACCAAATAGTGCCGTGAGTAAAGGTGGTAGTAGAAATTAGCAAGAAAAAGGCTGGCGGCGAATGCCGCCATACCTTAGTAAGCTTGCCAAAGCCTGCTTACTCTCACGCAATAAAAGGGTGCCAACTAGAGTTCAAAGTAGTTGGTAAAAAACTTATAGAGCTCGGTGCCTTGATTCACCGATGCTGAGGCAAAATGCAAAATAGCGATGGCATCTGTATCTAGAGTAATGACTTGCAGTGGTTGCTCGCTTAAATAGCGCTCCATACGCAAAATATGTGCGATGGTATCACCCGCTTTAATATGCGCACCTAAAGGCGCCACATACTCTACCATGCCGCCCATTGGCGCATAAAAGGCTAAGTAATCTGTCAACATACAGCCATAGCGGGCCATTGCTTTTGGCTGGTAGGGTGAATTAAGCAATGCCTCTTTGTGGGTTAAGTAACTAAGTATACTGTTGGCGTCGTTTTTGGCCTCAGCTAAGTCGATTTTTTCTTGTGAGCCTAGTTCCACAGTGAACGCCTCCACCAATACGGGGATATCGCGGCCATGCTGCTTAAACGCTTCACTGAGTGACCACCATGGACAAAAGCAGGCTTCGTCCATTGCGCCGTCAAATTCGTTAGGGATCAATAAGACATGCTCAATATCAAAATAACTTGCGCTTGGTTTAGCATATTCAGGACAGTATAAGTGTTTTGCTGAAATTGGTCCGGTGTGTAAGTCGAGCACAATATCTGCCTCGTGTGCCAAGCGCTGCAAATTAAGTGCAATACGTTTGCCGGTATTGATACTGTGGGCTGGGCCATCTAATACAGCTTGAGTGCTTTGCACGAGTAAGTGCTTAAATGCTTGTTTGATTTCTGCAAGCGAGCTATTTAAGTGCGTTGTAACAAATTCATCAACCAGCTTGGTGTGGTTGTGGTACATGCGGTTCCAGTTGGTGCCCGTTATGGGGTCAAATCGACCGAGGGTAAACTCCCCTGATTTTTGGTTACAGCCAATTGGGTTGGCATACGGTACTAAGGTGATATCGCTGGCCAGTGTTTGTTGCTTTAGCTGCTCAAGCAATTGGTAAATAACCGCGTTACCTTGCACCTCAGCACCATGCATATTGGCCTGAATATACACTTTTGGACCACTGCCGTTTCCTGTTAGTCGATAAACAGGAATGGTCAGCGGTAAGCCATTGGCGATTTCGCCCACTAGGATATTTTCTTGGCTGATTTGGTTCATGTTCTGATTACCTCAAGTACTCACTGGCCGCTTGTGATGCGCGAACGCACGTTATTTGGCCTTGCTCTATCACATATTCAGCTGGCAATTCGTGACACAAAAAGTACGGCATACTTTCGGTAAAGCCGTAGGCACCACATTGGCTGAACACTAGCCAGTCATCTTCATTGATATCACAGGGTAAAGTGTGGCGGCCAAGATGATCGAGTGCAGTACACAATGGCCCATGGATCAGATAGCTTCTCGCATGGGCGTTTGATTCACGCAATAAGGTGCATGGAAAAGCTTGATTGGTCACTGCGGGGCGCAGAATATGGTTAATGCCGCCTGCAACGATCAATTGGTGTTCATTGTAGTTTTGTTTTTGTTCTACAACTGAATTTACATAATGACCGCATTCGCCTACGGCATAGCGGCCAAGCTCCATCCATAACTCTTCAACACCCGATGAGGCTTTGATGGTGGCTAGGGCATCAACTAATTGCGGCCACGCAAGAGCAGGTTCATCTTTAGTATAAGGAATGCCTAAACCGCCGCCCAAATCTAAAATGCGTAACTTAAAGCCAAGGTCGTCAGCCAGCTGAGTTAGAGGTGGCACCATTTGTGACCACAGGCTTGCTAGTTTATCGGTGCTGAGCATATTACCCCATTGGAAAATATGTAGGCCAACAAACTCAAGTGAGCTGAATGAGGTAATATCCAAAGATTGCCATTGCTCTGTACCGAGCCCAAATGGCGTTAAGCTATCACCACCTAATGGGTTTTTTTCGCCTTCTGGCCAGCGTAATTGCACGCGCAGTAAAACACGTAACTGAATATTATGGTCGCTGGCAGCTTGGTTGAGCCAAGCCACTTGATTGTGACTTTCTGCCACAAAGGTGCGAACCCCTTGTGACAAAAAGTGTTGGATCTGCCTTTTAGATTTGGCAGGTCCAGTGTTGAGCACGCGTGAGGGGCAAACACCTTGAGCTAAAACTTGGTTTAACTCGCCAGAACTTGCTACGTCAAAATCAAACCCTGCTTTATCCAACGTTTGCACTATTTTTGACAATGGGTTGGCCTTTACGGCGTACCATAACTTCACTACCGATTGCTCTGTAAGTGGTTTTAGGTGTGCCAATAGCGCATCTAAGTCGTAAATAAAAAACGGTGTTTGCTCGGTTTGGGTGATATTTTCAATCACCTGACGATGGGCGGTGCTCAAAAAGGGCATTAGCGTAATACCTCTTCCAGCTCTAGTGAGGCATCACTTTTCTCATCGCGGTATTTGACGATAAGTGCACATGACATGCTTAAGCCTTGCTCGCGGCCCCATGCACTTGATGATGGGCGAGAGCCTGGGATCACAATGGCGTTTTCTGGAATTGGCTCGCCTTTGTCCAGCACTCGTTCATTCACGCAGTCGTATACTGGAATAGTTGCCGACAAACGTACACCCGGCGCCAGTACCGCGCCTTTTTTAACGACTACGCCCTCAACAATCACACAACCCGCGCCAATAAAAGCATCGTCTTCAATCACTACTGGGCTTGCACCGATTGGCTCTAATACTCCACCTAGTTGTACAGCGGCGCTTAAATGCACATTTTTACCTACTTGTGCACATGAGCCGACTAACGCGTGGCTATCCACCATCGTGCCCTCATCAATGAACGCACCGATGTTTACGTACGCTGGTGGCATGATAATGGTGCCCGCAGCAACATGAGCGCCACGACGTACACTGGTGCCACCTGGTACCATACGCACACCTGCATCGGCAGCAAAGCCTTGCGGTGCTAAATTGTGCTTATCAACAAAGCCACCCGGAAACTCGGTATTAGTGCCGTTTTTGAATGCCTCTAAAATACCTTGCTTTACTTCTACGTTGGCGTGCCAATTGCCATTTTCGTCTTGCGTTGCAGCACGCACACTGCCGTTTTCTAAATTATTTAATAGTTCTAACCAGCTCATAATGATTGCCTTAGTTCCAAGATAAAATTGATTCGTTTGCGTTGTTCAGTGCTTGGCTGCAAGGCAGCTCAAGGTGTGTCAAAGGAGGGCGTAGGTTTGGCGTGGCCAATTTACCTTGCGCATGCATCAGCACTTTAACGGGAATTGGGTTTGCCACAGCAAATAGGCTGTTAACCGCGTCCGTCCAGGTTGCGAATAAGTTTGGGAAAGTGCCTGCTAATGAGCGTCGCACAAATTCGGCAGTTTGTTCTGGCCAAGCATTGGCAGCCACTGATACTAAACCCGCAGCACCCGCTTGGGCAAAGTAGGGCATAAGCGCATCGTCGCCACTAAAAATGGCTACATTGGGCGCAGCTTGGCGAAACGCTTCAAAGGTGGCAATGTCACCACTGGCTTCTTTTACAGCCCAAAGGTTGTGGTGATGTTTTAGGTTGTTTAGGACTTGTGGACTGATTGCGACTGCACTGCGCCCCGGTACGTTGTAAATCATACATGGGCGTTCTGTTGCACCAAGCAAGGCATCAAACCACTGAGTTTGCCCAACGATGCCTGGTTTTGCGTAAAGTGGGGAGCCAAGTAAGTAGGCATCAATCGGTAAAGTATCGCAAAATGCGAGCCACTCAAGTTGCTCTGCTAGGTTAAAGCCGCCCACAGCGACCATAATGGGTACTGACGGAGATAAAGCGCAAACATGTTCAACAATCGTACGTTGCTCACCTTGGCTAAGCGCAAGCCCTTCCCCCGTGCTGCCTAAAATTAATAGACCATTGTTGGCACTTTGCTGCTCTGCGACCAGTGTGCTTAAAGTGTCATAGTCAACTTGACCTTGCGCGTCAAAAGGCGTTACTAAAGCCGTCCATAACGGATAGTTGGATAAATCGAATTGTGATTTCATCTCTACCGAACTTATATCGTGTCCGGAGTTTTGGAGGGAGTCCAAACTTCGAACAGTTAAAATTCGAAGAGCAATGGACTTAAAAATGACAAGGCAAATGGCCTTATTATTCTAAGACCAGAAGCTCTCCACCAAACTGAGTTATTTTGTGTTTAACACAAAATAATTGGTGACAGTCGCTGGGATTCAGCCCAGTCGCCCGAAGTTAACGCAACGCAAATACGCTAAACTTCTCGGCGTTAATTCCCCTCATTGTGTATCATTAGGGTTTGCTCCCCTCCACACAATTACCTGAATAACGCACCTCTTCCAGCCCTAGGCCAAGCGACTCTGTCTCTTGGCCTTAAAATAGGGTGAGCGCGCATTGAAACATTTTAGCCGTCTGGGTGTCAAGTGGCTAAATCCCATTCGATATAAATTAGACTACACTTTGAGAGCGTGTATAGGGTAAGCCCATTTATGTTAAAACTTATTAAATCTATTCGATTCCGGTACATTTTTGCACTGCTGGCTATGGCACTATTGGTTTCTATAGCTGCCGGGTTAATGCAGGCACTATTATATAAAAAACAAATAGATGCCGAAGTTATAAATGTAGCGGGTATGCAACGGATGCTATCGCAAAAAGTGCTGCTTCATGCCTATCGGCTAGAGACGCTTGAGGGCCAACCCGACTCATCCAGTGAAGTTTACAATCAGTTACAAGCAGCTATTGATCTGTTCTCGCAAAATCATGACTTTTTAACTGATTTGTTAGTTAAGCAGCAGTTTTCTTCTAAAAGTTTAAGTGCTTGGTATTTTTCTGAGCCGACGATGCTTAACCAGCGCAGTAAGCTGTTTGTTGAGCGTATCCGAGAAATTCAACTTAAAGACCCCGCAGAGCTGCATGATTTGTATTTGGTATCACAAACACTTTTAGCTGACCTTGATCATGCCGTTACGTTATTTGAAGCGCGCTCAAATCTGGGGATTGAGCGTTTGCGGTATATTGAGATCGCTATTTGGGCTCTCGCCATGTTATTGCTACTACTGGAGGCGAAGTTCATCTTTCGCCCGATGGAGCAGCAAGTTCTGGATGGACTCAATGAACTAAAGCAACAGAAAGCCAAAACGGAACAAGCACTGGGTATGAAGTCTCGTTTTTTGGCTCGCGCCAGTCATGAGTTGCGTACGCCACTGCAATCCATTTTAGGGTATCTTGATCTGTATAAAAAAGAGCGGCAAACCTATCAGTTAGAGCAGGCCGTTACATCGGTTAACCAACTACATATTTTAATTAATGAAATGCAAGATTTTAGCCGTTGGTCTAACGAGAAAATTAAAATTCAAAATAGCTATGCCAGTTTGGGTGATACGCTTGAAACAGTTGTTGCACCTTATCGGTTTGCGGCGCATCAAAAAGGTCTGTCTCTCACCGTAAAATTGTCGCAAAAAGATGATATACATTTGTTGTGTGACCACCATCACTTAGCGTGGGTATGCTCCCAGCTAATTGATAATGCAATTAAATTTAATGATAAAGGTGAAATTGAACTAATCGTCGAATTGCATCTCAGCCCTTTGCCCGCGCATTTGTTTGTGCAAGTAAGAGATCATGGGCCTGGGTTTGGAAAAGAGCTACTTACATCATTGGAAGTCTACGAAGAGGGTAATAATCACTTTCAAGGTATGCAGTTGGGCCTTGTTCGGTGCCAATGGCTGGTTAATGCGCTATCTGGTGAGATTACATTTAATAACTTGGCTCAAGGTGGTGCCTGCGTGAGTTTTCGTATTCCCGTTTCTACTAAAGCGCCAAGCGTCGCAGAGAAACAGCTTAGTGCTGATGGAAAAACTGCGTTATTAGTTGAAGATAATAAAGTGAATGCGCTTGTACTGTCTAGACAGTTAGACACTCTGGGCTTTAACGTACTGCATGTTCATCATGGCAAAGAAGCGGTGGATGTTTTGACATCACAGTCTTTTGATATCATTTTTATGGATCTGAACATGCCCCATATGGACGGTTATCAAGCAATAGCGCATATACGCACACAGCTTCATCTCGACACGATAATCATTGTTGTAACAGCCAATGATGAGCAGCAAGATTTAGCTAAAGCTATAGCGCTTGGTGCTGATGAACACCTGATCAAACCGCTGCAACAAGAAGCCCTTATTAAAGTATTAAGTGACATGGGATTTTTAACGGCAGCTTAAAAGTTTAGTAATCTAAATGCTTGTTTATATTAATTTAATTTACTTACTTTAAAGCCCGCTTGTTTTAGTAAGTTAATTAGTCCGTGTTGTTCTGGTAGATGTAGTGCACCAACAGCTATAAAAGTAGGTTGCTTTCGGAGTAAAGCGCTGAGCGTTTCAAGCCATTGCTTATTACGCTCAACCAGCATGACCTGCTCGGAGTATTTACCATATGTAGAGTCGTCAAAACTGCGTGCGTAGTATTGTGATAACTTGTTCATATCACCCGCTTTCCAAGCATTTACTAAATCAAGAAAGTAGAAGTTAATATCGTCTAAGTGCTCAAACGTTTCTTCAAACATAGCCTCGTTTTGTATTTCGAGTGCGCTCAGCATGGCCAATTGTTGTTGTAAGGTTTCTAGCCCGATTACTTTTTTACGCAATTTTTTTGAGTAGGTGAGTACTTGCTTATCGATACCATATTGTTCACTAAAGCCTAGCTTCTTATACTCCATTTGTAGAAGAGTGATCATCACGGCCCAAGGGCGGTGCCGATGAAAGCGTGAGATACTGAGGCCTGCTGTGCTCAAGTAATGTTTTAATTTTTGATAGTGCGTAGGATTCATCACATCAGCTAGCGCAGTTCCTTCAGGCAGCAACATAAAAGGAGCGGAAATCTGCTGTATTTGAGAGGCGCTAAGTGAGTCAAGGTCAACCTCTACGGCAATAAGTTCACTCGACTCAATGGCTTTTAGTACCTGTTTTGGTAATTTTTGCATATCTGCAGTACCAACATGGACAGTGCCGAATAAGTGTGACTTGATACCATTTTTTTCAACTTGAAAAAGTGCTGGGGTCGCATTGCTCAGTTGACTAAATAGCAACCCAAAAAACATGAGGCTGATAAAACAGCTTCTACGTAACCTGTAAAACATAAGCGTCCTGACAATTTGATAGTAGAAGTATCTTACGCATATAGCGGGAAAGTGCATAAAAATCATTTTATTTTTGTAAAATTAGCTCTGCCGTAAACCTAGCTTTTACAAGTAATTATTAAACAATGCAGCCCCGCTTGGGTTAATCAATTCTCTTTGGGCTCAATATTTGGAATTATTTACTAGTTTTTGTTATTTTTCATTTTAAATAAGCATAGTATTTATGGTTGACTTAAAAGTGTGTGCGGGTTACTAATAGAAAAAGGAACAGGATGGGCTCTACAATACGAAGAGTTGCCTGTAGTAAAAAATTTATTTGGTGATACAAAGAATGCTAAACACAGCACTTACTCTAGTCGTGATTATCAACGTGGTGATTATTATTACCGCGGGGGCGAACTAGTGCTGTAAGAAAAGTATTAGTAAAAGCCCCCCGCACTGAAAAGTTCGGGGGGCTTTTTTGTTTTAAGGCAAAAATTAAGTTAACAATCAGCAAGCAATTGGCAGTGGGGATGACAATGACAGGCGCACAACTTTTAATCGATTTATTAGCCAAGCATGGCGTTAAAGAGGTATTCGGCTATCCAGGTGGCGCGATCATGCCAATTTATGACGCTTTGTATGGTGCGCCTGTAAAGCACTATCTGACGCGTCATGAGCAAGGGGCTGGGTTTGCAGCTGTAGGCTACGCTCGCAGTACGGGTAAATTAGGAGTGTGTTTTGCAACTTCAGGCCCAGGAGCAACTAACCTAGTCACCGCGCTTGCTGATGCGATGCTGGACTCTGTGCCATTACTTGCTATCACCGGTCAGGTACCTACAGCGGCTATCGGCTCCGATGCGTTTCAAGAAGTGGATGTACTGGGGATGTCATTATCGTGTACGAAACACAGCTACATGGTTGAAAAAGCAGAAGACTTGGCTGAGGTGTTACAAGAGGCAATGCATCTTGCGCAGTCAGGTAGACCAGGACCAGTACTGGTTGATATCCCAAAAGATATCCAGCTGGCACAAGTGCCATTTCATCCCTGGTTGGCGCTTGACGAGTCGCTTCCAAAGGTGTCTGCTTTAGAAGTGCAAAAAGCAGAGTCACTATTATCGCAAGCTAAAAGGCCCGTGGCGTATGTTGGCGGCGGCGTACAAAATGCAGATGCACAAGCGCAACTTATGCAATTTTTAGAAAAAACACATATGCCAGCAGTGTCGACACTCAAAGCCCTTGGCAGTGTACTCCCCGATTACGAATACGACTTAGGTATGCTGGGTATGCATGGGGGTCAAGCGGCAAATATTGCTGTGCAAGAGTGCGATTTATTGGTGTGTATTGGTGCGCGTTTTGATGACCGTGTCACTGGTAACTTAGCAAAGTTTGCAGCCAAAGCGGATGTTATTCACTTGGATATAGACCCCGCTGAAGTTGGTAAACGTAAGCCTGCGCAAGCGTCACTGATCGCTGATCTTAAAGAGTCTATCCCTCAGCTTGCTTGTTTTGTGACCGACAGCCAGTGGTTAGCCACAATTTCTGATCTTAAAAAGCAGCACGCGTGGCGTTACGACTACCCAGGCGAGCGCGTATTTGCACCGCGTTTACTGAATCAGCTGAGCCAAAAAATGCCCAATACTGGTGTGGTTTGCTGTGATGTAGGCCAGCACCAGATGTGGGTTGCACAGCATATGAAGTTTACCCATCCATCTAATCACTTAAGCAGTGGTGGCGCGGGCACCATGGGTTTCGGCCTACCCGCTGCAATTGGTGCTCAAATCGCTCGCCCCGATGACATGGTGATCACGGTGTCTGGCGATGGCTCAATCATGATGAACATTCAAGAACTAGCGACTATTCGCCGTAATAATTTACCGGTAAAAATTGTGATTTTGGATAATCAACGGTTGGGAATGGTTCGTCAGTGGCAACAGCTCTTTTTTGAAGAGCGTTATAGCGAAACCAATTTATCTGATAACCCTGACTTTGTGGCATTAGCTGCTGTTTTTGGTATTCCAGGTCAAACTATTACTCATGCTAATGAGGTTGATGATGCGATAGATGCGCTAGTTAGCAGTAAGGGGCCTTATATATTGCATGCCTGTATTGATGATAAAGAAAATGTATGGCCTCTGGTTCCACCGGGCGCTGCAAATGATGAAATGATGACGGAGAAAGCCCAATGAAACACCAATTAACTGTTGCAGTAAAGAACCAAGCCATCGCGGTAGAGCGCTTTTTGCGTGTGGCACGACATCGTGGCTTTCGTCTTACGCATTTAGAGTTAGAGACAAAAGATGAACAATTTCAAGTCAAAATGACTGTAGATAGTGACAGGCCTATCTATCTATTGACGTCACAACTGAGTAAGCTTGTAGAGGTGCAGCATGTGAATTTGCACACACTACAGCAACAGGCAATTTAAATAATTTATTTCAGAAAAGAATAATCAAGGTATTACATAATGACAAAAACATCGGAATTAATTTGGCATAACGGTGAGATGATCCCATATGAGCAAGCAACAACACATATTTTAAGCCATGCGATACATTATGGTAGCTCAGTGTTTGAAGGCGTTCGCGCATATGATACGCCAAAAGGTCCGGCGATTTTCCGTCTTAAAGATCACATTAAGCGTCTTTATGATTCAGCGAAAATCTACCGCATTGAGATCCCGTTCACTGAAGATGAACTGATGCAGGCATGTAAAGATGCAGTAAAAGCCAACGGTTTTACTAACGCTTATTTACGTCCTTTCGCATTTTTGGGTAATGTGGGTTTAGGAGTTCATCCTAAATCTCATAAAGCGGATGTAAGCGTTGCTGCAATGGAGTGGGGCACATACTTAGGTGATGGAAGCTTAGAAGAAGGGGTGGATGCGTGTATTTCATCGTGGACACGACTTGCGCCAAATACCATGCCTACAGGTGCTAAAGCGGGTGGTAATTATTTGTCATCACAACTTATTACGGCTGAAGCAAAGCGCCACGGTTATGTTGAAGGTATCGCCCTTGACGTCAACGGTTACTTAAGTGAGGGGGCGGGCGAAAATCTATTTGTTATTAAAAATGGCGTGCTATTCACTCCACCAACTACGGCTTGTATCTTACCTGGTTTAACGCGTGACACTATTATGCAACTTGCAAGAGCGCGTGGCTATGAAGTGCGTGAAGAAGCGATTGCACGTGAAGCACTGTATCTTGCAGATGAGTTCTTTATGACAGGTACCGCGGCAGAGGTGACACCAGTACGTAGCGTTGACCAAATTCAAATTGGTGACGGTAAGCGCGGACCTATCACCGCAGAGCTACAACAAGCATATTTTGATTTAGTGAAAGGCCAAAGCGAAGACAGCAATGGCTGGTTAGACTATATCAACGAGTAATAAAAAATTGGTAGGGTCATCATCGGGTGACCCACTTTTTGGGAATGAGGAAAAGTCGTTGCTAAGTGAGGCATCGCATAATTAAAGGGTAAAAACCATGGCTAAATTGAGAAGCAAAACCACCACTGAAGGCAGACAACGTGCAGGTGCTCGCGCCCTGTGGCGAGCAACCGGGATGACCGATAGTGACTTTGAAAAACCAATTATAGCCGTGGTGAATTCGTATACCCAATTTGTACCAGGCCACGTTCATTTAAACCAGCTCAGTGAACTAATGGCAGAAACGATTCGAGACGCAGGCGGTGTACCTAGAGAGTTTAATACCATCGCGATAGATGATGGTATCGCAATGGGCCACGGCGGTATGCTTTATTCTCTTCCCTCTAGAGACTTGATTGCCGACTCAGTTGAATACATGGTCAATGCTCATTGTGCCGATGCCATGGTCTGTATCTCTAACTGCGACAAAATCACGCCGGGGATGTTACTTGCTGCGCTGCGTTTAAATATTCCAGTGGTGTTTGTTTCTGGTGGACCAATGGAAGCAGGAAAGACACGTCTAGCAGATATTGATATCAAACTAGATTTAGTCGACGCGATGGTGAAAGGCGCTGATCCGAGTGTTAGCGATGAAGATTCCGATCAAGTAGAGCGCTCAGCCTGCCCGACGTGCGGTTCATGCTCAGGAATGTTTACTGCTAACTCTATGAATTGTTTGTTAGAGGCTCTGGGTCTCGCATTACCGGGTAATGGCACAACACTGGCCACTCACAAAGACAGACAGCAACTTTATGAAGCCGCTGGCAAACGTATTTTGGCACTTTGCGATGAATATTATCGCAAAGATAATGATGGCGTATTACCAAGAAACATAGCGAACCAAGCCGCTTTTGTGAATGCGATGACGTTAGACATTGCGATGGGCGGATCTTCGAATACGGTGCTGCATTTACTCGCTGCGGCACAAGAAGGTGGTGTCGATTTTGATATGAGTGATATTGACCGACTATCTCGAAATACCCCATTTTTATGTAAAGTTGCCCCAGCCACCCAGCAATATCACATTGAAGATGTACACCGTGCAGGTGGCATCATGGGGCTGTTAAACGAGCTTGCAAAAGGTGAGCGACTTGATTTAAGTGTGGGTCATGTTGCTGGAGGCACTTTGGGCGAGGTGATCAAACGTTGGGACGCCTCAGACAGCAGCAATAGCAAAGCGCAAACGTTTTATCGCGCGGGTCCTGCGGGGATTCGTACAACCAAAGCGATGAGCCAAGAGTACCGTTGGGATGAGTTAGATTTAGACCGAGAAAATGGCTGCATACGCAGTATTGAGCATGCATTTAGACAAGATGGTGGCCTTGCTGTGCTGTCGGGTAACCTCACTCCCGATGGGTGTATTGTAAAAAGCGCGGGTGTGGTAGATGAAATGCTAAATTTCACCGGGCCGGCCGTGGTATTTGAGTCACAAGATGACGCTGTAGATGGCATTTTAAATGGCCGTGTGAAAAAAGGCGATGTGGTTGTTATTCGTTACGAAGGTCCAAAAGGCGGACCAGGCATGCAAGAAATGCTCTATCCTACCAGTTACCTCAAGTCTATGGGATTAGATAAAGACTGTGCTCTGTTAACCGATGGCCGTTTTTCTGGTGGTACATCAGGGTTATCTATTGGTCATGCTTCTCCAGAGGCTGCCAGTGGTGGTGCATTGGCATTGGTGGAAGATGGGGACTTAATTCAAATTGACATACCTAATCGTGGGATCCACCTATTGCTTGACGAGCAGCAAATGGCGCAGCGTAGAGCAAAACAAGAAGCGCGTGGTAAAGATGCATACAAGCCATTAGACCGTCAGCGTGTAGTGTCGTCGGCCTTGAAGGCTTATGCATTATTAGCAACCAGTGCAGATAAAGGTGCGGTACGTGATTTGGCTAAGTTAGAGGAGCTAAGCTAGCCATGGTATCGCAAGAATTAGATTACTTTAGAGCGATTATCCAAGCGGATATGTCGCCTTTGGCTAAAGTCACAGAAGTTAGCGAAATGAAAGGCTTGTCAGAGCGTTTAGGTCAACAGGTATGGCTTAAGCGTGAAGATCAGCAACCTGTGTATTCTTTTAAACTGCGTGGCGCATATAACAAGCTTCGCCAGTTACCCGAAAATAGCTTAGTGATCACCGCGTCAGCGGGAAATCATGCACAAGGCGTCGCGCTTAGTGCTGCGCATTTAGGGCATAGAGCAATTATAGTGATGCCAGTAACCACCCCAGAGATCAAGGTGAACTCAGTACGTAATTTGGGGGGAGAAGTTGTGCTGCATGGTCATAACTTTGATGCTGCCAAAGCGCATGCGTTTGAGTTAATTGAAGAGTATGGGGCGGTGTTTATCCCTCCTTTTGATGACAAAGATGTGATTGTCGGCCAAGGTACGGTGGCCCGTGAATTAATGCAGCAGTTACATGAACTTGATGCCGTATTTGTGCCTGTTGGCGGCGGAGGCTTACTGGCGGGAATGGCGGTATACATCAAGTCATTACGACCCGATATCCAAGTTATCGGTGTAGAGGCGCAAGAAAGCGCCTGCTTGAAAGCGGCGATGGAAGCGGGAGAGCCTGTTGAACTTGAGCAAGTCGGGGGGTTTGCGGATGGTGTTGCAGTAAAAATTATCGGTAGTGAGACTTTTCGGCTCGCTCAGAAGTTTTGCGATCAGGTGGTTACCGTAACCAGTGATGAGATCTGTGCTGCCGTACAAGATATTTTTGTAGAAACACGCGCCATAGCAGAGCCATCAGGAGCGTTATCTCTGGCTGGTTTAAAAAAATGGAGCCAACAAGGTAAACGTGCAGGCCTTAATTTGGCCGCGGTGCTTTCTGGTGCCAATTTGAACTTTGATAGGTTACGCTACATCGCGGAGCGCACAGCGCTTGGTGCAAAAAATGAGGCGTTGTTCGGGGTGACTATTGCCGAAGAAAAAGGCAGCTTTAAGCGCTTTTGCCAATCTTTAGGTGGTCGTTCAATCACAGAGTTCAATTATCGCTATGCCGGTGAAGGGGACGCACAAATTTTTGTGGGTGTTGGTTTACGTGGTGGGCAGATAGAATTAGATGAACTAAAGAGTCAACTTTATAAAAATGGCTATGCATTTGAGGACTTTTCTGACAATGAGTTGGCCAAGCTGCACTTGCGTTATATGGTCGGTGGTAAACCGCCCGTCGCCATTCATGAGCGATTGTTCCGTTTTGATTTTCCTGAATATCCTGGCGCGTTGGCACGGTTTTTAGATACGTTGGGTAGTGAATGGAATATTACGCTGTTTCATTATCGTAATCATGGCGCCGCTGAGGGGAATGTATTGGCTGCTTTTGATGTTCCGACTCAAGATTATGCCTTGTTTGATAGTCACCTCTCAAAGCTTGGGTATCACTACAGCGAAGAAACGTATAACCCGTGTTTTGCGCGGTATTTGCAAAAGCCTGTCGCAGCACAAAGAAAAGCGGGTTAGTTTGCAATTAAGGTGTGCTTTTCTATAGTTATGATTACACCATCATAACAAAGCAAGGAAGAGTATGCGCGGCTTAGCGTATATTATGGTACTGCTATTCAGCTGCTTTAGCAGTGCCAAGGAAAACGTCGTGCTGCAATTGAAGTGGGTTCATCAATTTCAATTTGCAGGGTATTACATGGCCAAAGAGAAAGGCTTTTACGAGCAGGCAGGGCTAAACGTAACTATTCTGCCAGCCGATACCAGCAGTCCAGATACGCACTTTAAAGTACTAGCAGGTCAAGCGCACTTTGGAGTGACACACTCAGGCATATTACAATCACGCATACAAGGTAAGCCATTGGTCGCACTGGCTGCTATTTTACAATCTTCGCCCTATTGTTGGATGGTCAAAGAAGACTCTCAGATATATACACCTAAAGATTTCAAAGGTAAGCGTATCAGTTATTTGGGTAAGGCTGAAAATGCTGAATTGATAGTGATGCTAAGGCAGGCTGGAGTCGAT
Organism: Pseudoalteromonas sp. A25; assembly: GCF_009176705.1. Classification (NCBI taxonomy): domain Bacteria; kingdom Pseudomonadati; phylum Pseudomonadota; class Gammaproteobacteria; order Alteromonadales; family Pseudoalteromonadaceae; genus Pseudoalteromonas; species Pseudoalteromonas sp. A25. The sequence continues at coordinate 3,681,316 of NZ_AP021846.1, read as the reverse complement.
ATTGCGCAGTTGCCACTTTATTCTGGCTTGTATCCAATGGCAGACTTTGAAAAAGGACTCTTTGATGCCTTGCAAGTTTATGTGACCAATGAGCCATTTAAGATGCGGCAAAAGGGGGTTGCAACACGGCAGATATGTCCAAAACAATATGGTATCAATGTTTATGGCGATATCTTGTTTACCAGCCAAAACCTCATTGCACAAAAGCCCGCGATGGTAGAAAAATTTCGTCAGGCAAGTTTAAGAGGTTGGCGTTACGCGATGCTGAATATGAATGAAAGCATTGATGTGATCAGAAGTAAGTATAACCCCGACAAGAGTAAGGAGCAGCTTGCCTATGAAGCGGATACGTTGCGCCCCTTTATTACTCAAGCGGGTATTTCAATAGGTAGTATGTCTGTGGCTCGCTGGCAGTGGATTGCACAGCTCTATGGTTACTCACAAGGCAGTGATGAAAGCCTTTTGGATAATTTCGTGTATCATCCAAAAACCAATCAAGAATCTAATCAGTGGTCATGGATGCTGATAGCAGCCTCTATTTTGACTTTTTTGTGTATTCCTTTATATCTGCATTTGATTTTTTCGCGTAATTTGAAGTACCGCCTCAAGCATAAAACACAACCGGGCAAAAAAGAGGTAGAATAGCGTTTTTGCAATGTGTGTTTTACGCCTTTGAGTATGCAGTTACAGACCCGATTTAATAGCCTCGATGCCTTACTTTCTAAGACGAAAGCTTTCTGGCAACTAGTGGCTTTTGAAGCATATGATTTACCATGGAGTGGTCAGTTAAACGCTTGGTTGATGTCGCTCAGTGATGAGCAAGTCTCTCAATTAGATAATGATCCGACTCAGTTGCAACATGCTTTAATCGCTTTCATACCAGAGCTTGCTCAATTGAATTCGTTGCTGCAATTACCTTATCAAAAGCGCGATGTAATGCCGTTACCGTTTTGGTTAAGCAATGGGATCAAAGGAAGAAAGTTACTGCAGTTGCAGGACTTTGTTAACCACATTGATGAGCAACAGCTACCAGTTTTGGAGTGGTGTGCTGGAAAGGGGCATTTAGGGCGTATTCTCGCATTCAATGGTGCGCCACATGTTCATAGTATTGAGCTACAGGCGGCTTTGTGTGAGCAAGGTCGACACAGTGCTGAAACACAAAATTTAGCAATGACTTTTAGTTGCGCTGATGTGTTAAAAGATGACACTCGAACATGTTTTGAACCTGAACAGCATGCTGTAGCCCTGCACGCCTGTGGGCGACTGCATCAAGTTTTCATGGCGAACGCGGTACAAGCTGGCTGTGAAAAAATCAGCTTATCGCCATGTTGTTATCATTTGTTCACTGATGATAGCTATCAAGCCATGAGTGAAGTGGGCAAGCATAGCACATTGGCGCTAACGCATAGTGATATGAAACTGGCATTACAAGAAACTGTGACAGCCCCTGGGCGGGTCGCAAAAGTGCGCAAAAAGGAAGTTACTTGGCGCTTAGGTTTTGATGCTTTGCGCCGCGATATAACAGGAATAAGCGAGTATGTCAGCGTACCTTCTGTGAATAAAGCTATTTTCTCAGGGTCGTTTGAGCAATTTTGTCAGTGGGCGGCCAAACAGAAGAAAGTGGTACTGCCTCGTGAGTGTAACTATGAGTTGTATCTTCAAAAGGGCCAGCAACGTAAAAAAATAACAGATAGAATTGAGCTCGTACGTCATGCTTTTCGACGTGCCATTGAGATATGGCTAGTCCTTGATAGGGCTTTATATTTAGAGGCATCAGGGTATGATGTTGCTCTTAGAGAATTTTGTGATAAACAGCTAACGCCGAGGAATATTTTGATCCAAGCGAAGGCTAAAGATAAGGAAAGCCGATGTGCTCGCTAGATCATCTTTTAAGTAATAATCAACAATGGGCAAAACGCACCCAGCAAAGAGATCCTGAGTTTTTTACAAAGCTCTCTAGGCAGCAGAACCCTGATTATCTATGGATTGGCTGCTCTGACTCTCGCGTGCCTGCCAATGAAATCGTTGACTTAATGCCTGGCGAGTTATTTGTGCACCGTAATGTTGCTAATGTGGTTGTGCACACAGATCATAACTGTTTGTCTGTTATGCAGTATGCCGTTGAAGTGCTTAAAGTTGAGCACATTATGGTGGTAGGGCACTATGGGTGTGGCGGTGTGCAAGCGGTTTTAGATGAAGCGCGCTTTGGTCTTATCGACAATTGGTTGCGTCATGTGGCAGATGTAAAAGAGAAACATCAAGCATTACTGACATCAATTACACAACGTAAGCGTTGTGCGGCCTTGTGTGAGCTTAATGTGATTGATCAAGTACGCAATGTTTGTTTGACCAATGTGGTGCAAGACGCATGGGCTCGTGAGCAAGCCTTAACTATTCACGGCTGGGTGTATGGCCTAGAAGATGGCTTATTACATGAGGTGCAAGCGCAAACGTCACTGCCAGAGCATATCAATGCAGGATATACTCAAGCAGTTGAGCAAGTGGCAAAACGATACTTATAGTACGACTTACTCTGAATCGTCAGCTTGCTCTAGTTTAGCTTCTAGAGCAGCGACTTTTGCTTCTAATTCTGTTAATTTTTCACGGGTGCGAATAAGCACTTTACTTTGAATATCAAACTCTTCTCGGCTAACAAAGTCCATCTCCGCCAGTTTATTCTGAATGACCTGTTTGGTCTTTGCTTCAAATGTGTCGGCTAAATTTTTCACACCTTGTGGCATGTTGCTGGAAATTTGCTTGGCGATTTCTTCAATTTTTGCTGGGTTAATCACTTTAGATCCCTTATTCAAATAGGCTTGCAACCATATTAGCAAATGCTTTGCTTAGCGCCTAGGCGCGCATTGTGCTTTGCGTTAAAATAGTGGTTTGGTAGTTCAACTGGCGCAATAATGAAACTCAACCCCAAACAAGATGAAGCCGTTAAGTATATCAGTGGCCCCTGTTTAGTCCTAGCAGGTGCTGGGTCGGGCAAAACACGTGTAATTACAAATAAAATTGCCTACCTAGTGCAGCAATGTGAGTACCAAGCAAAAAATATCGCGGCGGTAACTTTTACTAATAAAGCAGCTAAAGAAATGCGCGAGCGCGTAGCGCAGACATTAGGTAAGCGAGAATCTAAGGGGTTGTGGGTTTCGACATTTCATACTTTGGGCTTAGAAATTATAAAGAAAGAGCTTAAAACACTTGGATATAAAGCGAATTTCTCTTTATTGGACGACCAAGATACCAACCAATTGCTCAGTGAACTGACGGAAAAAGAGCTAGAAAAAGATAAAGACTTACTCAACTTGCTTAAGATGCAAATTGGCAATTGGAAAAATGAACTTATTTTACCGCAGCAAGCGATTGCTCAAGCCAGAGAGCCACAAAAAGCCTTATTTGCACAATTATATGCCCGTTATCAAACTCAATTGAGGGCTTACAATGCCTTCGATTTTGATGATTTGATCATGGTACCCACATTATTATTGTCGCAAAGTGCAGATGTCAGGGAGCGCTGGCAAGCGCGCTTTCGTTACTTGCTGGTGGATGAATATCAAGACACGAATACGAGTCAGTATCAACTGGTTAAACTATTAGTTGGTGAGCGAGCACGCTTTACTGTAGTCGGTGACGATGACCAATCTATTTATTCATGGCGTGGTGCAAAACCCCAAAACTTGGTGTTACTGTCTAAAGACTTTCCCGGATTACGGTTGATCAAATTAGAACAAAACTATCGTAGTTTTAAACGTATTTTAAAAGCAGCGAATATTCTTATCGCGAATAATCCGCATGAATTTGATAAACAATTATTTAGTGAGCTTGAAAATGGTGAGCCAATTCGTGTGATCGCAACACGTGATGAAGAGCACGAAGCTGAGCGGGTGGTGGCCGAGATCATCTCCCATAAATTCATGAAGCGTACGAGCTATAAAGATTATGCGATTTTATATCGAGGTAACCACCAAGCTAGAGTGTTTGAAAAATCTCTAATGAGCAACCGTATTCCGTATAAGATCAGTGGTGGTATGTCGTTTTTCTCGCGCAGTGAAATTAAAGATATTATGGCTTACCTGCGGTTATTGGTTAACCAAGATGATGACAACGCATTTTTGCGGATCGTGAACACGCCAAGGCGAGAAATAGGTCCCGTGACCTTGGAGAAATTGGGCAGCTTGGCAAATGAAAAACACATCAGCTTGTTTGAAGCGTGCTTTGACTCGCAATTGGCTGAACGTTTAGCTGGTCGAGGTTTGAATGCGTTAATGGGCTTTGCTCGTTGGGTAGTCGAATTGTCTGATAGAGCGGCTCGCGGTGACACATTAGAGGCGGTGAAAGACATGGTTCGTCAGACGCATTATGAAGCCTATTTATATGAGTCGTCGCCAAGCGCTAAAGCTGCAGAAATGCGTATGAAAAATGTCTCGGAGCTGTATCGTTGGATCACAGATATGCTTACGGGGGATGCTGATAATCCAGCTATGACATTGCCTGAGGTTGTCAGTAAATTAACGCTTAGAGACATGCTAGAGCGTAATGAAGAGGAAGATGATTCGGATGCGGTGCAGTTACTCACTTTGCATGCGTCCAAAGGCCTGGAATATCCGCATGTATTTATGGTGGGAATGGAAGAAGGGTTTTTGCCGCATCAAACCAGCATAGATGAGGATAACGTTGAAGAGGAGCGCCGTCTTGCTTACGTTGGTATCACTCGCGCGCAACAAACATTGACGTTGACTCATGCAAAAAACCGTCGACAATTTGGTGAAGTTGCAACCCCTGAAATCAGTCGTTTTGTACAAGAGCTTCCACAAGATGACTTGAGCTATGAAGGGCAGAAAAAAACCATCGCTTCGCAATCTGAACGAATGGAGAAAGGCCAAGCGAGGGTGGCTAATTTAAGGGCTATGTTAAAACGATAGCGTTTCTTGGTTGATACCCTGAAGCTTTTTGCAAGACAGCTCAGGCTCATGGCCAATCGTGTGCTGTTTGCCAAAAAATAACCTAATGCCATGGCTCTCAAGTAATCCGCGAAAGTTTAAAATAGCAGGACCTTTGGCAATGACTTGAGTGTGTTTTAATTTTGTGACGGCCAAGATGCCTTGCAGCTGTAAATCATAACTGTGTTGTTGAAGTACGCGTTTACTGAATGTTGAGCTTAATAGCACATAGCTAAAGTCAAACTGGGTCAGCATCGCTAAGTCACAGCGATCTTTAGCAAAATCATTAAGCCCTATGGAGCTACCCATATCACTGAGACTTTTTAAATTCTCTAGTTGTTGGCTGGATGCATGGCGTAATTCAGCTTCATCAAATAGTAAGCACAGTTGTTGTGTTGCCGTTTTTAACAATTTGCATAGAGGTGAAAAGGCTTGATGGTCCAACACACTCACCGAACAGGAAAACAATAAATTTTGCGACTGGGTGTTACCAATTTGAATAACCTGCTGAATAAGTTGTAACTCAATCTCTAATTGTTCTGCGCTTTCTGCGGCAAATTTTTTCAATATGTCGAAGCTCGTACTGCCCAGCACTGGATGCTCACCAAAAGCATTCAACAGGCTTATATTATCTGCTTTATCAGTCATTGAAATCACTTCAGTACGTCTGAAGTGTGTTGGGAGGGCCCCTAAATGATGATGCTCGATATGTTTGTTATTGTTATTTCCTGCCGTTAACAAAGGGTGATAAAACTCATAACGGCCTCGACCTGCATTTTTTGCATAATACATAGCAGCATCGGCATCACGAATAATTTCATCGATATTATTGTAGCGTTTATTACTGTATGTAATGCCAATACTTGCGCCACTTTGAACGCAGATCCCTTTCATACAAAATGGTTGTTGCATGATACTAATAATGCGCTTGGCTACATCTTCAGCTTGCTGCTTATCACTCAAGTGATCAAGTAAAATAACAAATTCATCGCCGGCTAAACGTGCTAATAGGTCATGATCTCTAATACAATCAGAGAAGGCTTTACTGACCCAAATTAAAAACTGATCGCCAGCCTGATGCCCTAATTCATCATTGATCATTTTAAACTTGTCTAGATCAATAAATAAGACCGCAAAATGGTGATCAGGGTGGCGCTGGTATTTATGCAGTGTTTTTTCTAATTGTGTGAGGAATAAGCTTCTATTAGGTAAACTGGTTAACGGATCATGATGGGCATCATGGTACAGCTGCTGCTCTATTTTTTTACGTTCTTCAATTTGCATTTGTAGATGCAAGTTGGTTTGTTGCAGTGCCTTGGTTTTTTCTGCAACGCGATGCTCAAGCTCTTGGTGGCTGGTTTTTAACGCCTGATTAGCCAAGTGGGTTTGTAATACCGAAGCAATTTGATTAGATACAAAGGAAATTAACTCAACATCATCATAATCAAATTCATATTTATGGTTGTATGCTTGGCATGCTATAAGTCCAATGACTCCATTAGCGGTTTTCAGGGGGGCGCCCATCCAGCTGGTTGCTAATTGAATTTTATTATAGTCTTTTGCTCGCTCAACAGTACCATCGCTGATCAGTGTCTTGGCACGATTAGTATCGATTAACTGGCTTTGTTCCGTGCGTATTACCAATTCACTGTACCCTTTGGCAAACGGACGAGGTTTGTACTGCGTTACTTCATCCACACTGTAAGGAAAGCTTAACCAGCCAGCATGTTTGTCATACAATGCAATATACAAGTTCTCGGCAAACGTAATAGAGCGAATAATGTAGTGTACTTGTTTGTACACATCGTCAATGTCATTAAACTGAGTCGCCAGTTCGGATATTTTGAACAAGATTTGTTGGCGTTCTAGGGCCTTTTTACGATGTTCGATTTCTTTATTGAGCGCTTCATTACTTTGCATTAATGCACGTGTACGAATTTTAACTTCAGACTCTAGCAATTCACGCTTTTTCACTCGTTCAATTGCCGTCGCTAAATAAAGTGACATAACTTCAAGCAGCTCGATCTGTTGCTCGCTATAACCTTGCTGAGCTTGATAGCTTTGTGACACCATCACACCAATGATGTGATTATCACGATAAATGGGTACGCCCACCCAATGTTCAGCTTGGCTACCAAGTGCTTTAAAAAAGCCTTTCTGGGTCTGTTCAAGCATCGTTTCTTTGGTTAGGTAAACAGTTTTACCTGTTCTAAATACATAGCCCGTCACCCCCTCAGAAAAGTGGCTTTTCTCGTTTAGTGGGACAGCGATACCATCTTTTTCGTCAACAAAATAGGATAGTTCTAATGCTTGGGTATATTGATTTTGTAAAACAACATAAAAACTGCGGCTAGGAAGATATTGTACCAAGATGTCATGAATGGCAGGGTAGAGCAAAGTCAGCTCAGCAACGGTGCTTGCTCGCTCTGACAGCAAGATCAGGGCGTGTTGTAGGTTATTGTTCTGCTTGTGCTTTTTTAGTAGAAACTTGAGTCTTTTGTTATTACGCTCAAGCTTACGAAGCAAAGACGCGGGATCTTCCAATGATTTAACCCATAGTTATTATTATTTGCTCAATTATTATTCGTATATTTTCATTTTTATTGTTAGGGGTCAAGTGCAATCTGGCAGGTGGTAGTTGAGCTTTTTTAATACACTAGAATAATCCGAAGGGAATAAATTGTTCCCTTCGGATTAATTAGCGTTATTGAGATGTCATAAAATCAATTGCGGCCGCAATTTCGTCATCAGAACAATCCATACATGTACCACGTGGCGGCATTGCATTGAAACCATTAATAGCGTGGTCGAGTAGCACATCATTGCCTTTGCTTAAACGAGCAGCCCAATCTTCGGTTGTTTTTGGTGCGCCTAGCGCTCCTGTGCCGTGACATGCAAAACATGAGGCTTGATATACTTGTTCACCAGAGCGTGGTCCTGTTGGAGCCGCTTCGGCTGCGCTTGCTGCGCCAGCTAAGTAAACGTCACCAACAGGAGCGATGCGTTTTTGGATTGCTTCTTCAGTTAAAGCGTTGTCATAAGGCTGCGCAACAGCGGCCGTTGATAGCAATAAAAGTGCTGCCGAAAGTTTTTTCATGTGTCTAGCTCACTTCATTTGGGCGTGATCAATCACGATAAGATGACGGAATTTCTAGCGATTATAACGCCACCAATTAATTTATAAAACTAATCTTGCACATATTCGCTTAAAAATGGCCAATTTATTGCGATGGCGCAAATTTAAAATTGGACATGGTGTCATTACGCCATTTCAAGCAACGCCTGCATTGCTTTTTGAATACCTTTAGAGGCATCACTGACCGATTGGGCGAGCATATATGCAGGTGTGCTGATGACTTTTTGCTCAGCGTCGACGACAATGTCTTCAACAGTACAAACAACATGTTTCGCGCCTAGTTGGTTAACGGCTGCGGCTGTTTGTTCATCGTTACCAATTGTCGCAAGCGTACCTGCTGGGTGAATATGACCGATTAGGGCAGGTGCGATACACAAGTAAGCGATTGGTTTTTGCTGTTGTGCAAACAGTTGGCAGCACTGTTTGAGTGGTTCATGAATATGAGAGTCAGCGCCTTCAAATGCGAAACTGCTGAGGTTTTTAGCTACACCAAATCCCCCAGGTAACACCAAAGCGTCAAAGTCATCAGCATTAAGTTGTGATAATGCTTTAATGTTGCCTCTGGCAATGCGGGCTGATTCTTCTAAAACGTTACGTTGTTGAGCTTGTTCTTCGCCTGTTAAGTGGTTGACAACATGATGCTGTGGGATATCGGGTGCAAAACACTGATAACTCGCTCCGAGTTGCTCCAAATGTAACAGTGTTAAAACTGACTCATGGATCTCTGCTCCATCAAAGACTCCACAACCACTCAAAATTATTGCAATTTTTTTCATTTTTACTCCCTCTAGTATCGGTATTAATTGGCTTATGCTTAATCGTCATTAAGCCAGAAGAAAAATATTATAAAGGATCTTATTTGATCTTTGATCAAATGTGTTAGTATACCCGTCCGCTCAAAATTGAGCGCTTGATTTTTGTACAAAGTGTTCTAATCTTTGTGAGCGTCAGAATGTTTTTCCACATTTTGCGCCCAAATAACAATAATAAAAGACTGTTTTTTCTTCAATACTATCAGTACTTTAACTTTTACAGTGAGTGTTTTTGAAAATACCCGCTGCAATTTTTCGTGTTTATCTACAAAGTTATCCACAGTTTATTAGATATAACAAGTTTTGTGTGAGTTATTTTTATCCCTCGTTTTATCTGTGCCCTTATGGCATGCTTATGCTGTTTTTTTAAAGCTCATTTAGGATCCCCTTTATTATGTCTTCGATCCCTGAAAATCCCTTGATCTTGGTTGATGGTTCTTCTTATCTTTTTCGTGCCTATCATGCGCCACCCCACCTTACCAATTCAAAAGGTGAAGCCACGGGGGCCATTTATGGCGTGGTAAACATGCTAAAAAGTTTGTTAAAGCAGTATCAGCCTAGTCACATGGTAGTGGTGTTTGACGCGAAAGGGCCAACTTTTCGAAACGAAATGTACAGTGAGTACAAAGCACATCGACCACCGATGCCAGACGATCTGCGCACTCAGATCAAACCGATCCACGACATTATTGAAGCGATGGGCCTACCACTTGTTAGTATCAGCGGGGTAGAAGCTGACGATGTTATTGGTACATTTGCGCGTATTGCATCAGAGCAAAAGCGTCATGTTTTAATCAGTACCGGTGATAAAGATATGGCGCAGTTGGTGAATGAACATGTCACGTTGATCAATACTATGACGAATACAGTGCTTGACCCCAATGGCGTGGTTGAAAAGTTTGGTATTGGTCCAGAGCTTATTATTGACTACTTAGCTTTGATGGGCGACAAGGTGGATAATATTCCCGGCGTACCAGGTGTAGGTGAAAAAACCGCACTGGCTATGCTGCAGGGAATTGGCTCAATAGACTCACTCTATGAACGTCTTGATGATATTGCAGGTTTGGGTTTTAGAGGCTCTAAAACAATGGCTAAAAAACTCGAAGAACACAAAGAGCAACTTGTGTTGTCTTATGAGCTAGCCACTATCAAATTAGATGTTGATGTTGAACAAGATTTAGAACAGTTCGCCATTGGTGAAGTGAACAAAGACAAGCTAATTGAGCTTTACGCAGAATGTGAATTTAAGCGTTGGCTAAGTGAATTGCTCGATGGTGCAACAGCTAAAGCAACAGCTGATATTACAGATATAGAGAGTCAAAGTAGTGCACCAGCGATTAATCAGGTGGAGGCGCACTATGAAACGATTTTAACCGAAGCGCAACTTGATAACTGGATCGCAAAGTTACGTTCGTCAAATTTGATGGCATTTGATACTGAAACCACGAGTCTTGATTATATGCAAGCTGATTTGGTCGGTATGAGCTTTGCCGTCGAGCCAGGAGAAGCGGCTTATCTTCCTATTGCCCACGATTATGTGGGTGCTCCTGAGCAACTTTCAAAAGCGCTAGTATTTGAAAAAATAGGGGCCGTATTGGCCGACCCTGCGGTGAAAAAGGTGGGTCAGAACCTTAAATATGACAAAAGTGTCTTAGCGCGTGCAGGTTTGGAATTAAATGGCATTGCGTTTGATACTATGCTCGAGTCTTATGTATTTAACAGTGTAGGCACGCGTCATGATATGGACTCTTTGGCACTTAAATTTTTAGGGCACAAAAATATCAGCTTTGAAGATATTGCAGGTAAAGGTAAAAGCCAACTGACATTTAACCAAATTGAGTTAGAAAAAGCAGCACCTTATGCAGCTGAAGATGCAGATATTACTTTGCGTTTGCATCAACATTTATGGCCGCTTTTACAACAGCATGAAGAGTTATTAACGGTTTTCAATGATATTGAATTACCCCTACTCGCTGTTCTTTCAGAGATAGAGCGCACCGGTGTTAAAATCGATTCTGACATGCTTGCCAAACAGAGCGTTGAATTAACTAAACGTTTAGCAGAGATAGAAAAAGAAGCATTTGAGCTGGCGGGAGAAGAGTTCAATTTGAGCTCACCAAAACAGTTACAGGTAATATTGTTTGAAAAGCAGGGCTTACCTGTTATCAAGAAAACGCCCAAGGGAGCGCCTTCTACGGCTGAAGAAGTACTGCAAGAATTGGCACATGATTACCCTTTACCTAAGCTCATTATAGAGCATCGAGGGTTAGCAAAGCTCAAGTCAACCTATACAGACAAGTTACCAAAATTGGTTAACCCTGTAACCGGACGTGTTCATACTTCATATCATCAAGCTGTGACGGCCACTGGGCGACTTAGCTCAAGTGATCCTAATTTGCAAAACATTCCGATCCGTAATGAAGCTGGTCGTCGTATCCGTCAAGCGTTTATAGCGGATGAAGGTAAGCAAATTCTGGCTGCCGATTATAGCCAAATTGAGCTGCGTATTATGGCGCATCTGTCTCAAGATCAAGGGCTACTTAGTGCGTTTGCACAAGGCAAAGATGTGCACAGTGCAACAGCATCAGAGGTATTCTCTGTGCCGCTTGATGATGTTACCTCTGATATGCGTCGTAAAGCGAAAGCAGTAAACTTTGGTCTTATTTACGGCATGAGCGCATTTGGCTTGTCTAGACAGCTTGATATTCCGCGTCATGAGGCGCAACATTATATGGATAAGTACTTCGAGCGCTTCCCCGGTGTATTGGAATATATGGAGCGTACTCGTGAAGAGGCCGGTGAGAAAGGTTATGTGGAAACGTTATTTGGACGTCGACTACATTTACCAGATATTAAAGCGCGTAATGGTGCACGTCGCAAAGCGGCCGAACGTGCGGCTATCAATGCGCCGATGCAAGGAACTGCTGCTGATATCATCAAAAAAGCAATGCTTAAGGTAAGTGACTGGTTACATACCCAATCTAGTGACGATATTAAGTTATTGATGCAGGTGCACGATGAATTGGTATTTGAAGTGGCTGCGGACAAAGTGGCGCAATTCAGTGAAATAATTTGTGAACTGATGAGCCAAGCAGCAACGTTGGATGTGCCTTTATTGGTTGAAGCAGACTATGGCGAAAACTGGGAACAGGCCCATTGATGAAAAATTAATATTTTTATAAAAGGGCGTGTAGCGCCCTTTTTTATTGGTCTTTGCGTAAAGAAAGCGTAAATAGGAACAATGGAATGTTTAAAAAACATCAAATTGGCCCAGTTTTTGCGTTCGGGCATTTATTTCTAGTTTGGGTTTTGTTACAGTGCGCGCGTCCTCATCCTGTAGGACATCCTGTTGATGATGTATCTCTCGCAAGAGGATACAGCGTATTGATAGCTTCTCCCCAGATTGCTATAACGGCTCACATAACTTAGTGAGCCGTGTTTTTCTTCTCTTTTAGTATCCACTTAAATTGCATGTTAGTATTAGTACTCTCAGTTTTTAAAAGGATCTCTTTATGCTTAAGCCTTTGTTACTCTGTGCAAGTTTGCTTTCTTCTTCCGCATTTGCGGCTTGGCAATTAGATAATGCTCAAAGTGAATTAAGTATCACCTCGATAAAGAAAAATAGCATTGCTGAAAACCATCATTTTAAACAGCTCTCGGGTCACTTGTCTGATGAGGGAAAACTTACCTTCAGCATCGAGCTAAGTAGTATCGAAACCTTAATCCCGATCCGAAACCAGCGTATGCAGTCTTTGCTATTTAATGTTGCTCAATTCCCACAAGCGCAAGTGACCGCTGATCTTTCTTCATATCTCAAAGCGCTGAATACGGGTGTGCAAGTCTTGAAATCGATACCAGTAGAGCTGTCATTACATGGCCAGCACAAAGCATTGAAGCTAGACTTGGTGGTGAATAAACAAATGGATCAGCTTCATGTCACTTCTTTGAGAGCTGTATTAATTAATGCAAGTGACTATAACTTGGGAGCTGGTATTGAAGCGCTTCGTAAAGTTGCGGGTCTAGATAGTATTGCCACAGCTGTGCCAGTGACTTTTAGTTTGGTTTTCAATGAGCAGCCTGACTGATCTAATCGCGGAATTAGTGACACCACATGCTCCGACGGAACAATGGTCGGGGCAAGAGTGCGGTATGCTCGATATGCACATTGATGAGCAGGGACGTTGGTTTCATCAAGGCGGAGAAATAAAACGGCTGGGGCTACTTCGGCTTTTTGCCAGTGTATTAAGTTGTGAACAGCAACGTCATTGGTTAACAACTCCTGTTGAGCGATGTGAAGTGCAAGTGGCTGATGTTGCGTTTATGATTTGTAGCTGGTACCACCATTCGCTAGATAAAAGTACGGTTATTGTTGTAGAGGATAACTTAGGACGCAAATGGCCCATCTGTGAGCGGTTTTCAGTGCAATTGAAATGTTTTCAGGGGCAGCTACTGCCATATGTTAATGTCGGAAATGGTTTACAAGCCCGAGTTGCTCGAAATGTCTATTATCAGTGGATAGAGGAGCTTGCTGAGCAAGATAAACAGGGCGTTTATATTCGCTCAGCAGGGATCAACTTTTATCTAGGCGAAGTTTAAAGCACGTTACTCGCTGTGTGTTTCATCTTCATCTTGGTTTGCTTCAGGCTTGATAAATGGACCGAGATACCAGTCATCCAGTTTCCAAGCAAGCTCATTCAAACCTATGCCTTTTAAAGAAGAAAAAGCATGTACCGTGATATCGGCATCTAAATCAGCTAACGCTTTTCTCACTTGCAGTACTTCAGCCTTGCGTTTGCCTTGCTTCAATTTATCGGCTTTGGTGAGCAATGCGAGTATGGGGATCTCACTATCGACAGCCCAATTGATCAGGTCCATATCTAGATCCTTCAGAGGGTGACGAATGTCCATTAATACAACTAGCCCCTTTAAGCTCTTTCGCTTTTGTAGGTATTCACCTAATGAACGCTGCCATTTCTTTTTCATTTCGATAGGCACTTTTGCAAAGCCATATCCGGGTAGGTCAATAAGCCTTCTTTGCGCATCAAGTTCAAATGTATTAATTAATTGGGTTCGACCAGGGGTTTTACTGGTGCGTGCCAGTTTTTGATCTGTTAGGGCATTCAAAGCGCTCGATTTACCCGCATTAGAGCGACCAGCAAATGCAACTTCGATACCCTCGTCGGCGGGTAACTTAGAAATATCGGGGGCACTGGTGATAAAACTTGCAGTGTGGTATTTAATTCGAGATTTGAGCACTGGCTCTCCTAACAATAAGACAAATGGCTAAAACAAGCGTAGTTTATAACACTTAACTACATTGCAAAAGCAGGCATTATTGAATCGCCGTGCTCAAAAAGTTGATTTTTAGCATTGCTACAACTTAATCTATGTCAAAACCCCATAATTTATAAGCTTAATGTGGGCAGAAAACGTGCCAGAAAATTTAATATCGTGTAGAATGTAAAAATTGCAACGTAAATAGATAGATTGTCTAATCAAGCTACGCTGAAATTGTGTATCATCGTGTCTTGGGACGAAAATATTACAGGGTCGAAACAGAGAATTTACCATGAAAAAAATAGCATTAACTTTAACAATGTTGCTTGGTACGTTGTCAGCAAGCAACGCAACAGCATTTGATGGCGACGCAGAAGCGGGTAAAGCAAAGTCTGCAACATGTGCAGCATGTCACGGCCCGGATGGCAATGCACCTGTGACTATGTATCCAAAAATTGCAGGTCAACATGCTGAGTACCTTTACAAGCAATTGAAAGAATTTAAGCTTGGTATGACTTCTGGCGGTAGTGAAGGTCGTATGGATCCAGTAATGAGCGGAATGGCTATGCCTTTGTCTGATCAAGATATGAAAGACTTATCAGCATATTTTGCATCACTAAATATGAGTGAAGGTACGACACCAGAAGATGTGGTAGAAGTTGGACAAAAGCTTTTCAAAGCTGGTGACGCTGAGCGTGGTATTCCATCATGTGCTGCGTGTCATGGTCCTCGAGGTAATGGCACTTCGTTATCTAAATTCCCTAAAATTTCGTTCCAACACCCAGAGTATATTAAGGCTCAGCTCGAAAAGTTCCGCGACGGTACGCGTGCGAATGATCTGAACGGCATGATGCAAGATATTGCGAAAAAGCTGACAGATAAAGACATCGAGGTACTCTCTAAGTATTTAGGTGGACTCCACTAAAGTCTGATTGTCAGTTTATTATTTGATTGTAAACTGTTCAGATAGAGCAAAAAGGCAGCTGACGCTGCCTTTTTTGATCCTGCTTTTTAATTGCGATATTACCTTTTTCCTTTGTGAGACATTTGCCATATAAAAATGTGAGAATTTTCCTAATTTTGATTTTTTTTGAATTGTAAGTATTTGTAATGAGTGGTATTACAATATTTTCTTATGAGAAACTTTAGGAAATTTACTATTAACCAGTTGTAACTATTTCATTAAGGCGTAGATTATTCGGTGTCGCCAAGACAACAAAACAACATGGAAATTTCGCGATGGAAGCGTAGGTGACAAGTTTAGTACTAAATTTGGTACTTTTATCATGGAAATAACAATAAAGTGTCAGGATTGACCGAGAATAATAAAAGCCCCATGGAAGTTTAAAAATAAAAACAATATGGAAAGGCGCATGGAAGTAAAAATAAAAACAAAATGGAACACAGCATAATAAAAATAATAAAGACTTAAAAGTCGAAGGGAGAAGTGTCCAGTTTGAGACGCTCAGATTAGTAGACGGTAGGGAGCAATCTCTACCGTCTTTTTATTTATGCCTATCCATAGACCTGCTACAATACCCCTCCAATAATAACGTCCTGTGAGTTTGCCGTGCAATCGAGCCCATCTTGTGGTTTATGCGCTAGTGTAAAGGTATTTCACTATCATCAAGACAAATATAGGCACTATTGGCAGTGTCATCAGTGTGGCTTGGTGTTTGTAGATGCCAGCGAGCATCTAACAGCGCAACAAGAGAAAGAAATCTATGATAGTCACGAAAATGATTTGGCTGACTTAGGCTATAGGCGCTTTTTATCTCGCGTGAGTGAACCATTATTGGCTCGTTTAGAGGCACCTAGCAGTGGCCTTGATTTTGGCTGTGGTCCCGGTCCCTTACTGGCAAAGATGCTCAAAGAAGCTGGGCATGAAGTGGCACTCTATGACCTATACTATGCTAATAAACCAGAGGTGCTGACAGGACAGTATGATTTTATTACTTGCACAGAAGTGATAGAGCATATTGCAGAGCCTGAAAAAGTATTAACACAGCTGTTTAGTTTATTGAAACCCGGTGCACCATTGGTGTTAATGACGAAGTTGGTAATTGATAGAGAGCGATTTCGCACTTGGCACTATAAAAATGATTTAACGCATATCGCTTTTTTTAGTCGTAAGACATTCGATTATGTGGCACAAATTTATGATAGCGAGGTCGAGTTTATCGGCAACGATGTCATTGTCTTAACAAAACCTGAGGTGCAAGCAGCACCGAGTGAAGAAGCATTATGACCAGAAAGAAGAAAACCCGTAAAGTTGCTAGTAATGGTACACCCAGACTCAGCAAAGACAAGTTGCAAGAATTAAGAGCAATGAAAGAGCAGCGCACCAAAAAGAAGAAAGGTGCAAAGCCTGGTTCTCGCAATGCGCAAGAAGCGAAAGTAAATCAAGAAAAGAGCGGTGCTAACGTTGTTAAAGATAGTCGTGTCGGTAGTAAAAAACCTGTCGCACTGCTTGCTACAGAGCAAACGCAAGAGTCACATCAGCCGGTATTACAGCGCCATTTGCAACCGCAAGTAGAGTTGAAAAAGGTCAAAGAGACACTAACGCCTGAACAAGAATTAGAGCAACTTGAAAACGATGAACGTTTGATGGCTTTGCTCGAGCGTCATGAACGAGGTGAGTTGTTGACCGGTAAAGATGCAAAATACTTTAATCGTTGTGTGGCGCGTCACCAAGAGTTATGTGAGCAACTGGGCTTGGAGGATGACGAGTTTGAGGAGCAAGATATCATCGATGATGATCCACTTGCGACTTTTATGAGTAATGACCTTGCTGATGAATGGTTAGCGGATGACGAGGATGAGGAGAAATAATGTCTATGTGGTTGGTGATAGCGGTCACTTTAGGTGCACTGATCATTGCTGGACTATCGTTTTATGCGGGCAAATTACTGTGGCAAGTAAAAGCACAAAAGCAAATGCTAGCGAAGCGCCAGGCTGAGCATAATGAAAAGCAAATAAAAGCCCGCCAGCAGCGTAATGCTAAGCTGGCCGATAGCATCAACTTGCTCGCTAGAGCGATGAAAGAAAAGCAATGTGAGTATTCCGAAGGGTGCCTCAGAGTGTGGGTGTTGATCTCCCAATATAGTTTTTCTGAAGAAATCGAATTACACAGTGTTTATCCTGGTGTTCATCAGATGTACGAAGTTGTAAAAGACATGCCCACGCATGATGCCCGTAAAAAATACTCTAAAAAAGAAATATTCAAAATGGACAACGAACGGTGGCGTGCGGAGCAACGGTTAGAGCAAGAAATTCTCGATGACTGTGAACGCCTAGTCAAAGAGTTTCAATCTTTGCCTGGCAGTGAAAACATCGTGTTTCAATAACAGCAGCATAGCGAAGGCGACCGCAAGGTCGCTTTTTTTACATCTGTGCATAGGTTGGAGGCAACATAGTCGTTGCTAACTAGTGGCAACCCCCGGCTTTATAAATCATTAGTTTCTTCTTTATGTGCGTAACCTCAGCTGCACATAAGTGAATTTGCCCAATAAAGCTATTCCGCTCACTCTCTGCGTTATTTTTACTTGTAATAGCGCGCTATTACTTTGCGAAAAGGCCTTGATATTGAGCAAAATATCATCATTGGATGTTGAAGAGGTTACAACGTCTCTATTGTGAACTATCAAAACGCTTATCCACAGCTTAGGTGACTTATTTTATTGCAATTCCTCGCTTGGCATCACTAAGAACCTATGTGACACTAACATAGGGAATTCATTTAACATGATTTTTTTAATCAAACGGTGACATGAATGTCGAAAATAAAAGTATGGGAATTAATCTGCTTGTTTTGCATAGTTTGCTTAGTAAGTGGTTGCTCTTCAAAAGAAGAGCAACTGCAGCAATCTATTGCACAAGCCATACAAAATGCAGAACAAGAACTCAGCCAGCTTGAGCGTGAACTCTCACAAGGTCAGATCCGTAACGCTTATTTGCTAAAAGAGTACAGTAAAGTTTTAAAGGAGCAACGACCTGAGCTTGCTCAGATAAGCAACGTTATTGCGCAAGATGCGACCACCAATGGACCTCTTTTTCAGGGACTCGCCAAACGCCTTGAGGAAATAAAAAGTCTACCTACTTCACCCCCTGACGTGCAAACTTTGCAACGCTTAGAGGTATTGCGCGAAGCAATGAAGCCCAGTTTGTTTGGTGATGCTTTAACCGATCCAATTAATATGCTTGCTGATATGTCTAATGGTGAGTTGGCCAGAGTTGGAGCGATCAGCCAAGCTGCGCAGGGGGCGGGGGAAGGCAATCAACTCGTCGGTAACCCAAATTATGGCCAATGGCAGACTAACAACGATGGCATCAGTTTTTGGCAATGGTACGGCATGTATCGAATTCTCGGTGATGTTTTCGATGCTGTAGAATATGGCCGTTGGAGCAAGCGCCGTAAATACAGCTATTACAATGACTATGGCCGTTATCGGTATTCCAGTCCAAAACAAATCAAAGCGCAAACTGCGTTAGAAACGCGCACGCGTCAGTCTTATGCGCGTCAAGGAAAGCAATTTACCAGCCCATATGCAAAGCGGCGCAGTGGCGCATCAGGTTTAAGTCGTAGTAGTTACACCCCAACGAGCACCCGTAGTAGTTATGCAACAAGTAGCTCATATAGTAAGCGTAATGCAGGAACGGTGCGCAATAGCAGCAGTCGGACCTCTCGTGGTGTGAGTCGAGGTAAATAATGTGTTGTGTAAAGAACAGCGATTGGAGTTTTGAAAATGTATGAATTTAATGGAATAACCATGTGGTCTTTACAAGCGTTGGCCATAGACTTTGCGATTATTATCGCGTTATTTGTTAGCCTCAAATTTATTAAAGGCTGGGTATCTAATTTGCACGCCAATGATGAGATCACAGAGCGTGACAACTTTGCGTTTGGAATAAGTTTTGCCGGTGGGTTGGTCGCTTTAGCAATAGTGTTAACAGGGATCAGCAGCGGGGCGTTCGCACCCACATTGCAGCAAGAAGCATTGCAAATGGGCGGTTATGGGTTATTGGCTATTGTGTTGATTAAACTAGGTCACTTTTTTCAAGATAAAGTCGCATTGAGAAAAGTGAGTTTACATAATGAAATTGTAAAAGGTAATACAACCGCGTCGTTGATTGATTTTGGTCATGTAGTCAGCGTCGCCATCGTGATCCGCTCGGCGCTATTTTGGGTGGCAACAGAGGGCTGGCATGGTCTGCCAGTGGTGGTAGCATCATTTATTATTGCTAACATTGTGTTATTGGCGGTGAGCCAGTATCGAGTGCAATTGTTTAAACGCACGAATCGCAGCGGAGACTGTTTAGCGCAAGCCATATTGGAAGATAATTTGGCTGTTGGTATTCGGTATGCTGGCTTTTTGATAGGTAGTGCACTGGCTATCACTGCTGCGTCGGGATTAGCCCCTTACGCGCCAGATAACTTAGTTGCAAGTTTGGGGTATTGGGCTGTTTGTGCGGCCGTTAGTAGTTTGGCATTCATTTTGTTGCATTTAGTCACCATTAAGATCATTTTATCCGGATGTGATATTTCTGATGAAGTGAATCGACAGAAAAATGTTGGTGTTGCGACCATTTCCGCAGCGGTTTCGTTTGCAATTGGCGTAACAATGGCATCATTGCTAGGTGCGTAATCTTGTCTGAGCCTATTCTTAGCCCAAGCCGGCGTGGCTTGCTTGGGCATGATATTTTACTTATTTCTGTGATGGCTGTACTTGCTGGGTGTGGCCTTATTTATGAGTACTTACTTTCTCATTATGCTGGCCGGGTACTGGGCTCCGTAGAAAGTGCGATTTATGCCATGATTGGCACTATGATTGTCGCGATGGGAATTGGTGCATTTATGGCGCGTTGGTTTAAAGACGCGTTCACTGCTTTTGCCTGGTTAGAAAGTATTATCGCGTTGCTTGGCATGGGTTGTATTTTAGCAATCGCCAGTGTGATAGCGGTGAGCTATTCTTTGCCGCATATGTTTTCCGAAATCTTCAACTTACCTCCAGATGTCATATTAAATGGCTACGTATTTGAACAACTACAAGCGGTGTCGCGCTTTTTGCCTTATGTATTTGGGTTACTGCTGGGAATGCTCATTGGGATGGAAATTCCTCTGATCGCGCGTATTCGTCAGCAGGTTTATGGTCGATTTTTGGAAAATAATGCTGGAACCATTTATGGCGCTGATTATATTGGCGCGGGTATTGGTGCCGCAATTTGGGTGAGCATTATGTTGGCCATGCCGATTATGCAGGCCGCTGCATGGACGGCTTTGTTTAATATTATTGCAGGGTTAGTGTTTCTTTGGCGATATCACCAGCATGTGCGTTTTGCTCGTTTGCTGGTGTTTTGTCATGCGTTATTGCTAGTGTTGTTTGCCTTTATTTTGCACTTTGGCAGCAATTGGATGAAAGAGCTCAGTAATGTGCTTTATAAAGATAAAGTTATTTATTCACAAGCGACTAAGTATCAGCATGTCGTGTTGACAGAGCGTTTAAGTCGCAACCAAAGCGAGCCTATTACCGACTTATATCTAAATGGTCGCCTGCAGTTTTCAAGCGTTGATGAGCAAATTTATCATACCATGCTCGTCTATCCCGCGATGCTTGCTTCAAACCGGCATGACAACGTGCTGATTATTGGCGGTGGAGATGGGTTGGCACTGCGAGATGTTTTAAAATGGCCTGTAAAAAAGGCTACATTGGTCGATTTAGACGCGCAATTATTGAGTTTGTTTGGTCATCCAGACTCACGTTATGAACCGGCTGACGATATTGTGCAGCGACTCAGTAAACTCAACAATTATGCCATGTTAGACCCAAGAGCAAAGATAACGGTAGCAGATGCATTTTTAGAGGTGGAGCGCTTACTGGCACAAGGTGAGCTGTTTGATACCATCATTGTTGACTTACCAGACCCCAATCACCCTGATCTTAACAAGTTGTACAGTGATTATTTTTATAATCATTTACGGCAATTACTCGCGGCAGATGGAGCAATGGTGGTGCAATCTACCTCGCCTTATCACGCTAAAAGAGCCTTTATCAGTATCGCGAAAACGGTAAAAGCGGCTGGTTTTAGTTTTGTTGAGCAGTATCAGCAAAATGTTCCGTCATTTGGGCAGTGGGGGTGGACGATTGCCACTAAAGCAGGGGGCGCTGCGAGCACTCGGATCGCCAGAGTAGCACAACTGCCAGTATCATCTCGCTGGGCTAGTCGAGATTATTTACTGGCCGCCTTTATTTTTCCAAACCGTTTTTTTGAGCTAGAGAACACAATTGAAGCGAACCAGTTAGGTTCGGGCAGGCTGTATGATTACTATCGACAAGCGTGGCAATTAGAAAGTGAATTGTATAAAAATTAGTTTATGGTTGACATATTATGTCAACCGTGCAAATCTTAACTAAGACATAATATGTCAACTTAATAAGGTGATAAAATGGAATTAGATGAACTTTCAATAAAACTAGCCTCTTTTGAAACAGAAGGGGTAGGCTTTGAATCTTTTATGATAGCGAACCCTGGTGAGCAAGACGTATTGCAAGTAATTGTAGATGGTAATGATGAGTTGCCTATTTTTGTTACCAAAACAGAAGAGCAATTATTATGTATTAGTTACTTATTCGCAGACGAAGAAGTGAAAGATGATCTTAAAAATGAGTTAAACGAGACATTATTGCGCTTAAATTTGCCAATTCCACTGAGTGCATTTGCGAAAATAGATAACCGTTATGCCATATTTGGTGCGTTATCTGTTAACTCTTCATTTGATGATATTACCCATGAGTTAGTCACCCTTGCTGATAATGCGATTGAAGCACTGGATGCTGTTACGCCTTATTTAAATGACTAAATAGGTATTTTTAGGAGTTAAGATTATGAGTATTTTGAAAAAATTATTTACAGCAGTTCGAGGTGGTGCACGTGAGGTTGGTGAAGCCATCGTAGATGCTAATGGGATCCGTATTTTTGAACAAGAAATCGCTGATGCCAAAAATGCCTTACAAAAAGCAAAGCGCAGTCTCACTGAAGTTATGGCGAAGGAAATGCAGACAACCCGTAAGATCAGCGCATTGAATGACTCTATAGCAGAGCATGAAAACTATGCTGGTCAGGCGCTTGAAAAAGGTAATGAAGCATTGGCGCTGGAAATCGCTGAAAAAATTGGTGATTTCGAAACAGAAAAAGCGGAGCATGAAGAAGTGCTAAACGGTTTTAGCCAACACATTGTGGTTCTGAAGCAGCAAATTAAAGATGCCGAAAAGTCGATTAAAGAAAACCAGCGTCAGTTAAGCATGGTAAAAACCACAGAAAGTGTTCAACAAGCAACCATGGCGGTGAATAGCACTTTAAACACCAATAGCTCTTCAATGACCTCTGCAAAAGCGTCTTTAGAGAGGATCAGACAGCGTCAGCAAGACCGTCAAGATCAACTTGGTGCTGCGAAATCGCTAGAAGCTGAAACCAACGGTGACGACCTAAAAGCAAAACTGGCTGATGCAGGCATTGGTGCGACGAGTTCCAACAGTGCAGATATATTAGCCCGCATTAAAGCAAAAAAAGGCGGTTAATTTAAGCCACGTCAAATAGGTAACTAGATTACCTCTTTTGCTTTTTTATAGGTGACAATATGTTTAATTTTTTCAAAAAAAAGTCTAAGCCTACAAGGCAGCTAAGTGAACCAAGTCAATTAAAAGTGGGCGATATGCTGACTTTGATAGATTCGTTTGCTTACCCTCAATGGTTAAAAGGACAAACATTGAGAGTTGTTTCGGTCAATACGTACCAGTATGAGCACAATGCTGAGTATGAAATGGTACTTGAAAGTAACTCTGGTCAAATTGTTTTTTTACAGATTGAACAAGAAGATGGCGAGCAATGGGCTAATTTATCCATAAAAATACAGCGTAATGATGTCGAGGCTATCTTTACATTAGACGAATTTGCGAGAATTTTTGACGAAGAGTCTTTAACCGAAATTACCGTTGCCAATACCCCTGAGCAGTTTAGTCAGTTTTTAGCGACCAGTTACAAGCAAACGGAAGCACCGTATGTGAGTTACTTCCATGAAAGAGACTACCGTGGTCAGTCACTTCCCCAATTTGAACAACAAGGTGGCGAACCTTGTGAGGTGATCAGCTTGGCATCTGATGATGGAAAACACGCGCTCAATATTGAAATTTGGGAAGGGGGCGAAACGGATGTGTCGTTGACTCTTACAAGGCCGGTATCAGATATTGTTGAGCTATTCCCTGGGAGCGATTGAGTGAGTGATGCGAAAGCCAAGTGGCAGCGTCAGGAGCAAGCCGTCAGGGCAACGCAAATGGCGTTTGATCTCAGTAGCGAAGTGCAAAAATCAATTAAAAAGCAAGCGATTGATCAAGAGCTTACGCCATCGGATATGATCCGAAAAATTCTCGGTCTCGAAGTAAAATCAAAAAAGACTCGCCAACGCTTATCCTTTAATTTAAGCAACGAAGAGATTGAACTGTTAGCGGCGAGGTTTGAAGTGCCTGCCGATGATAAGCGCGCGGTTAAGCAGCGCGTTGCCGAATTGCTTATTGAGCAGGCCAAATTTAGCTAAGCCCAGCACTGAGGCAGTGAATTTTCTGACAACAAAAAGACAGCACAAGGGAATGCTTTACTGTCTTTTGTATAAATCAATTAAATCGTTAACGCGATTGAAGCGGTGGCTCTGTGATAATTTGCTGTGCTTGATATCGCGCATTAGGCGGCGGTACGTTAGAATTGCAAGCGCCTTTCACCAAAGCTGACTGTTGTTGTGTTAGTGATTTAAGTTGTTTCTTTTTTAGTTTCATAACGACTTCCTTTTGTGTTGATAGATACAGTGCCTTTGTACCTAAATAACCCTAACCTAGAAAAAAATGAAAAAATAAATATTGAGTAATCAAAAGGAAACCTTTTTAGAATTTTTTATTGCGAATGATTACTACTTACTAAATATTCATGAAAATATACTTGTTTGTAGTTAGCCATTCATAGTATTTATAGTGACTATTTAGAGTCGTTTCAGTTGCGAGATTTTCATCTATACTCAAAGGCTTTATAATTAGTCACCGGAATTTATCGGGTTTTGCTGTTTAGTTAACATAATGGCAGTCCGATTCACGTCACCAAGAGGGCAAAATTGTGCTTCAAGAATATCGTAAACATGTAGAAGAGCGCGCACAGCAAGGGATCGTTCCTAAGCCGTTAGACGCACAACAAACTGCAGATCTTATTGAATTAGTAAAATCACCTGTAGCAGGTGAAGAAGAATTTATCTTAGACCTTTTAGTAAATCGCGTACCACCAGGTGTAGATGATGCCGCTTATATTAAAGCTGGCTTTTTAGCCGCTGTTGCAAAAGGCGAGGCAACATCACCATTGGTAAGTAAAGAGTATGCAGCTGAGTTGCTAGGTACTATGCTAGGTGGTTATAACATCGCACCTATGGTTGAGCTACTTGACGACGAAGCACTTGCACCTATCGTTGTTAAAGGTCTTTCAAACACATTATTGATGTTTGATGCGTTCTACGATGTAGAAGAAAAAGCAAAAGCTGGCAACAAGTTCGCGCAACAGGTTATTGAATCATGGGCAAATGCAGAGTGGTTCTTAAACAAACCTGCAGTTGCTGAAAAAATCTCTGTGACTGTATTTAAAGTAACAGGTGAGACGAATACGGATGACCTTTCACCAGCACCAGATGCATGGTCTCGTCCGGATATCCCACTACACGCATTAGCAATGCTTAAAAACGCGCGTGATGGCATCAATCCTGAAAAAGACGGTGAAGTTGGTCCAATTTCACAATTAGAAGAGTTAAAAGGTAAAGGCTTACCACTGGCTTACGTTGGTGATGTAGTTGGTACTGGTTCTTCTCGTAAATCAGCAACTAACTCAGTACTTTGGTTCATGGGAGATGATATCCCATTCGTACCAAACAAGCGCGTTGGTGGTATATGCCTAGGTGGCAAAATTGCACCTATTTTCTTCAACACTATGGAAGATTCAGGTGCATTACCTATTGAGCTAAATGTTGATGAGTTCAATATGGGCGATCAAATAGACATTTACCCGTACGAAGGTGTTGTTAAACGCCACGGTACTGATGAAGTGATTTCAACGTTCTCACTTAAGTCAGATGTGATCCTAGACGAAGTACGCGCAGGTGGCCGTATTCCATTGATCATCGGTCGTGGTTTAACTGATAAAGCACGTACATCTTTAGGTATGGAAGCTGAAGATATTTTCCGTAAACCTGCACTTATTACTGATTCAGGCAAAGGCTTTACCCTTGCTCAGAAGATGGTAGGTAAAGCGTGTAACATGCCAGGCGTACGCCCAGGTCAATACTGTGAGCCGAAAATGACGACTGTTGGTTCACAAGATACCACCGGTCCTATGACACGTGATGAGTTAAAAGATTTAGCATGTTTAGGTTTCTCTGCTGATTTAACGATGCAGTCATTCTGTCACACGTCAGCATATCCAAAACCAATCGACGTAAACACACACCACACATTACCTGATTTCATCATGAACCGTGGCGGTGTATCACTACGTCCAGGTGACGGTGTTATCCACTCTTGGTTAAACCGTATGTTATTGCCAGATACAGTAGGTACTGGTGGTGACTCTCATACGCGTTTCCCACTAGGTATTTCATTCCCAGCGGGTTCTGGTGCGGTTGCATTCGCAGCAGCAACAGGTGTAATGCCACTGGATATGCCTGAATCAATTTTGGTTCGTTTTAAAGGTGAAATGCAGCCGGGTATCACATTACGTGACCTAGTACATGCTATCCCTTACTACGGTATCAAAGAAGGCTTATTAACGGTTGAGAAAAAAGGCAAGATCAACGAATTCTCTGGCCGTGTTCTAGAAATCGAAGGTGTTGAGCACCTAACAGTTGAACAAGCATTTGAATTATCAGACGCTTCAGCAGAGCGTTCAGCGGCAGGTTGTACCGTTAAGCTATCTAAAGAGTCTATCTCTGAGTATCTTGAGTCAAACATCGTGATGCTCAAGTGGATGATCTCTGAAGGTTACGGTGATGTACGTACGATTGAACGTCGTATTACTGCAATGCAAGAGTGGTTAGCGAACCCTGAATTGATGGAAGCGGATAAAGATGCTGAGTACAAGCACGTACTAGAAATCGATCTTGCTGAAATCAAAGAGCCTATCTTGTGTGCACCGAACGATCCTGATGATGCACGTTTACTTTCGGACGTTACGGGCGAGAAAATCGATGAAGTATTCATTGGTTCTTGTATGACTAACATTGGTCACTTCCGTGCCGCAGGTAAACTACTTGATGGTTTCACTGGTCGTATCCCAACTCAACTTTGGGTTGCACCACCAACTAAGATGGATAAAGATCAGCTAACTGACGAAGGTTACTACGGTATCTTTGGTCGTGTTGGTGCGCGTATCGAAACACCAGGGTGTTCACTATGTATGGGTAACCAAGCACGTGTTGCTGACAAAGCAACGGTTGTCTCTACCTCTACGCGTAACTTCCCTAACCGTCTAGGTACAGGCGCTAACGTATTCTTAGCGTCAGCAGAGCTTGCGGCAGTAGCGGCAATTTTAGGTAAACTACCTACTCCTGCTGAATACCAAGAGTATGCTGCGAAGATCAATGCAACGGCGGCAGATACATACCGTTACTTGAACTTCCACAAAATGCCTCAGTACACTAAAAAGGCTGACGGTGTGATCATTCAGCAAGCGGTTTAATACCCTAGTTTGCTAAAAAGGCCGGTGAATTCACCGGCTTTTTTGTGTGCGTTTGCTAATTGTTCCCACAACCTTCTTCTCGTTCATCTCATAGCTAATACTCATCTTATTAATTAACCTCAGCTGCACATAAGAGAATTTGCCCAATAAAGCTATTTCACCCACTCTCTTCGTTATTTTCATTTGTAATAGCTCGCTATTACTTCACGAAAATGCCTTGATAGTGAGCGAAATATCGTCATTGGATATTGAAGGGGTTGCAATGTCTCTATTCTGAGCTATCAAAACTCTTATCCGCAGCTGAGGTTAATTACTTCATTACTTAAGATGCAACTTTTATTGATACATCCCTCTCCCGAAAAGCGTATTCAGAGCCAGTAATAAGTTACAGGTGCTCATATAAAACCTTTGTTTATCATGTATTTGCAGCGTGCTGTCAGCTATTACAGGTTGGTGGCAACTCTGAAAAACATTATTGTTTGAATCAACGGATCATTAACCTCCAGACAATAAATAAGAGGTTGAATTAAGAGTTGATTTAGAGCGCCCATATATTTGTTTGGTTGGTTCTTTTCCTTTGTCTGGTTTTAGTGATTTCTAAATCTAATTTATTGAATTTTATAAAAGTTCATTGTGCGCCCCGGTTTTATAGCTGGGTTTAGTTGGTTTTACCATCCTTGATTGATTGATTTTTTGGTCTTTTTGGTGGTTTTGAAAATATTAAATTAGGAAAAGGATTCAATTATCATGAACAGTGATAACGGAACAAATATAAATAAAAACGCTACTGCAAATGATGCATCTATTGACTTGAACAAAGGTGTTGAATTTGACTTATATCATGATTCTATTGTTGAAGCATTTGATCGTATTGCATCACGTTACCCAGATAAAGTTGCAGTTCAATCAAGCGATAAGAGCCACACAATAACTTATAAGGAGCTTGCGGCAACCAGTGATGCCTGGGCGCAAGCTTTGGTCGAACAAGGCGTATGTAGCGGACAAGCCATTGGCATATGTTTGACTCGTTCAATTGAGCAGATCTGTCTTGTACTGGCAATTGTCAAAGCAGGAGGAGTGTTCGTTCCTTTAGATAGAACCTATCCATCTGAGCGCATCGCGCTTATGTGTCAAACAAGTGATATCAAACTTGTTATCAGTGATGCTGATATTGAGTTTGGTGTCGTGAAAACTTTGTCATTGCAGGGGCTTTTAGAGTCTCATTCCACCGCCAAGAGTGAGCCGCTACCTGCAAGAACGCCTAACTCTGCAGCTTATGTAATTTTTACGTCTGGTTCAACCGGCCAGCCAAAAGGCGTGCTGGTGCCTGATCAAGCAATTTTGCGTTTGGTGCAGCAAAATAACGAACTCGCTATCCGCAGCGATGATATCGTTTTACATCAAGCGCCTATCGTGTTTGATGCCTCAACTTACGAGATTTGGGGCGCATTGCTCAGTGGGGCAACACTTGTTTTATCCACTCAAGAACGAGTGAGTTTACGTACTCTGTCTGAAGACCTACGACAGAATAATATCTCGGTTCTTTGGCTAACGGGTACGCTATTCCACATTATTGCTGATCAAGATGTGCAGGTGTTATCTAATTTACGACTGTTAGTTGTAGGCGGGGAGGTGATCTCTCCTAAACGAGTCGCTCGTTTCTTGGCGCTTGAAGGAGAGCAAACGCTCATCAATGGGTATGGCCCAACAGAAGCCACTACATTCAGTACATATTATCCGGTAACTAGCTGGACGCAAACTGATACCGAACTTGCACAAGGTACTTTCCCTATTGGCCATGCGCTAGATAACACCACTACTTACATTCTTGATGAAAATATGAATGAAGTGGCGCAGGGTGAGTCGGGTCAATTGTTTATTGGTGGCCTGGGTTTAGCGCTAGGTTATATCAATGATGAGGAAAACACACAGGCTAAGTTCATCGCATCTCCATTTTCAACAACAGGTGAAAAACTGTATGCGACGGGAGATAAAGTAACGCGCTTAGAGGATGGACGTATTATCTATCAGGGTCGAATTGACGATCAGGTCAAGATCCGTGGTTATCGAATCGAACTCGGTGAAATTGAAAATAGAATTGATGAGCTAGACCAAGTTACTAAATGCAGTGTCGTGGTCAGAGAAAACAAGCTACAAAAGCAGCTCATTGCATTTTACTGCAGCGACGATGAAAGCAATGTTGATATTAAATCGCATCTGCAGCAGTCCTTACCTGAATATATGCTGCCACACTTTTATCAGCAAGTGAGTAATTGGCCAACCACCCTCAACGGCAAAGTAGACAAGCAAGCACTGCTACATACCTTTGCTCAACAGCAAAGCCCGGCAATAAATAATCAAGATGGTGCCAGCTCGTTAGAGTCTGCGCTGGTAGCTATTTGGAAAGAAGTGCTTGGGTTGGAGGAAGTCGGTCTTGAAGATAATTTCTTTGAACTCGGTGGTGATTCTATTTTATGCATTCAAGTCGCTGGTTTAGCTGAGCTTCAAGGTCATAAAGTGGATATTGGGGACATGTTTGACTTTCCCACTATTAAGCAATTATCTGGCTACTTGTCGGGCAAAGCTGCTACAGCCGTTGTACCGAGCGATGATCTAGAGCAGCTACTTACTACAATTTGGCAAGATGTCTTAAATGTTAAAAATATCTCTGTTGACGATGATTTCTTCCAATTGGGAGGGGATTCAATTCTTTGTATTCAAGTTGCAGGACTGGCAGAGGAGCAAGGGTACACCATTGAGATTGGTGACATTTTTGATTACCCCACGATTGCTCAACTAGCAAACCACCTATCGAGTGAGCGAGCTCCTACTGAACTTGATCCTGTTGAAGCATTGAAGACAATTTGGCAAACGGTGCTAGGTGTCGAGTATGTCAGCGCTGAAGATGATTTTTTTGAAATCGGTGGTGATTCTTTACTGTGTGTTCAAGTGGCAGGCTTGGCGGAAGAGCAGGGGTTTCATTTCTCTGTCGCGGATATGTTTGATCACAGCAAGCTGTCAGACTTAGCGAAAACTTACCACAACGAACCATCTACAACGCCTCAGTTGCACAGTGATGCTGCATTTACTGATTATCAGACGCTTCCTTTACCCAACGGCGTGTCTGCAATTTACCCTGCAAGTCAAGCGCAAATAGGTATGCTCTATCACAGTGATGTAGAGCAAGGCAAAGGCGTCTATCACGATATTTTAAGCCATACCATTCACATTCCTTTTGAGCAAGCGCACTTTAATACCGCTCTAGAGAAAGTGATTGCCAAGCATGAAATTCTACGTACCGCTTTTGACGTTGATAGTTATCCAGTTGTCATGCAGCAGGTACATGAACGTATCACACCTGAAGTGGATATTACTTTTGCACAATCTGTTGATGAACAGCAGCAGCGTGCTATGCACAAAAAATGGATTGACGATGAAATAAATCGCGACTTTGAATGGCATCGTCCAGGCCTGTTTAGAGCTAAAGTTTTTGTATTTAGCGATGATTGCTTTGTCCTTGGTTTGAGTTTCCACCATGCGATCCTCGATGGCTGGAGTGCATCAAACTTAATCTCTGATTTAGCAACATTGCTCATTGATGAGCAAGAGGCTGGGCAGTTTAATGATAAGCTTGCCTGTCGCTATCAAGACTATATCGACCTAGAGCAGCAAGCTCTTGTCAACCCGCAATCAAAAGACTACTGGTTAGATACTCTAAGAGACGCTGAAAAAACTGAAATCTTACCGTTAGGTCAAGCAAACGGGCGTGGCATGGAGCGTGTTTCAGTTGAGCTCGATGTAGAGAAAACAGCCCAGTTGGCAAAAATTGCTCGCGAGCTTGGTGTTACGCTAAAAACTGTATTTATGGCTGTGCACTTGAAAGCGATGAGTCTGCTTTCAGGAAGAACGGATGTTATTACTGGTTTGGTAACCAATGGCCGACCTGAAGCATTAGATGGCGACAAACTCGTTGGTATGTTTATTAACACACTTGCATTTCGAGTTAACTTGTCGGATATCAGTTGGAAAGCCTTTATCACGCAGGTGGCAAGAACAGAGTATGAACTTTTAAAGCATCGTCGCTATCCGCTTGCGGCAACTAAAAGTGATTTAGGGGGGGCTGAGTTATTCGACATACTCTTCAACTTTACGCACTTTAGAAATTACGACAAAAAGCAAAGCAACGGTCAATACTTAGTTCAGCGTGGTGCATTTTCACAGTTGTTAAGTGAAGAAGAAGACTTATTGGCACTTGACCATGAGTCTTCAAACTTTGCAATGAGTATTCAAGCGGGTTTATTGCCAGATAACTCTCGTGCGTATTTGGTAATTGAATCCGATGCGAGTAAATATAGTGAGCTTGATAGAGCCCGTTTTGCTCAAATATACAGTGCGCAGATAGGTGCATTACTCGCGGATCCAGATGCAAGCTGCCAAGCTACCGCACAGCGCTCTACAAGCACACAGCAACTTGTGTTAGCGGAAGACTTTGACAACATTACCAGTCAATGGCACACAGAGCGTGAGCACTATCACACGCCTATGGGCATTCACCACACCTTTGAGAAGCAAGTTGAGTTAACTCCAAATGCAACCGCTTTAACGACAAACACTGAATCAGTCACGTACGCTGATCTTAATCGTCGTGCAAACCGTCTAGCGCATTTATTAAGAGCGCGTCATGAGCAAGAGTTTGGCTCTGAGATGGTAAGTCAAAGTTTAGTATTGCTTTATCAACAAAGTGGTATTGAGCAAATAGTGAGTATTTTGGCAGTGCTGAAAGCCGGCGGTGCATACGTACCGATTAATACTGACTTACCTAAGTCTAGGATATCCCATATTCTGGAAGACACCGCTGCAAAGCTTGCGATTACTAGCACAGCCTATCAGGCGCAACTGGAAGACGCGTTGTATGACAGCAACTTCCATTGTGATGTGGTGGTTGTTGACCAAAACAATGCACTGAATGATCAACCCGACAGTGACTTGCAATTAGCAAGCTCAGTGAATGATGTGGCTTATGTTATTTACACGTCAGGCACAACAGGTAAAGCAAAAGGCGTGTTACAAACGCACCAAAATGTCATGCGCTTATTTGCGGCAACTAACGAAGATTACCAATTTGGCGAGCAAGATGTATGGCTGCTCTATCACGCCTATACCTTTGACTT
This sequence comes from Pseudoalteromonas sp. A25, assembly GCF_009176705.1. Taxonomy (NCBI): domain Bacteria; kingdom Pseudomonadati; phylum Pseudomonadota; class Gammaproteobacteria; order Alteromonadales; family Pseudoalteromonadaceae; genus Pseudoalteromonas; species Pseudoalteromonas sp. A25. The sequence continues at coordinate 3,649,224 of NZ_AP021846.1, read as the reverse complement.
CAGTGTATGGGAAATGTGGGGGGCGCTGCTACATGGTGGCCGCTTGGTTATTCCACAGGCCAACATCATCAGAGATTTTCCTGAAGTGGTTAAACTGTGTTTGCAAGAGTCGGTGACGGTATTAAACCAAACTCCAGGGGCATTCCAAGGGTTTACTGATGCAGCGCTAGCTCAAAAAGTGGCCTTCCCGTCATTACGCTATGTCATATTTGGTGGTGACAAACTAAATCCTGCTAGTTTAAAAGAGTGGTGGGCCCATCATGGTGATACGCAGCCTCAGTTAGTTAACATGTATGGTATTACTGAAACGACGGTTCACACGACTTATCACCCGCTTTATAAGCACAACGCTACTGAGTTTTCGACTATCGGTAAAGTACTGCGCGATATGCAAGCCTATGTACTTAACGAGCAGCTCCAGCTGGTGGCGCCAGGTGTCCCTGGTGAGCTGTATATCGGTGGCGCTGGTTTGGCAAAAGGCTATTTGAATCGTGACTCATTAACGGCAGAGCGTTTTGTTGAAAACCCATTTGCTGATGCACAGATGAAAGCACTTGGTTATGACCGCATGTATAAGACTGGTGATGTGGTTCGTTGGTTAGAAAATGGTGATTTAGAGTACTTAGGGCGAAATGATAATCAGATAAAAGTTCGTGGTTATCGTATTGAGCTGGGTGAGATTGAAGCTGCTTTACTGCAACAAAACTTTGTGAAACAAGCGATTGTGGTGACTGAAAATGAAGGTGGCCATGCAAGGATCCTCGCTTACATAGTCGCTGAAGGCGAAGTCGTTGACGTTAACGCACTTCATATGGCTTTGAGTCAGGCACTACCAACCTATATGGTGCCAGCTCATATTATGCAAATCGACGCTGTACCGCTTACCAGTAACGGTAAATTGAACCGTGCGGCGTTACCTAAGCCTTTTGTCAATGGAAGTCGAGCGTATGTTGCGCCAACAACGGCACTAGAGCAGCAGTTATGTGAAATATGGCAAGACATATTAAAAGTCGAAAAAGTCGGTATAAATGATAGCTACTTTGAGTTAGGTGGGGATTCGATTTTAAGTATTCAAGTTGCGGCAAAAGCAAGGGCTGTAGGCATTGATTTTAGCTTAATGGACTTGATGAACTGTAAATCGATTGCGAGCTTGGCTGCAAAAATCTCTTCCGGAGAAGTACGTGCTTCAGGTGGGACTAGCAGCACGGCGTTTTCTTTAATTGCCGAGCAAGATCGTGTGCGTATGCCGCAAGGTGTTGTGGATGCTTATCCTATCGCTCAAACGCAGTTGGGTATGCTTTACCACTCAGACCGAGGACGAGAAGAATCTGCTTATCATGACATCATGACGCATACCATTCGTATGCCCTATCACGAAGGTGCATTTACTAAAGCGTTCATGGCATTGGTAGAGCGCCATGAAATATTAAGAACAGCGTTTAACGTTGGTGATTATTTACAACCTCTACAGCTGGTATTTGACCGCATAGATACATCGTTTGATACGCAAGATCAGTTAGGTTGGTCAGTTGAAGCACGTCAACAGGCATTAGATACCTGGTTTGAACAAGAGAAAAAAGCAGGCTTAAACTGGCAAAAGGCGGGGGTATTTCGTGCACAAGTGTTTGTACATGATGAATCTGCTTTTGTCTTTGGGTTTAGTTTCCACCATGCATTACTCGATGGCTGGAGTGTATCCGTATTAATGTCAGACTTAGTCGCATTGTATGGCGCTGCGATGTCTGGTGAGACGGCGAACTTGCCAAAAATAGAGACTTGTTATCGTGATTATATCGAGCTTGAGCAAAAAGAGCTCAATAACGAGCCTTCTCAAAACTATTGGCGCGAACTGAGCAATGAGCTTGAGCCGCTTGTTATCCCTGGCAATGCCAGAAGTGGTGAAAAATCGAGCATTTTGCGCTGTGATGTTTCCGTGTCTAAAAGTGAAACTGCAATGGCGAAGGACTTTGCTGCATCATTAGGCGTGTCACTAAAAAGTGTATTGCTTGCGGTACATCTCAGAGCGTTGCATGCACTAAGTGGTCAACAGCAATTGGTGACTGGCATGGTAACCAATGGTCGTCCAGAAGCGGTGGGTGGGGAGCAGTTATTAGGCTTGTTCTTAAACAGTTTACCGCTTAGCACGCAGGCTGCAGCTTTAGATTGGTCAGCCTGGGTGAAGCAACTGGCTGAGCAAGAGCTTGAGTTGTGGCAGCACCGCCGCTATCCCATGGCGGCACTAAAACGTGAGCGTGATGGTGAAGAGCTCTTTAGCACCTTATTTAACTACACCCACTTTAGAGCGTATGCGCAAGAAAGTGTTGGCGAAGCATTACTGTTTGAACGGGGTGCGGAAGGGTTGAGCAATTCATTGTTTGAGCATTCAAACTACCCATTCATCTTGCAAGCGGGTATGACGCCTGCGGGCGATAGCATTTACTTAACGCTAGAAGTGGATACAAGCCGTTACACCGAGCAGGACTTAGCGCGTTTTGTAGCGTGTTATCGTCACAGCTTTATGCAGATGCTCAATGCGCCGCAAACACTGTGTGACAAGCCATTACTACAGCCACACGAGCAGCAACAATTAGCACAGTGGTCAGGCACTTATACGCCGCTGGCTCAAGATATCAGCTTGGTTGACAAGCTGGCTGATGTGACGGCGAAGTACGGTGATGCCATTGCGTTGCAAGATGCACACACCACCTATAGCTATGCACAGTTACAAGCGCAGACACAATCATTGGCGGGCGCATTAGCGGCCCAAGGTGTGCAACCGGGCGAGCGTGTGGGCATATTGTTTGACCGCTCTATCGACGCCGTACTTGCTATTTTAGCGGTTGTACAAGCGGGTGGTTGTTATGTGCCCGTGGATGCACAGTATCCGCAGGAGCGTATTCGCTTCATGCTGGAAGATGCGCAAGTAACCCGTGTTATCAGTGCCGATGAGTTATGTGCAACGGCAGGCTTAGAAGTGTGTCAGGTACTGGCGTGGTCAAGCTTAGTGGCACAGTCGCAGCACAGCACACCAGTGAGTGTCAGTGCACGACACGCTCACAGTGCCAGTTATGTGATGTATACCTCAGGCTCAACAGGCACACCAAAAGGCGTGCAAGTGATTGACCAAGGTCTACTGAGACTGGCGGCAAACCGCAGTGAATTGGCGATTGAGTCAGACGATGTGTTGTTGCAACTTGCTCCACTGGTATTCGATGCATCTAGCTTTGAGATTTGGAGTGCACTATTAAATGGTGCGACGGTGGCCGTGGCAGACGCGGGCAAAGTCACGGTTGAGCGTATTGAGCAAGAGCTTGCGCGCCATCAGGTGAGTGTCTTGTGGCTAACGGCGTCGCTATTCCATGTGGTTGTTGATGAAAAACTAGAAGCACTGAAAGGTCTACGGGCCTTAGTGGCCGGGGGCGACGCATTGTCACCGCGTCATGTGGCGACGTACCTAGCGGCGCCGTGGAGTGAGTGCTTAGTGAATGGTTATGGCCCCACAGAAGCGACGACATTTACCTGTTTCTATGCGATGCAAAGCTGGGATGAGGGTCAGTCGGTGCCAATCGGTAAGCCACTGGATAACACGCTATGTTACATCTTAGACAGTGAGTTAAACCCAGTCGCACCGGGCACACCGGGTGAATTGTTCATCGGTGGTGCAGCGCTTGCACAAGGTTACTTGGGTGAGCCGAGTAAAACGGCAGAGCAGTTCCTTGCAGACCCATTTGTGGGCAACGATGCACGTATGTACCGCACAGGCGATAAGGTGTGCTTCAACGCGTCAGGCTTGATTGAGTTCTTAGGTCGAATTGACCAGCAGGTGAAGATCAGAGGTTACCGTATCGAGCCGGGTGAGATTGAATCAGCGTTGTGTGAGCATGCTGCTATCACCGATGCAGCGATATTAGTGCATGAAGTGGGCGGGCAAAAGCAGCTGGCGGCATATGTGGCCAGTACGCTGACGCAGGCTGATATCCAAGCTTACTTAGTGGATAGACTACCAAGCTACATGCATCCACAACACATGTTGGTGATGGAAGAGTTACCACTGAATGTGAATGGCAAGGTAGACCGTAAAGCACTCAAAGGCATGTCATTGAGCGCAGAAGCGGGGACATCGGAGCAAGAAGATGGCACACCTCGTACGGCGTTAGAAGCGCAGTTATGTGAGATTTGGCAAGAAGTGCTCGAGGTGGCGTCGGTCAGTATTTACGACAACTTCTTTGAGCTTGGTGGCGACTCGATTTTGAGTATCCAGCTGGCAGCACGGGCACAAGCGGAAGGCGTTAACTTTGCGCTAGAAGACTTATTTGAGTGTGACACGTTAGCAGAGTTAGCGGCGACCATTGATGGCGGCGAGGCCAGTGAGCTTAAAGATACGCGCACCGACGCATTTAGCTTAATTACGGATATGGACAGAGCGAAGCTACCTGCCGATGTGGTGGATGCATATCCGATTGCACAAACTCAGTTGGGTATGTTGTATCACTCTGAGCGTGAGCGAGCAGAGTCGGCTTATCACGACATTATGACGCACACGGTGCGTTTAGCGTACAACGAAACGGCATTTGCACAGGCAATGTCGGCCTTGATGGCGCGCCATGAGATCTTGCGCACCGCGTTTGATATAGGTCAGTACTCACAGCCTCTGCAGTTAGTGTATGAGCAAGTTGAAGTACCGTTAACCACTGAATATCAGCAAGGCTGGGATCTGGCAACACGTCAGGCGGCAATGGAGGCATGGCTCGCAGAGGAAAGAGCACAAGGCCTAGATTTCAAATCGCCGGGTGTATTTAGAGCGAAGGTGTTTGCCCATGCAGATAACGCCTTTGTGTTGGGGCTGAGTTTCCACCATGCCTTATTAGATGGTTGGAGTACATCGATCCTAATGTCTGATTTGGTGAGCTATTACCAGGCAGCACTGGCAGGCAACTTGGTCAATAAAGAGGCACTGACAACCAGTTATCGTGACTTTATAGGGTTAGAGCGTGAAGCACTTACAAGTGAAGAAACTCAGAGTTACTGGCAACAAGTGATCTCAAAGCTCGAACCAATGCAGCTGATAGGTCATGCCAAAGCACAAGATAAAGCTGAAATTGTAAGACAAGACTTGGGGATCAATGAAAAGGAGACCGAGCAGGCGAAGGCATACGCGGCCTCATTGGGCGTGTCACTAAAAAGTGTGTTGCTTGCGGTACACCTCAGAGCGTTGCATGCACTAAGTGGTCAACAGCAATTGGTGACTGGCATGGTAACCAATGGTCGTCCAGAGACAGTGGGAGGCGATCAGTTATTAGGCTTGTTCCTAAACAGCTTACCATTTAGCACCCAAGCCCCAGCTTTGGATTGGTCAGCGTGGGTGAAGCAATTGGCTGAGCAAGAGCACCAGTTGTGGCGTCATCGCCGTTACCCTCTGGCGACACTAAAGCGTGAGCGTGATGGTGAGGAGCTCTTTAGCACCTTATTCAACTACACCCACTTTAGAGCGTATGCGCAAGAAAGTGTTGGCGAAGCATTGCTGTTCGAACGGGGTGCAGATGGTGTAACGGATGCCGGTTTTGAGCATTCAAACTACCCATTCATCTTGCAAGCGGGTATGACGCCCACGGGCGACAACATCTATATGACGCTTGAAATAGATACAAGTCGTTATACCGAGCAGGACTTAGCGCGTTTTGTAGCGTGTTATCGTCACAGCTTTATGCAGATGCTCAATGCACCGCAAACACTGTGTGACAAGCCATTACTACAGCCACACGAGCAGCAACAATTAGCACAGTGGTCAGGCACTTATACGCCGCTGGCTCAAGATATTAGCTTGGTTGACAAGCTGGCTGATGTGACGGCGAAGTATGGTGATGCCATTGCGTTGCAAGATGCACACACCACCTATAGCTATGCACAGTTACAAGCGCAGACACAAGCCTTGGCGGGCGCATTAGCGGCCCACGGTGTACAGCCGGGCGAGCGCGTAGCGATGCTATTCGAACGGTCAGTGGATGCGGTACTTGCTATTTTAGCGGTTGTACAAGCGGGTGGTTGTTATGTGCCCGTGGATGCACAGTATCCGCAGGAGCGTATTCGCTTCATGCTGGAAGATGCGCAAGTAACCCGTGTTATCAGTGCCGATGAGTTATGTGCAACGGCAGGCTTAGAAGTGTGTCAGGTACTGGCGTGGTCAAGCTTAGTGGCACAGTCGCAGCACAGCACACCAGTGAGTGTCAGTGCACGACACGCTCACAGTGCCAGTTATGTGATGTATACCTCAGGCTCAACAGGCACACCAAAAGGCGTGCAAGTGATTGACCAAGGTCTACTGAGACTGGCGGCAAACCGCAGTGAATTGGCGATTGAGTCAGACGATGTGTTGTTGCAACTTGCTCCACTGGTATTCGATGCATCTAGCTTTGAGATTTGGAGTGCACTATTAAATGGTGCGACGGTGGCCGTGGCAGACGCGGGCAAAGTCACGGTTGAGCGTATTGAGCAAGAGCTTGCGCGCCATCAGGTGAGTGTCTTGTGGCTAACGGCGTCGCTATTCCATGTGGTTGTTGATGAAAAACTAGAAGCACTGAAAGGTCTACGGGCCTTAGTGGCCGGGGGCGACGCATTGTCACCGCGTCATGTGGCGACGTACCTAGCGGCGCCGTGGAGTGAGTGCTTAGTGAATGGTTATGGCCCCACAGAAGCGACGACATTTACCTGTTTCTATGCGATGCAAAGCTGGGATGAGGGCCAGTCGGTGCCAATCGGTAAGCCACTGGACAACACGCTATGTTACATCTTAGACAGTGAGTTAAACCCTGTCGCACCGGGCACACCGGGTGAATTGTTCATCGGTGGTGCAGCACTTGCACAAGGTTACTTGGGTGAGCCGAGTAAAACGGCAGAGCAGTTCCTTGCAGATCCATTTGTGGGCAACGATGCACGTATGTACCGCACAGGCGATAAGGTGTGCTTCAACACGTCAGGCTTGATTGAGTTCTTAGGTCGAATTGACCAGCAGGTGAAGATCAGAGGTTACCGTATCGAGCCGGGTGAGATTGAATCAGCGTTGTGTGAGCATGCAGCTATCACCGATGCAGCGATATTAGTGCATGAAGTGGGCGGGCAAAAGCAGCTGGCGGCATATGTGGCCAGTACGCTGACGCATGCGCAGATCAATGTATTTCTAGCACAGCGTTTACCAAGCTATATGCATCCACAATATATGTTGGTGATGGAAGAGTTACCACTGAATGTGAATGGCAAGGTAGACCGTAAAGCACTCAAAGGCATGTCACTGAGTGCAGAGGCAGGGACATCGGACCAAGAAGATGGCACACCACGTACGGCGTTAGAAGCTCAGTTATGTGAGATTTGGCAAGAAGTGCTAGAGGTGGCGTCGGTCAGTATTTACGACAACTTCTTTGAGCTTGGTGGCGACTCGATTTTGAGTATCCAGCTGGCAGCACGGGCACAAGCGGAAGGCGTTAACTTTGCGCTAGAAGACTTATTTGAGTGTGACACGTTAGCAGAGTTAGCGGCGACCATTGATGGCGGCGAGGCCAGTGAGCTTAAAGATACGCGCACCGACGCATTTAGCTTAATTACGGATGCGGACAGAGCGAAGCTACCTGACGGTGTGGTGGATGCATATCCGATTGCACAAACTCAGTTGGGTATGTTGTATCACTCTGAGCGTGAGCGAGAAGAGTCGGCTTATCACGACATTATGACGCACACGGTGCGTTTAGCGTACAACGAAACGGCATTTGCACAGGCAATGTCGGCCTTGATGGCGCGCCATGAGATCTTGCGCACCGCGTTTGATTTTGGTCAGTACTCACAGCCTCTGCAGTTAGTGTATGAGCAAGTTGAAGTACCGTTAAGCACTGAATATCAGCAAGGCTGGGATCTGGCAACACGTCAGGCGGCAATGGAGGCATGGCTCGCAGAGGAAAGAGCACAAGGCCTAGATTTCAAATCGCCGGGTGTATTTAGAGCGAAGGTGTTTGCCCATGCAGATAACGCCTTTGTGTTGGGGCTGAGTTTCCACCATGCCTTATTAGATGGTTGGAGTACATCTATCTTGATGTCTGATTTGGTGAGCTATTACCAGGCAGCACTGGCAGGCAACTTGGTTAATAAAGAGGCGCTGACAACCAGTTATCGTGACTTTATAGCGCTAGAGCAAGAGACATTAGCAAGCGAAGAAACGCTTCATTACTGGCAGTCAGTGGTTGCTCAGTTAGATGTCTTAAAGCTTAAAGGCAATGCACCAGCAAATACTGAGTCGAGTATTGAGCGTGCCATGGTACCGGTAACGGAGCAAGAAACTGAGCAGGCGAAGGCATACGCGGCCTCATTGGGCGTGTCACTAAAAAGCGTGTTGCTTGCGGTACACCTCAGAGCGTTGCATGCATTAAGTGGTCAACAGCAATTGGTGACTGGCATGGTAACCAATGGTCGTCCAGAAGCGGTGGGAGGCGATCAGTTATTAGGCTTGTTCCTAAACAGCTTACCATTTAGCACCCAAGCCCCAGCTTTGGATTGGTCAGCGTGGGTGAAGCAATTGGCTGAGCAAGAGCACCAGTTGTGGCGTCATCGCCGTTACCCTCTGGCGACACTAAAGCGTGAGCGTGATGGTGAGGAGCTCTTTAGCACCTTATTCAACTACACCCACTTTAGAGCGTATGCGCAAGAAAGTGTTGGCGAAGCATTGCTGTTCGAACGGGGTGCAGATGGTGTAACGGATGCCGGTTTTGAGCATTCAAACTACCCATTCATCTTGCAAGCGGGTATGACGCCAACAGGGTCGTCGATATACCTGATGTTAGAAACAGATACGAGTCTTTATACCGAGCAGGACTTAGCGCGTTTTGTAGCGTGTTATCGTCACAGCTTTATGCAGATGCTCAATGCACCGCAAACACTGTGTGACAAGCCATTACTACAGCCACACGAGCAGCAACAATTAGCACAGTGGTCAGGCACTTATACGCCGCTGGCTCAAGATATTAGCTTGGTTGACAAGCTGGCTGATGTGACGGCGAAGTATGGTGATGCCATTGCGTTGCAAGATGCACACACCACCTATAGCTATGCACAGTTACAAGCGCAGACACAAGCCTTGGCGGGCGCATTAGCGGCCCACGGTGTACAGCCGGGCGAGCGCGTAGCGATGCTATTCGAACGGTCAGTGGATGCGGTACTTGCTATTTTAGCGGTTGTACAAGCGGGTGGTTGTTATGTGCCCGTGGATGCACAGTATCCGCAGGAGCGTATTCGCTTCATGCTGGAAGATGCGCAAGTAACCCGTGTTATCAGTGCCGATGAGTTATGTGCAACGGCAGGCTTAGAAGTGTGTCAGGTACTGGCGTGGTCAAGCTTAGTGGCACAGTCGCAGCACAGCACACCAGTGAGTGTCAGTGCACGACACGCTCACAGTGCCAGTTATGTGATGTATACCTCAGGCTCAACAGGCACACCAAAAGGCGTGCAAGTGATTGACCAAGGTCTACTGAGACTGGCGGCAAACCGCAGTGAATTGGCGATTGAGTCAGACGATGTGTTGTTGCAACTTGCTCCACTGGTATTCGATGCATCTAGCTTTGAGATTTGGAGTGCACTATTAAATGGTGCGACGGTGGCCGTGGCAGACGCGGGCAAAGTCACGGTTGAGCGTATTGAGCAAGAGCTTGCGCGCCATCAGGTGAGTGTCTTGTGGCTAACGGCGTCGCTATTCCATGTGGTTGTTGATGAAAAACTAGAAGCACTGAAAGGTCTACGGGCCTTAGTGGCCGGGGGCGACGCATTGTCACCGCGTCATGTGGCGACGTACCTAGCGGCGCCGTGGAGTGAGTGCTTAGTGAATGGTTATGGCCCCACAGAAGCGACGACATTTACCTGTTTCTATGCGATGCAAAGCTGGGATGAGGGCCAGTCGGTGCCAATCGGTAAGCCACTGGACAACACGCTATGTTACATCTTAGACAGTGAGTTAAACCCAGTCGCACCGGGCACACCGGGTGAATTGTTCATCGGTGGTGCAGCGCTTGCACAAGGTTACTTGGGTGAGCCGAGTAAAACGGCAGAGCAGTTCCTTGCAGACCCATTTGTGGGCAACGATGCACGTATGTACCGCACAGGCGATAAGGTGTGCTTCAACGCGTCAGGCTTGATTGAGTTCTTAGGTCGAATTGACCAGCAGGTGAAGATCAGAGGTTACCGTATCGAGCCGGGTGAGATTGAATCAGCGTTGTGTGAGCATGCTGCTATCACCGATGCAGCGATATTAGTGCATGAAGTAGGCGGGCAAAAGCAGCTGGCGGCATATGTGGCCAGTACGCTGACGCAGGCTGATATCCAAGCTTACTTAGTGGATAGACTACCCAGCTACATGCATCCACAACACATGTTGGTGATGGAAGAGTTACCACTGAATGTGAATGGCAAGGTAGACCGTAAAGCACTCAAAGGCATGTCATTGAGTGCAGAAGCGGGGACATCGGAGCAAGAAGATGGCACACCTCGTACGGCGTTAGAAGCGCAGTTATGTGAGATTTGGCAAGAAGTGCTAGAGGTGGCGTCGGTCAGTATTTACGACAACTTCTTTGAGCTTGGTGGCGACTCGATTTTGAGTATCCAGCTGGCAGCACGGGCACAAGCGGAAGGCGTTAACTTTGCGCTAGAAGACTTATTTGAGTGTGACACGCTAGCAGAGTTAGCGGCGACCATTGATGGCGGCGAGGCCAGTGAGCTTAAAGATACGCGCACCGACGCATTTAGTTTAATTACGGATGCGGACAGAGCGAAGCTACCTGTCGGTGTGGTGGATGCATATCCGATTGCACAAACTCAGTTGGGTATGTTGTATCACTCTGAGCGTGAGCGAGAAGAGTCGGCTTATCACGACATTATGACGCACACAGTGCGTTTAGCGTACAACGAAACGGCATTTGCACAGGCAATGTCGGCCTTGATGGCGCGCCATGAGATCTTGCGCACCGCGTTTGATTTTGGTCAGTACTCACAGCCTCTGCAGTTAGTGTATGAGCAAGTTGAAGTACCGTTAACCACTGAATATCAGCAAGGCTGGGATCTGGCAACACGTCAGGCAGCAATGGAGGCATGGCTCGCAGAAGAAAGAGCACAAGGCCTAGACTTTAAATCGCCGGGTGTATTTAGAGCGAAGGTGTTTGCCCATGCAGATAACGCCTTTGTGTTGGGGCTGAGTTTCCACCATGCCTTATTAGATGGTTGGAGTACATCGATCCTGATGTCTGATTTGGTGAGCTATTACCAGGCAGCACTGGCAGGCAACTTGGTTAATAAAGAGGCGCTGACAACCAGTTATCGTGACTTTATAGCGCTAGAGCAAGAGACATTAGCAAGCGAAGAAACGCTTCATTACTGGCAGTCAGTGGTTGCTCAGTTAGATGTCTTAAAGCTTAAAGGCAATGCACCAGCAAATACTGAGTCGAGTATTGAGCGTGCCATGGTACCGGTAACGGAGCAAGAAACTGAGCAGGCGAAGGCATACGCGGCCTCATTGGGCGTGTCACTAAAAAGCGTGTTGCTTGCGGTACACCTCAGAGCGTTGCATGCATTAAGTGGTCAACAGCAATTGGTGACTGGCATGGTAACCAATGGTCGTCCAGAAGCGGTGGGAGGCGATCAGTTATTAGGCTTGTTCCTAAACAGCTTACCATTTAGCACCCAAGCCCCAGCTTTGGATTGGTCAGCGTGGGTGAAGCAATTGGCTGAGCAAGAGCACCAGTTGTGGCGTCATCGCCGTTACCCTCTGGCGACACTAAAGCGTGAGCGTGATGGTGAGGAGCTCTTTAGCACCTTATTCAACTACACCCACTTTAGAGCGTATGCGCAAGAAAGTGTTGGCGAAGCATTGCTGTTCGAACGGGGTGCAGATGGTGTAACGGATGCCGGTTTTGAGCATTCAAACTACCCATTCATCTTGCAAGCGGGTATGACGCCAACAGGGTCGTCGATATACCTGATGTTAGAAACAGATACGAGTCTTTATACCGAGCAGGACTTAGCGCGTTTTGTAGCGTGTTATCGTCACAGCTTTATGCAGATGCTCAATGCACCGCAAACACTGTGTGACAAGCCATTACTACAGCCACACGAGCAGCAACAATTAGCACAGTGGTCAGGCACTTATACGCCGCTGGCTCAAGATATTAGCTTGGTTGACAAGCTGGCTGATGTGACGGCGAAGTATGGTGATGCCATTGCGTTGCAAGATGCACACACCACCTATAGCTATGCACAGTTACAAGCGCAGACACAAGCCTTGGCGGGCGCATTAGCGGCCCACGGTGTACAGCCGGGCGAGCGCGTAGCGATGCTATTCGAACGGTCAGTGGATGCGGTACTTGCTATTTTAGCGGTTGTACAAGCGGGTGGTTGTTATGTGCCCGTGGATGCACAGTATCCGCAGGAGCGTATTCGCTTCATGCTGGAAGATGCGCAAGTAACCCGTGTTATCAGTGCCGATGAGTTATGTGCAACGGCAGGCTTAGAAGTGTGTCAGGTACTGGCGTGGTCAAGCTTAGTGGCACAGTCGCAGCACAGCACACCAGTGAGTGTCAGTGCACGACACGCTCACAGTGCCAGTTATGTGATGTATACCTCAGGCTCAACAGGCACACCAAAAGGCGTGCAAGTGATTGACCAAGGTCTACTGAGACTGGCGGCAAACCGCAGTGAATTGGCGATTGAGTCAGACGATGTGTTGTTGCAACTTGCTCCACTGGTATTCGATGCATCTAGCTTTGAGATTTGGAGTGCACTATTAAATGGTGCGACGGTGGCCGTGGCAGATGCGGGCAAAGTTACGGTTGAGCGTATTGAACAAGAGCTTGCGCGCCATCAGGTGAGTGTCTTGTGGCTAACGGCGTCGCTATTCCATGTGGTTGTTGATGAAAAACTAGAAGCACTGAAAGGTCTACGGGCCTTAGTGGCCGGGGGCGACGCATTGTCACCTCGTCATGTGGCGACGTACCTAGCGGCGCCGTGGAGTGAGTGCTTAGTGAATGGTTATGGCCCCACAGAAGCGACGACATTTACCTGTTTCTATGCGATGCAAAGCTGGGATGAGGGTCAGTCGGTGCCAATCGGTAAGCCACTGGACAACACGCTATGTTACATCTTAGACAGTGAGTTAAACCCAGTCGCACCGGGCACACCGGGTGAATTGTTCATCGGTGGTGCAGCGCTTGCACAAGGTTACTTGGGTGAGTCGAGTAAAACGGCAGAGCAGTTCCTTGCAGACCCATTTGTGGGCAACGATGCACGTATGTACCGCACAGGCGATAAGGTGTGCTTCAACGCGTCAGGCTTGATTGAGTTCTTAGGTCGAATTGACCAGCAGGTGAAGATCAGAGGTTACCGTATCGAGCCGGGTGAGATTGAATCAGCGTTGTGTGAGCATGCAGCTATCACCGATGCAGCGATATTAGTGCATGAAGTAGGCGGGCAAAAGCAGCTGGCGGCATATGTGGCCAGTACGCTGACGCAGGCTGATATCCAAGCTTACTTAGTGGATAGACTACCCAGCTACATGCATCCACAACACATGTTGGTGATGGAAGAGTTACCACTGAATGTGAATGGCAAGGTAGACCGTAAAGCACTCAAAGGCATGTCACTGAGTGCAGAGGCGGGGACATCGGACCAAGAAGATGGCACACCACGTACGGCGTTAGAAGCTCAGTTATGTGAGATTTGGCAAGAAGTACTAGAGGTGGCGTCGGTCAGTATTTACGACAACTTCTTTGAGCTTGGTGGCGACTCGATTTTGAGTATCCAGCTGGCAGCACGGGCACAAGCGGAAGGCGTTAACTTTGCGCTAGAAGACTTATTTGAGTGTGACACGCTAGCAGAGTTAGCGGCGACCATTGATGGCGGCGATGCGGGCGAATTAAGTGCGGTAGATAGTGAAGTATTCTCTTTGATTAGTGAAGCGGACAGAGCCTTAATGCCCGAGCATATTGAAGATGCATATCCGGTAAGTCGTTTACAGCTTGGACTTATTTATCATAGTCGTATCGCGAACAGCAGCGTCTACCATGACTTGCTGAGCTATAAAGTTGAGTTGCCACTTGATAGCGCCGCTTTAACGTATGTGCTTGAGACGGTTGGTGCTCGTCACGAAATTCTACGCACACAAATTGTGAGTGATGAGTTTAGTGAACCGCTACAGTTGGTGCACAAACAGGCTCAGATCCCATTATTTATTAGTGAGACAGGGCAGGATGCTGAAGCCGTTAGAAGTTGGTATACACAACAGAAGCAGCAAGGGTTCTCTGATGCTGATTTCCCAATGCTAAGAATTGCAGCACATAAAGTGAATGAGCACAGCTTCTATATTAGTTTGAGCTTCCATCATGCAATTTTAGATGGCTGGAGTGAAGCGGCACTTATTTCAGAAATATTGTCCAAGTATGACGCAGCCCTTAAAGGAAACTCGTTAACGGTTGAACCAATTTCAGCTTGTTATCGTGACTACATCGCCAAAGAGTTAGCTGTATTGGCGGATGAAGATAATGCGCAGTTCTGGAAAGAGACATTAAGTGGTACAGAGGCGCGTGCGGTTAATCTATTGCCTGAACAACATCAGGATATAGAAATGCTGACGGGAACAGACACGGACTATGCAAGTTTCTCTATTTCAGCAGAGCAAGCCAGTGCACTTAGAGCGCTTACAAGTGAACTAGACGTGTCTTTAAAAACACTGTTATTTACAGCTCATGTTAAGGCACTTGCAGTGGCAACTGGCTATAACCAAGTTGTAACAGGTACGTCTTTGCATGGTCGACCTGAAACACTAGACAGTGAAAAAATCTTGGGCTTGTTCGTTAATATGCTGCCATTTGCGATTGATGTGCAGAAAATGTCTTGGCGTGACCTTGTCACAAGTGTACACGCAATGAGCAAGCAAGTTGAAAGTCAGCGATTCTACCCGGTAGAGGCCATCAAACAAGTACTCGGTGGACAAGAGCCGTATGTGACGTCGTTTAACTACACTAACTTTAGAAATTATTGGCAGGAAAAGTCAGTTGATGGAACCAGTGTACTGAATAGTCGCATGGGGGAAGGCGAAAATAGCTTGCCATTTAACTTGAATATTCAAGCGTACCAAGACAGGGATGAGATCAATGGCTCACTGAGTACGTTACGTAGCCATTATGAAACTGGGGTTGGTGTAACTTACGCAAGGTTGTTCAAACGTATCGTGGCGTGCATGCTCAATGACATTGACTCATTGCACACTGATATTGTGAATGAACAAGAGCGTGAAGTGCAGTTGTCGTTATGGAATCAAGCGAAGAGTGATTTTGGTAATGCAACTATCCATGAGCTATTTGAATCTCAAGTTGCTGCTATGCCTGATGCAATTGCACTTAAAACAGCGCAAGGCAGCATAACTTATGCTCAGTTAAACACACTGGCTAATCAACGTGCGCAGTACTTGCTATCAAAGACAGAGAAGTCACCAATAGCAGTGGGTATCTATCACCACGAAAGAGTTGACATGGTAGTCAGTATGTTAGCGGTATTGAAGATGGGGGCTGCCTATGTACCAATTTCAACAGATAGCCCTATTGAGCGTATAGCACATATTGTTGATGACTGTGCCCTACCAGTTGTATTAACAGACGCTCAGCAAGCAAGAGCAATGAGAGCTGTTTTAGAGTATTGCTCAAACCAGCCTAAGGTAGTGTTGGTTGACGACAGTGATGTACAGCAATGTTCAACAGAAAAACCAACAAGCGACGTTAATGCACAGAGCTTGGCCTATGTGATGTATACCTCGGGCACAACGGGTGTTCCTAAAGGTGTGTTGATCCCACACCAGGGTGTTACGTCCTTGGTTAACAATACAGACTTTATGCAAATAACGGCATCAGATGTATTTGCACAGCTTGCAAACCCTGCATTTGACGCGGCTACACTAGAAGTCTGGGGAGCATTGACACAAGGTGCCACCTTAGTTGTACCGAGTAGTGATTTTGCACTAGAAGCGCAGCAAATAGAGAAGCTGTTGCGTGTAGAGCAGGTTACGACACTGTGGCTTACGCGAGCGCTGTTTGATTCTG
The DNA here is from genome assembly GCF_009176705.1 of Pseudoalteromonas sp. A25. Taxonomy (NCBI): domain Bacteria; kingdom Pseudomonadati; phylum Pseudomonadota; class Gammaproteobacteria; order Alteromonadales; family Pseudoalteromonadaceae; genus Pseudoalteromonas; species Pseudoalteromonas sp. A25. The sequence goes on along the minus strand of NZ_AP021846.1, from coordinate 3,633,115 downwards.
TTTATAGTCAATTACCAGACATGTTTGCATCGCTACGCTACTTGATAATTGGGGGCGAAGCATTAACCCCTGCGATTATGAATCGTCTGGTTAGCCAAACACATCGTCCAATGCATATTTTAAACGGATATGGTCCTACAGAAAGCACGACGTTTGCGACAACGTTCGAATGTACGCAGACAACCTCAGGGGCTGTGCCAATCGGTAAGCCAATTAATGGTCGTCAGGTGTACGTGTTGTCTGAAAACAAAACGTTACTGCCAACAGGCGCCGTAGGCGAGTTGTATATTTCAGGTGCCGGACTGGCAAGAGGTTATCTAAATCAGCCTGAGCTGACAGCGACGCGCTTTGTGCGTAACTCGTTTGCCAGCGAGCAAGACCTGAGCAATGGATATACCACTTTATACCGTACTGGCGACAAAGTTCGTTGGTTGCCGGATGGAAACTTAGAGTACATAGGACGAGATGATGCTCAAGTGAAGATCCGTGGTTATCGAATTGAGCTGTCGGGTATTGAAGAGGTGCTGATGGAATTGTCTGAAGTCAAGCATGCCATTGTTAAGTTGCAACAGGTTAACTCAGAGGCGGCATTGGTTGCCTATGTAGTAACTAACTCTGGTCGTGAATTGAACGAGAAGTCTCTACAGCAAGCACTGCGCAATAAGCTGTTTAGTTATCAAATCCCAAGTCACTTTATGTTTATGGAATCAATTCCTTTGACTGCAAACGGAAAAGTGAACTTAGAAGCCTTGCCGAGCATTGAAGATGTTCAAGTATCTGACTATGTCGCACCTCGTAATGAGCTAGAAGCTCAGTTGTGTGAGATATGGCAAGAAAACTTGGGGGTTGAGCGTATTGGTATTGAAGACAACTTCTTTAGGTTGGGAGGTAACTCAATCAACGCGGTACGCATTATGGCGAAACTCCGTGCGTTGTTGGACTTCGAGTTGCCCATTGCCGCTTTATATGAGCATCAAAATATCGGTGCAATAGCAGAAAATATTGCGCAAATGAAGCAGCAAGCGATTGATACCTCAATTACATCTCAAGCGATGACACAAAAGAAAAAAGTTATCACGGTTTAAGCTACTGGGGACGGTTTTAAAATGTTTGATTTATTGACGGAAATTAAAAATTCACAGGCAGCTGTGTGGTTGGAGGGGCAAGACATTCGTCTTGCCTACGACTCGGACGAACTGAACGATGAGTTGATCATCAAAATCAGGGATAAAAAGCAGGAACTGAAAAGCTTCTTATCGCGTTCTGAAATTATCTCTCAAGAGGCATTTGAAAAAATGCCGCAGTGGCATCGCTATCCATTGTCGTTCGCTCAACAGCGATTGCTGTATGTTGAACGCATCAGCTCAGGAGCGGCATACTTAATTCCAGTATGTTTCTCACTCGAGGAAGATGCTGAGCTGGCGCGTTTGCAGCGCGCACTTGATGCAGTTGTTGCAAAGCACGCAAGTTTGCGCACTGTCTTTGAGCAAGATGCACAGGGTGACGACTATCAACAAATTACAGATCAGAACGTTGTCATTGAACTTGAACATTTCGAGACTGAAGAGGAGTTGCGTCAAGCACTAGCGGCAAAACAATCAGCTTCATTCGATCTCAATCAAGAAGTGATGAGAGCGTGTGTATTACAGCAGGGCAACTTACGCTACTTGCTATTTGTATGGCATCACATTGCATTTGATGGCTGGTCAGTGGGGGTCTTTTTAAAAGACTTAGAGCTTGCCTACCAAAGCCAAGAAGCATTACCCATGCCAGAGTTACAGTATGCAGACTATGCATGTTGGCAAAGGGAGCTTATGTCTGGTGATGTTGGGGAGCAACAGCTCGCTTATTGGCAGAAAAATCTTGCTGACTTGCAGCCACTTGCTTTGCTGACTGATTTTCCAAGACCAATGCAAAGTGATTACATTGGGCAAGATCTGCATGTGGCGTTTGAGTCGGAACTTGCACATGACTTAAAGCAAGTTGCAAAGCAATACAACACAACTCTTTATACCGTATTGCTGGGTGCTTTCTCATTGGTACTGGGAAGATTTGCTAATCAGTCAGATGTCGTCATTGGTACACCTTCTGACAATAGACATAACGCACAAGTGCAAGACATGATTGGCTTTTTTGTCAATTCTTTGCCAATACGTTTACAGCTAGATGATGAATCATCGATGGCACAGTTAATAGAGCAAAGCCATCAACAAGTTGCGGCTGCAAAAGTAAATCAGGATATCCCTTTTGAGCAAATGGTGCATGCACTCGGCTTAGAGCGAGACCTATCACGCCACCCTATATTTCAAGTGCTGTTTAGTCTTCAGCAAAATAATGCTGAAAAAGCAAATTGGGCGTTGCCGTTGACGCCTTTGGATGAACAGACACAGTCGCAAGCATATTCGCCAGCAAAGTTTGACTTAACTTTGATTATGAGTGAGGGCGAAGAAGGCCTTAAAGCAACCTTCAATTATGCAACGAGCTTATTTGAAAAAGCCAGCATTGAGCGTATTGCAAAGGCGTATCACCATGTTTTGAAACAGGTCGCGCAATGCACTTTGACATGCTTAAAAGAATACGCGTTATTATCTGCTCAAGACAATGAACGTCTCCTTGAATGGGCTAAGAGCGATGTAGATTTTATTCGTGCGCAAGCCGATAGCGAGCATAGTCTGGTCGATGCATTTGAAGCGCAGGTAGCAGCTTGTCCGCAAGCCATTGCCTTGACCTGTGGCCAGCAACAGCTCAGCTACCAAGCACTGAATGAGCGTGCAAATCAACTGGCGAATTGGTTGCGAGCAAGTTACCAAGCACATTATGGCCAACCCTTAGCTGCCAATACGTTGATTGCGTTATATGTTGAGCCAAGCCTTGAGTTGATGATCAGTGTATTAGCAGTCCTTAAAGCGGGCGCAGCCTATGTCCCTATGGCACCGTCTAATCCCGCATTGCGTAATCAGCATGTGTTGGATGACAGTGCTCCCACGTTGGTGCTAACAACAGCGCAGTCTCAGTCTGCTTATCAAACTCAGCTCAACAGTGAAGCGCCTTTGTTGGTGATGGATGATGATTCGGTGTCTGCATGCGCAACCACAACACCAGATGTGATGCACGGTGCTGATGATTTGGCTTATGTGATTTATACCTCTGGCACAACGGGTAAAGCCAAAGGGGTATTACAAAACCATGCCAATGTTATGCGCTTGTTTAAAGCGACGGCAGCGGACTATCAATTTAATGCACAAGATGTGTGGATGCTCTATCACGCTTACACCTTTGATTTTACCGTATGGGAAATGTGGGGCGCGTTGCTCCATGGTGGACGCTTAGTTATTCCTGAGCAGAGCCTCGTACGTGACTTTGCAGCGGTTGCCAAATTATGCCAACAAGAAGCGGTCACTGTATTAAATCAAACACCTGGTGCTTTCTTAGGGTTTGCTGAAGCGGCGTTGACCCTTGAGCTTGATTTTCCGGCACTGAGATATGTCATTTTCGGTGGCGACAAACTTAACCCCGCAAGTCTAAAGCGTTGGTGGGCGCGATTCGGTGATAGTCAACCGCAGCTGGTGAATATGTACGGGATCACAGAAACCACGGTACACACGACTTATCAGCCATTATACGCAGAGCATGCCTCAGAGTGTTCGACCATAGGGCGTGTACTGCGCGACATGCAAGCTTATGTACTCAATGAGCAGATGCAACTGGTACCGCCAGGTGTACCTGGTGAGCTGTATATCGGTGGGGCGGGTTTATCACCGGGTTATTTAAATCGCCCAGAGCTAACTGCTGAGCGTTTTATTGATAACCCATTTGCGGATGAGTCAATGCAAGCGTTGGGCTATACCCGTATGTATAAAACTGGCGATGTGGTTCGTTGGTTGGCCGATGGCACGCTTGAGTATCTAGGTCGTAACGATAACCAAGTGAAAATTAGAGGTTATCGTATCGAGTTGGGTGAAATTGAAGCGGCCTTACTGCAACAAGATGGTGTCCAGCAGGCTGCTCTATTGATTGACGACTCAGAAGGCCATGCGCGTTTACTAGCTTATGTGGTCAGCGATGATGCCCAGTTAGGAGCGACGTTAAAAGGAGCACTGGCGCATGTCTTACCAAGTTACATGATCCCAGCACACATCACGGTGCTAGCTCAGCTTCCTTTGACAGTGAATGGTAAGTTAGACAGAGCTGCGCTGCCTCGTCCAAGCCAAGTTGAAGCGCGCACCTATATCGCCCCGAGCACGAAAACGGAGCAGATCTTATGCTCCGTATGGCAAGAAGTGCTGCAGGTTGAGCAAGTGGGCGTGAACGATAACTACTATGAGCTTGGTGGTGACTCAATCATCAGTATTAAGTTAGTGACACGAGCCAGACAGGCAGGGGTTGAGTTCAGTTTAGCTGATTTGTTGGCAACCCAAACCGTGTCCTTGTTGGCACAATGCGTTGATGCAGGGGAAGCCAAAGTACAGCAAACAGTCGCAAGCAGTGCATTTTCCTTGATCAGCGAGGCCGATAAAGCCCTGTTACCTGAAGGCATTGAAGATGCTTATCCGGTGAGCCGATTGCAGCTCGGTATGTTGTTTCACACACAGTCTAATGACAGTTGTTTATATCATGATCTGATCAGTTATCCATTTACCTTGCCACTTGATGAATCATGTTTACGTGACACATTAGCAGCAATTTGTGCACGCCATTCAATATTACGTACTCAAATTGCGCTAAGTGGCTTTAGTAAGCCATTGCAATTGGTGCATGAGCAAGCACAGATAGAGCTATTCATTGGTAACACAGATGAAGACTTACAAGCTGTGCATGCGTGGTATAAACAAGAGCACCAAAGAGGGTTTGCAGATAATGAATACCCGTTACTGCGCGTTGCGGCACACCGCATTGATGCAGAGCGCTTTCACTTAAGCTTTAGTGTTCATCACGCCATCATTGATGGTTGGAGTGAGGCGGCGTTAACGGCAGAAGTGGCGGCATTATACGGTAAAGCACTGGCGGGTAAATCACTGGTGCAGCCGGCGTTGGCGGCGAGCTATCGAGACTTCATTGCGCAAGAGCAAGCGGCGTTAAGTGATACAGATAACCATACATTTTGGCGTAACCAGTTTGAGCAGGTGGCGGCACAGCCGGTGTTATTGGCACCGAGTGATGATGACAGCTTACCAAGCCATACCGCGCCAGAGAGTGACTATCTGATGTTCTCTTTTAATGCGACACAAGCGAAGGCTTTGCAAGCATTGGCGGCACGATGTGATGTGTCATTGAAAGCGGTAATGTTTGCAGCGCACAGTAAGGCTTTGTCGTTGGCGACAGGGTATGAGCAAGTAGTATCAGGATTATCGGTTCATGGTAGACCTGAAGTGTTAGACAGCGACAAATTACTTGGGCTGTTTGTCAATATTCTACCAGTTACAGTGTCTTGTCAGGTTGGGTCTCGCCGGACTGGGTCATGGCTTGAGTTTATCCAAGCGGTGCATGGGCAAATGAATGCAGTGGAAGCACAGCGCTTCTTCCCACTAGAGGTGGTTAAGGAACTGGTGGGTGATGAGCCTTTCCATGCAGCCTTTAACTACACCAGTTTTAATGCTTACTGGCAGCAAGACAGCGTTGCGGCAGAGGACTTACTTGCAGGGCGAATGGGGATAGCGGAGAACAGTTTACCACTGAGTTTGAATGTTCAGACTTCGCAAAACACCGATGAAATCATGTGTTCTTTGAGCACGCTACGCAGTCACTATAAGGCTGGGGTAGGTGTGAGTTATGCGAAGCTATATCAGCGAATTATTGAGATGATGTTGCAAGATGCCACGGCGTCTCATCACCAAGTATTAGAAGAGGCTGAGCAATATCAACAGCTTGTACAATGGAATGGCCACACAGTCAGTTTTGGCGAACAAACTATTACGGAGTTATTTGAGCAACATGCAGCGCGTACACCCGATGCAGTCGCTTTAATCACGCAAGAGAAAACTTACAGCTATGGTGAGTTAAATGCGATGGCGAATCGTCGTGCGGCGATGATATTGGCCAATGTGGCGGGTAAGCCACAGATGATAGGTGTCTATCATAGTTCACGATTAGACATGGTGTTGAGTATGTTAGCAGCGCTCAAAGTGGGGGCCGCTTATGTGCCATTTGCGATGGGCACGCCAGCATCTCGCGTGAGCTATATTGTGGACGACTGTCAGTTGGACATAATGCTCTGTGATAGTCACTCAGAAAAGGTGTTAACACAAGGCCTAGCTAGCGCGACATCTAACCCAGTTTGTCTTTATGTGGATAAAGAAGATGCACATCAGTTTTCAGCCCAAAATATCGCGCAACATACCACGCTGAATGATTTAGCTTACATTATGTACACCTCGGGCACCACTGGGCAGCCAAAGGGGGCGATGATCCCACATCGGGGGGTCGTGTCGTTGGTAAACAACACAGATTATGTTGATATCACGACGCAAGACGTGTTTGTACAATTAGCTAATCCAGCGTTTGATGCGGCGACATTTGAGATTTGGGGGGCGTTGACACAGGGGGCAAGTTTAGTTGTGCCCAATGATGACATGATGTTAGACGCAGAGTCGATTTGTGATGTGTTAACGCGTCATCACGTGAGTATTTTATGGCTGACACGGGCATTATTTGATTCTGTATACAGTGAATCAACGACCATGTTTGCCGGATTACGCTATCTACTCGTCGGTGGCGAGGCCTTGACGAGTGCCATCATGGCGCGTTTGGTCAGCCAAGTAGAACGTCCTGTGCATATTCTTAATGGTTATGGACCTACCGAAAGTACAACATTTGCAACGACACATGAGTGCCAAGGTGAAGTAGGTAGTGTACCGATAGGTAAGCCTATCAATGGTCGACAGGTTTATGTGTTGTCTCCATCTCGTACATTGCTACCAACAGGATGTGTGGGTGAGCTATATATTGGCGGTGCAGGGCTTGCCCAGGGATATTTGAATAAGCCGACTCTCACTGAGCAAGCGTTTATTCGTGGTTCAGAGTTTCAAATTGCGGGTATAGAGCCTGATGCGGTGCTGTATAAAACTGGCGATAAAGTGCGCTGGTTAGAATCAGGTGAATTGGAATACTTAGGCAGAGACGACCAGCAAATCAAAATCAGAGGCTACCGAGTTGAGCTTGAAGAAATAGAGTCGGTGTTGATGACACAACCCAACATTCAACATGCTTTGGTACAGGTAAAAGAGTCAGGTCGAGATGCTTGTTTGGTGGCTTATGTTGTGCCTGAAAATATGCAGGCCTTTGATGAGGCAATGCTTCAGGCTAATTTACAAAAATCTCTCGCAAGTTATCAGTTACCACATCATTTTGTGACATTGCCAGCATTGCCATTAACCGCCAATGGCAAAATGGACTTAGCCGCTTTACCTGAGGTGGATTTGCAAGCACGTGATGATTATGTTGCGCCACGTAATGAAATTGAAGCGGGTCTATGTGCTATTTGGTCGGAGCTATTGGATGGTGAGCCTGTCTCTGTATTCGATGACTTTTTCAAGCTTGGAGGTAACTCAATCCATGCAGTGCGCATGGCGGCAAAAGTGCGTGATGAGTTGTCATTAGACTTTAGTCTAGCGAAGTTATTTGAACATAAAACGATAGCGTCATTGGCGGCTAATCTAATGCAGTCAGACGAGATTGTGATCCCAAGCCTAGGCGAGAAGCGTGACCATTATCCGCTCTCTTTTGCGCAGGAACGTTTGTTTTATATTGAGCAATTACAGCCTAGTAGCGCCTATCACATTCCTTTATTGCTTGCTTTGAATGAGGATGTCGCGCTTGAGCAACTGCAACAATCAGTGATGCAGCTCGTTGATAGACACCCCATTCTAAGAACGCGCTACCTAACAAATGAAAGTGGTCATGTTGTCCAGCAAGTGATGGCAAACACATTGACTATCGCAAATCATGATTGCTCGGCAGATGCATTGGCAGTTAGTGTACAAAAGCAGGTTGATACGCCTTTTGACCTAGAGCGTGAAGTGATGCGCGCCAGCTTTTACAATACCGGTGAACAGAGATATTTGCTTATTGTTTGGCATCATATTGCATTTGATGGTTGGTCAACGAGCTTGTTCTTAAAAGAGTTAGCTGAGCACTATCACAACGGTATCAATGGCGTGCCATGCACGTCACCTACTTGGCCAATTGATTATATTGATTACTCAGTATGGCAACGCGATTATTTACAAGGGGATACCTTAGAGACATATCGAACATATTGGCAAACTCAGCTGCAAGACGTTGAAACACTCTCTTTACCGCTTGATCATAATCGTCCAGCAGTGGCACGCCATCAAGGCCGGGAGCTGTATACAAACATCGATAGTGGCACTTCAAAAGCGTTAGTTGCACTTGCCAAAGAGAATGATAGCTCTCTTAATAGCGTGTTGCTGAGCGCATTCTACCTGACGTTGGCACACCTGTGTGATCAGCAAGATATTATTGTTGGGACGCCTTCTGATAATCGACATCATCATCAAACCCAAGGCGTAATTGGCTTTTTTGTTAATACGCTGCCTTTGAGAATGCAAGTTGATTGGTCGATGTCAACAAGCCAGTTTATTCAAAATGTGCACCAGTGTGTTGGTCAGGCCAAGGCTCATCAAGAGCTACCATTTGAGCAAATTGTTGAGCTACTAGGTGTTGAGCGAGATGCGTCTCGTCACCCATTATTTCAGGTGGTATTTGGTCTACAAGATTTACAAGATGTAGTTGATGATGTTGTTGCGCTGCCAATGACACCAGCACCGCTGGATGGTGACGTAGACTTTTGCCCTGCAAAGTTTGACTTAAGTTTAATGGCAACACGTTCACAAGAAGGTATCAATATCACATTGAACTATGCCGTTAGTTTGTTTGAACATAATACGATTGAAGCAATCAGCGAGCTCTATACCAATATTCTAGTTGGACTCATTGATGCGCGCACTCATACAGTAGGCGAGATCCCATTGATGAGCGACGTTAAACAGCAAGAGCTGTTGCAGCAATCGATAATGCTCAGAGAAGAGTTTGCATCAACAGATACCTTAGTCAGTGCATTTGAAGCGCAAGTAGCAACTTGTCCGCAAGCCATTGCCTTGACCTGTGGCCAGCAACAGCTCAGCTACCAAGCACTGAATGAGCGTGCAAATCAACTGGCGAATTGGTTGCGTGCAAGTTACCAAGCACACTATGGCCAACCCTTAGCTGCCAATACGTTGATTGCGTTATATGTTGAGCCAAGCCTTGAGCTGATGATCAGTGTATTAGCAGTCCTTAAAGCGGGCGCAGCCTATGTCCCTATGGCACCGTCTAATCCCGCATTGCGTAATCAGCATGTGTTGGATGACAGTGCTCCCGCGTTGGTGCTAACAACAGCGCAGTCTCAGTCTGCTTATCAAACTCAGCTCAACAGTGAAGCGCCTTTGTTGGTGATGGATGATGATGCGGTGTCTGCATGCGCAACCACAACACCAGGTGTGATGCACGGTGCTGATGATTTGGCTTATGTGATTTATACCTCTGGCACAACGGGTAAAGCCAAAGGGGTGTTACAAAACCATGCCAATGTTATGCGCTTGTTTAAAGCGACGGCAGCGGACTATCAATTTAATGCACAAGATGTGTGGATGCTCTATCACGCTTACACCTTTGATTTTACCGTATGGGAAATGTGGGGCGCGTTGCTCCATGGTGGACGCTTAGTTATTCCTGAGCAGAGCCTCGTACGTGACTTTGCAGCGGTTGCCAAATTATGCCAACAAGAAGCGGTCACTGTATTAAATCAAACACCTGGTGCTTTCTTAGGGTTTGCTGAAGCGGCGTTGACCCTTGAGCTTGATTTTCCGGCACTGAGATATGTCATTTTCGGTGGCGACAAACTTAACCCCGCAAGTCTAAAGCGTTGGTGGGCGCGATTCGGTGATAGTCAACCGCAGCTGGTGAATATGTACGGGATCACAGAAACCACGGTACACACGACTTATCAGCCATTATACGCAGAGCATGCCTCAGAGTGTTCGACCATAGGGCGTGTACTGCGCGACATGCAAGCTTATGTACTCAATGAGCAGATGCAACTGGTACCGCCAGGTGTACCTGGTGAGCTGTATATCGGTGGGGCGGGTTTATCACCGGGTTATTTAAATCGCCCAGAGCTAACTGCTGAGCGTTTTATTGATAACCCATTTGCGGATGAGTCAATGCAAGCGTTGGGCTATACCCGTATGTATAAAACTGGCGATGTGGTTCGTTGGTTGGCCGATGGCACGCTTGAGTATCTAGGTCGTAACGATAACCAAGTGAAAATTAGAGGTTATCGTATCGAGTTGGGTGAAATTGAAGCGGCCTTACTGCAACAAGATGGTGTCCAGCAGGCTGCTCTATTGATTGACGACTCAGAAGGCCATGCGCGTTTACTAGCTTATGTGGTCAGCGATGATGCCCAGTTAGGAGCGACGTTAAAAGGAGCACTGGCGCATGTCTTACCAAGTTACATGATCCCAGCACACATCACGGTGCTAGCTCAGCTTCCTTTGACAGTGAATGGTAAGTTAGACAGAGCTGCGCTGCCTCGTCCAAGCCAAGTTGAAGCGCGCACCTATATCGCCCCGAGCACGAAAACGGAGCAGATCTTATGCTCCGTATGGCAAGAAGTGCTGCAGGTTGAGCAAGTGGGCGTGAACGATAACTACTATGAGCTTGGTGGTGACTCAATCATCAGTATTAAGTTAGTGACACGAGCCAGACAGGCAGGGGTTGAGTTCAGTTTAGCTGATTTGTTGGCAACCCAAACCGTGTCCTTGTTGGCACAATGCGTTGATGCAGGGGAAGCCAAAGTACAGCAAACAGTCGCAAGCAGTGCATTTTCCTTGATCAGCGAGGCCGATAAAGCCCTGTTACCTGAAGGCATTGAAGATGCTTATCCGGTGAGCCGATTGCAGCTCGGTATGTTGTATCACACTCAAGCGAGTGCGGGCAGTCTATACCATGATCTGATCAGCTACTCATTTACCTTGCCACTTGATGAATCATGTTTACGTGACACATTAGCAGCAATTTGTGCACGCCATTCAATATTACGTACTCAAATTGCGCTAAGTGGTTTTAGCGAACCATTGCAATTGGTGCATGAGCAAGCGCAGATAGAGCTGTTCATTGGTAACACAGAGGAAGACTTACAAGCTGTGCATGCGTGGTATAAACAAGAGCACCAAAGAGGGTTTGCAGATAATGAATACCCGTTACTGCGCGTTGCGGCACACCGCATTGATGCAGAGCGCTTTCACTTAAGCTTTAGTGTTCATCACGCCATCATTGATGGTTGGAGTGAGGCGGCGTTAACGGCAGAAGTGGCGGCATTATACGGTAAAGCACTGGCGGGTAAATCACTGGTGCAGCCGGCGTTGGCGGCGAGCTACCGAGACTTTATTGCGCAAGAGCAAGCGGCGTTAAGTGATACAGATAACCATACATTTTGGCGTAACCAGTTTGAGCAGGTGGCGGCACAGCCGGTGTTATTGGCACCGAGTGATGATGACAGCTTACCAAGCCATACCGCGCCAGAGAGTGACTATCTGATGTTCTCTTTTAATGCGACACAAGCGAAGGCTTTGCAAGCATTGGCGGCACGATGTGATGTGTCATTGAAAGCGGTAATGTTCGCAGCGCACAGTAAGGCTTTGTCGTTGGCGACAGGGTATGAGCAAGTAGTATCAGGATTATCGGTTCATGGTAGACCTGAAGTGTTAGACAGCGACAAATTACTTGGGCTGTTTGTCAATATTCTACCAGTTACAGTTTCTTGTCAGGTTGGGCCTCATCGGACTGGGTCATGGCTTGAGTTTATCCAAGCGGTGCATGGGCAAATGAATGCAGTGGAAGCACAGCGTTTCTTCCCACTAGAGGTGGTTAAGGAACTGGTGGGTGATGAGCCTTTCCATGCAGCCTTTAACTACACCAGTTTTAATGCTTACTGGCAGCAAGACAGCGTTGCGGCAGAGGACTTACTTGCAGGGCGAATGGGGATAGCGGAGAACAGTTTACCACTGAGTTTGAATGTTCAGACCTCGCAAAACACCGATGAAATCATGTGTTCTTTGAGCACGCTACGCAGTCACTATAAGGCTGGGGTAGGTGTGAGTTATGCGAAGCTATATCAGCGAATTATTGAGATGATGTTGCAAGATGCCACGGCGTCTCATCACCAAGTATTAGAAGAGGCTGAGCAATATCAACAGCTTGTACAATGGAATGGCCACACAGTCAGTTTTGGTGAGCAAACTATTACGGAGTTATTTGAGCAACATGCAGCGCGTACACCCGATGCAGTCGCTTTAATCACGCAAGAGAAAACTTACAGCTATGGTGAGTTAAATGCGATGGCGAATCGTCGTGCGGCGATGATATTGGCCAATGTGGCGGGTAAGCCACAGATGATAGGTGTCTATCATAGTTCACGACTAGACATGGTGTTGAGTATGTTAGCAGCGCTCAAAGTGGGGGCCGCTTATGTGCCATTTGCGATGGGCACACCGATGTCACGCTTGGTGTATATCATAGATGATTGTCAGTTGAGTTTAGTGCTCAGTGATAGTGCTCAAAACGATGTGCTTGATGATGCGCTGTCTCAAAGCATATCTAAGCCAGTGTGTATGAACGTCGATGTATTTGATAGTGCGCAATACAGTGCAGACAACTTACATGTGAACAGCACTCTCGATGATTTGGCGTACATCATGTATACCTCTGGCACCACAGGAAAGCCTAAAGGAGCTATGGTTACGCAGCGCGGTGTGGTGTCGTTGGTAAACAACACAGATTATGTTGATATCACGACGCAAGACGTGTTTGTACAATTAGCTAATCCAGCGTTTGATGCCGCGACATTTGAGATTTGGGGGGCATTAACACAAGGTGCAAGTCTCGTGATCCCAAACTCAGATATGGCGCTTGATGCTTTTGAAATTGAAGCGCTCCTGAGCCGTAACCAAGTGAGTATTGTACTGCTGACACGCGCTTTATTTGATTCTATATACAGCCAGTCTCCTGACATGTTTAGTGCGCTGAGGTACTTAATGGTCGGCGGTGAGGCACTGACGCCTGCGATCATGAACCGTTTGGTGAGTCAACCTACTCGGCCAAAACATATCTTAAATTGTTACGGACCGACAGAAAGTACAACCATTGCGAGCACCTATGAATGCCAAGTCACTGAAGGCAGTGTTCCGATAGGTAAACCAGCGAATGGTCGTCAAGTGTATGTGTTATCGCCTTCTCGTAGCTTATTGCCGGTTGGATGCGTCGGTGAACTTTATATCAGTGGTGCAGGGCTTGCTCGGGGATATTTGAATAAGCCGGCTCTTACGGAGCAAGCGTTTATTCGTGGTTCTGAGTTTCAAATAGCGGGGATAGAGCCTGATGCGGTGCTGTATAAAACCGGCGATAAAGTGCGCTGGTTAGAATCAGGTGAATTGGAATACTTAGGCAGAGACGACAAGCAAGTCAAAATCAGAGGCTACCGAATCGAGCTTGAAGAAATAGAGTCGGTGTTGATGGCACAAGACAATGTGCAACATGCCTTAGTTCAAGTAAAAACGCGTGGTAAAGATGCAAGCTTAGTGGCTTACATCGTTGCACAAGACGCTGAGCGATGGGATGAGTTGGCATTCGAGGAAGCGTTAAAATCGCAATTAGCCAGCTACCAGTTACCGAGTCACTGGGTGCTATTAGATAAGTTACCATTAACGGCGAATGGCAAAGCGGATTTAGCCGCTTTACCTGAGGTGGATTTGCAAGCTCGAGCTGAGTATGTCGAACCGCGCAATGAAATAGAAGCAACCTTGTGTGATATCTGGTCAGCACTGTTAAATGTTGAGCAAGTGTCGGTATATGATGACTTCTTCAAGCTTGGGGGTAACTCAATCCATGCGGTGCGCATGGCAGCAAAAGTGCGTGATGAATTAGCGTTGGAGTTTAGCCTAGCTAAGTTATTTGAGCATAAAACGATAGCGTCACTGGCGGAAAATTTAGCGCAGACAGACGAAATACGGATCCCAAGTTCAGTGCCAAGACAAGCGCGCTACCCTTTGTCTTTTGCTCAAGAGCAAATGCTGTTGCTTGAACGTTTGCCTGAAAGCCAAGGAAGCTATCAAGTTCCTGTATTTACAAAACTAAATCGCAATATCGATACGCAAAAGTTAGTACTCGCTATTGACGCGGTGATATCACGCCATGAAGTACTCAGAAGTACGTTTAACTTTGATGAAGACGGCGAGAGCTATCAAACGCCGTTAACAAAAGGCGCAGAAATACAAACTGTAGCGGTTCATACTGAACAACTGAATACCTTTGTATCACAACAAGTAGCGAATAAATTTGAGCTAGATAAATCTCCTGCAATGCGCGGTTTTATTATCAATACAGAATATGACAGTTACTTGTTGGTTGTTTGGCATCACATCATATTCGACGGTTGGTCAAGCGGCCTATTCTTCTCGGAAGTGGAACAGTATTACCGTTCACAAGGTGTTGAGCTATCACCCTTATCGATTCAGTATGCAGATTATGCATTGTGGCAACGTGAATATATGCAAGGCGATGTATTGGCATCGCATCAAAAATACTGGCAGCAACAAGTGCAAGAGGTTGAAGTACTCTCTATTCCAACTGATTACACGCGTCCTGCAATACCTAGCTTTGTGGGAGCAGAGGAGTCTCGCTTTGTTGCAGATGAACTTGCCACTGAGTTAAAAGCACTTGCAGCAGCAAACAGTACCACGATGTATTCAGTGTTAATGAGTGCGTACTTTATTACTTTGTCTCGACTGTCAGGCCAATCGGATATCATGATTGGTACACCGATGGACAATCGTGCTTTAGCGCAAACACAATCGCTGATTGGTTATTTCGTTAACAGTGTGCCGATGCGTTGTAAGCTTGATAATGACATGACAGTGAGTGAACTTGTTCGCCAGGTACATCACTTAAATGTTGAAGCAAAGCGTTATCAAATGCTGCCGTTTGAGCAAATTGTTGGTTTAGCTAACACGGCTCGTGATGCTTCTAGACATCCCCTATATCAAGTGTTCTTTACACTGAATCAATTTGCAGATGCAAACGAAGCAGAACAAGGTTCTGAATGTTTTGCACCGGATCTGAACGAAAAGGTACTGGACTACACCCCTGCAAAATTTGATTTGACGCTTGATGTATCAATGGTTCATGAGCAACTTGAGATTTCGTTGAATTATGCAACGGATTTATTTAGTCGCCAAAGTGCAGCCAATATGCTTGAGATATATCACCGCGTGTTGCAACAAATGTGTCAAGCGCAGTTTAAGCGTTGTACTGACCTTAAACTGGCTGCTCCGAGCCAGATGCAATTAGAGTCTGAGTATCTCGCTCAACAGGTGCAATGTACGGCAACATTAGCTGAGCAGTTTAAAGCGCTAGCGGCTAAGCAGCCTGATGCAATCGCCATTGAAAGTGATGAAATCACGCTCACATATAAACAGCTTGACGAGCGCTCAGATGCACTTGCAACACATATATGTCAGCAGTTCTCTCACCGAGGTCGACTGCCCGAAGGGACTTGCATCGCGCTTTACTTTAATAGTGGATTACACGCCATTGTTGCAAAAATGGCGGTACTCAAAGCGGGGGCAGCGTATGTGCCTATCTCGACAAAGCTGCCGCAAGCAAGGGTGCAATATATCCTTCAAGATATTGCTGCCAAAGTTGTGTTGACGCAATCTGCATTAGAGCAAGAGATACAAAAGCAAGGTATCGACACTATCAACCTTGATGCTACAAGTTGTTATGCCGTATCTGCGCCATTGGAGGTGGGTAATCCTAAAGACCTAGCTTATGTGATCTATACCTCAGGTACCACAGGTCAACCTAAAGGGGTGATGATAGAGCACGCCTCAATGA
This sequence comes from Pseudoalteromonas sp. A25, assembly GCF_009176705.1. Classification (NCBI taxonomy): domain Bacteria; kingdom Pseudomonadati; phylum Pseudomonadota; class Gammaproteobacteria; order Alteromonadales; family Pseudoalteromonadaceae; genus Pseudoalteromonas; species Pseudoalteromonas sp. A25. The sequence continues at coordinate 3,617,164 of NZ_AP021846.1, read as the reverse complement.
GCAACTTGGCACATCACAACAAGCATGGTTATCGATTGCAACGCAATGAAAAATTTGCCGTTATCATAGAGAATTATGCCTTTGATACAACCGCAGGGCTGATTTTTACCGCATTGCTTAATGGTGCCAGTTTGGTGGTGATTGATGACAACACGACTATTGAGCATGCGATACATCAATACGGCATTACACACTTAGATACCACAGCCAGCGTATTGCAAATGCTAGATGAAAGTGCATTGGAGAAGTTATCGCGCATTGTCTCGGGTGGTGAAGTTACACCTATCTCTTTTGCGAAGCGCTGGTCACATAAGTTAATCAATGAGTATGGGCCAACGGAAACCACCGTCGGCAGTCACCAATATCACTGCTCAAGTCTGTCGGATAGAGCAAGCAGCGTATCGATTGGCAAAGTGGTGTCGAACTTACGGTGTTATGTTTTAGATGATGAGCTCAATATGCTGCCAGTGGGCTGTCCGGGTACGTTGTACATCAGTGGAATTGGCTTATCACGCGGTTATTTAAATCAGCCTGAGCTGACGCAAGAGAAGTTTATCAACAACCCATTTGTTGCAGCTGGTGATGGTATCGAATACCAACGTATGTACTGTACAGGAGACAAGGTACTGCAAAATACCTCCGGCGAGTTTATGTTCGTTGGACGTGAAGACGAACAGGTACAACTCAATGGGGCAAGGGTTGAACTTGGTGAAATTGTAGCGCAAATAAATTCATTGTCTGGGGTTCAACAGTCAGCGGTCATTGTATCCGATTCTGGTGATGCACAACTGGTCGCTTACGTCGTACCAAAAGCCGATTTTGCACTTGATAAAGAAATGGTTATCAATGCGTTACTGACGATACTACCTGCTTACATGGTACCTCGACATATTTATATCTTAGACAAGTTACCGCTCACTACGAATGGCAAATTAGACAAACGTGCTTTGCCTGTGCCAAGCGCACTTGAGCACCGTGCTGAGTACTGCCCACCGAGTACCTTTGTTGAGGAACAGTTAGCTGAAATATGGGCAGAAGTACTTGAAATAGAAGCAACTACCATCAGCGTAATTGAAGACTTCTTTAACCTAGGCGGCAGTTCACTGAAAGCTGTGAAAGTCGTGAGGCTTATCGAGAAGAAGCTCGCTATTAAGCTATCTATCGATTTTGTTTTACGCCATAGCAGCATCCGAAAAATGGCGCTTGAATTGGCGAACGAACCCCAAGATAGCAGCGTTGTTCTGCCGCTATCTCAAGTTCAAGAAAGTGAGTGTACGTTAGTACTCTTTCATCCTGTAGGTGGCGGTGCCTACTGTTACCGTGAGCTGCTTGAATCACTCTCACCGACAAGCACGGTGTTAGGTGTTCAACATCCAGAGTTTGCTGGTGAATCAGGTTGGCTTGACGCATCAATTGAGCAATTAAGCGACTACTACGCTCAATCATTGCTAGCACGCTCTGTTGTACAGCCAATCAGAATGCTGGGTTGGTCAATGGGGGGAGTGATAGCTTTCGCTGTGGCACAAAAGCTAATAGCAAAAGGCTATGCGGTTGAGTGGGTTGGTTTGGTTGATAGTTATGTCACCAGCGAGTTTATATCGCCAAATAGCGACACGCCGATGGTTCAAGATGCAGCGCATATGTCTAACACCGAAGAGCGTGTTTTACATGCTAATCAGCAAGCGCTTGATAGCTATATTCCAACAGGCTCCGTGCCTCAAATCTTTGGTGTGTTTGTTGAGCAAAGCAAGACACACCCTGTTTTATCAAAAGCGATTGAGCGTTGGGCGCAACGTTCTGATCAGCCGTTTAAGTGCGCTTATGTTGATGGAGATCACTTCTCAATCATGGCGTACCCACGCGTAACTTCATTGGCTCAGTCACTGACAGAGCTAGTAAACAATATTGAATCAAAAATTAACTAATTATCTTAAAAGAAAGGAAATTATCATGAAAGCAAATACTGTATTTCTACGTTCTAACATTAAAGTTGAGCCGCTTTGGAACCAATGGTATGCATGGCCGTACATGTTGCAACCAGCAACAGCAGGCTGTTTAACCAGTAAATTACACTTGCGTATTTTGGAGTCATTCTTACAAGCGCCACACCTACATAAAGCAGCAGCCAAGAACCCTGCTATGCGTGGTGGTCCATTCATGGATTTCTCGGGCAGTATTGATTTAGTGAGCAAGCATGTCGATAAGACTAAAACGGACCTAGGTGACCTTATTGCACTATGTGATTCAATTAAAGAAGTAAATCAGCTGCTTGAAGATGAGGCGAAAGGCTTCTCAATTGAAGAGTTGTATGAAAAAGTACCTGAGAACCTAAAGGGATTTGTAGAAATCGGTTATGACCTCAATCATCATGCGTCTATCCGTTTCATTGAGCCGCTATTGTACAACAGCTCATTGTATCGTCCTGAGCTACAAAGTATCAGTTTGTCGTTTATTCATGCTGATGACCGTCCTTTTGTATTGAGTACGCCTCGCTTCCCTCTAGAGGGCGAGTTACACCTTCCTTTGGCGTACAACGATCCGTTAGTCGATCGCTTATTCAAGATGCGTTATGAGGCAGGCTCTACCGATATTATTGAAGAGATCACAGAGCGCTTTGATTTATCAGCTCAAGAAAACGAGCTACTTAAGTCGTTCTTCGTAGAACAAAAAGAGCAAAAAGCAACGCCTCTGCCAGAGTCAGGTGTGCGGGTTGACTACTATGGTCACGCAACCATTCTGATCCAAACTGATGAGATCAGCATCATGACAGATCCGGTGATAGCCTACGATTTTGAAGGCGCAAGTCCGCGTTATACCTACGAGAACTTACCTGAAAAACTTGATTACGTTGTGTTGACTCACAATCACCAAGATCACGTGATGTTCGAGACGTTACTTCAGATCCGCCATAAGATTGGCACCATTTTAGTTCCTAAAAATAATGGCGGCTCATTACAAGACCCATCAATGAAGCTTTTACTCAATGCTGTAGGGTTCAACAACGTTATTGAGTTGGATGAACTGGAAGATTTTGCAGTACCGGGAGGACGTATTTTGGGGCTACCATTCTTTGGTGAGCACGGTGACTTACACATTAAGAGTAAGTTGGCATTTTTCTTTGAATTACAAGGCAAGAAAATTTTATGTGCCGCTGATTCAAACAATATTGAACCGAAGATGTATGAGCATGTTCACGGCATGGTGGGAGAGATTGATCACATCTTTATCGGTATGGAATGTAAGGGGGCGCCGATGTCATGGTTATATGGCCCGTTATATAGCAAGCCTGTGGAGCGCAAAATGGATCAGTCTCGTCGCTTAAATGGCTCTGATTATGAAAGAGCGCTTGGGATTGTAAATCAGTTTAACCCATCGAATGTGTATGTATACGCAATGGGTATGGAGCCTTGGTTAACTTACATCTCAAGTATTGAGTATGAAGCAGAATCGTTGCCAATTATTGAATCAAATAAGCTAATGGCAACGTGCAAGCACAGAGGTATTGAGGTTCGACGTCTAAACGGTGTTGAGCGTATCGACATTCATGAAAAACAGCAGTGGAGTCAAGCGTCGTGATTAAAGCTGAAAATATCAGTAAACGCTATAAAAGTTCGGAGGGCACCGTTAACGCGGTGTCTGACGTCTCATTGACGATTGAAGATGGTGAGATACTTGGCTTTCTCGGTCTCAATGGGGCCGGCAAAACCACCATGATAAAAATCTTAGCGGGTCTGATTGAACCAGACGAAGGCAGTATCTCAATAAATGGGGTGAAAAGTGCTGGCAAGCTGCAAGTAAGTGCTCTTTTAGAAGGGCACCGCAACTTGTATTGGCGTATGAGTGCGATGGAAAACTTGGAGTATTTTGGCGTACTGCGTGGTTTGAGTGCAAAAGCAGCTCGGCAACGGGCCGAGGAGCTTTTGCAGATGTTTAATCTATCAGATAAGGCTGAGCAATATGTTCAGAAGTTATCGCGAGGCATGCAGCAACGGTTAGCTGTGTGCGTTGCAATGGTACATAACCCACAAGTTTTGCTCTTAGACGAACCTACTTTGGGCATAGACTTTGACAATACCCAAGCATTGGTGGAGTCCATTAATAAATTAAAAGAGCAGGGCACGAGCATACTAATCACGACGCATGAGTTATCTGTGGCGGAAAAGTTATCAGATCGCGTTGCCATTATCACTAAGGGTCAACTCGTTGCAGACAACATTAAGCCAAAGTTACTCAATGAAAATGTAAAAGATTTTTATCAGTTAGAGTTGGGTGTAGACATAGATGAAACGCTGAAAGCTCAATTGTCTGCTTTGAGTGTAGATGTGTCGCAACGAAGCGTATCGGGTATCGCAGATGAGCACATATATGAGGTGATGAATTTAGCTAAACCCCGTCCGGTAATTAGCCTAACAAGAGTAGCTCCTGACTTTGAAAAAGTCTTTTTGAGCTATGCAAGGAGCTAACTATGTTTCAGTTATTAAGAATCGAAACTTTGCGTGCTTGGAGAATGTTTTTACGTTATCCAGTCGATGCTTTTGCATTAATTTTCGTCATGTTGTTCATGTTTTTTGGGCTGTTTTTGGGTGCGGAATATCTTGCCGGAGGAGCCGAAAAATTTGGAGATAGGCTGCAGTCCATCGTTATTCTATATGTTACTTGGACGTTGGTTGTGTCTGTTTTTGCTGGCGTCAGTGGTGAGCTGCAAAAAGAGTCTGATACGGGAACATTGGAGCAACTACTAATAGCGAGAGTGAATTTACCAGTCCTTATTTTTATCCGTGCGATTGCCAACCTAGGTGTCAGTATTGTGCTGACATTAGTGACGCTCGCTGCGGTTGTTATAGGCACCGGCGTTGATTTGCAATTTCCTGCTGAGGCGCTTGTACCAATAGTGGCGTGTGTTCTTGGTGGTATAGGTCTAGGTATGTTGGTCGGTTCTATCACGTTATTGGCTAAGCGAGCAATGGGGTTGATAGGAATACTTCAGTTGGTGCTTTTATTTCTTATTACCTTGCCTTGGGAGAGCTGGAATGAAACCAGCAAGATCGCAGGTTATTTCTTGCCTTTGACCTCAAGCGCCTCACAAATCAAGCAAATGATGTCGGGTAACTTAATCTCATTAGGAAACGAACATATTTTCGCTTTTGCAAGCGGTGTTTTGTACTTCCTATTGGGTTACTTCATGTTTTCTTTAGCAACACGCCGAGCTCAGAAGCTGGGCTTATTGTCACAGCATTAATTTAGGAGCAAAGCAGTGATTAACAATAGAATAACGCCAGATGAGATATTTTCAGGGCACATGGTGAACGGAGAGTCTGTAGTCCCTGGTGCATATTTTGTGTTAAAAGCAAGTGCGAATGACACGGACAATACACAAGGAACATGCCTACGAGATGTACGCTTTCCTAGTTTATGCCTTGAACATGATCTATCAAGCACTGTTGTTGATTGCGCTTTGCAAGATATAACGGTTTCATTGGCACACAATAATCAAGCATGTTTACATGCGCAGCGAGATTCTTTTGTACCTGTAGGGATGCAAAAGCAGCCTTGGCATGACAGTAAACATGCTCTTGCAGAGCAGCAGTATCAACAACTTGAGGCTATTGGCAACAAGTTTACTGACGGCTATCGAAGTGTGCACCTTCTAACGCAGCAGCCAGATACTTGCATTGTTGATTCGCAAACGCAGCTGCTGACGCAAACTCAGCTACTTGATGCCTGTATTCATAGTTTGTTGGTACGTAATAGTGAGTCGTTAAAAACCACTATGGTATTGAGTCATATAGATAAGGTTTGGCTTACTAATGAGCCGTTTACTGCGCCTTTAAAAGTAGAGTTTGCAAATATACAAAGTACCAATACAACACTTAGCGCAGACTTAAGTATTTATGCGCGCACAGGCGAGTTAGTCAGCCTGATGAGTGGTTTATCTTTTGTCGCTGTTGATAGCAAAGCTGTGCAATCAATGAACATTGGTGGTTCGTTTACGTTGCAGCCTATTGCTGAAGCGTTTAACGCACTTAGCGCTGATTCTCCTTTACGTGTTGGTGTAGCGCTTTATGAATATAGGCACTGGCAGCACTTTTTGTTAGACCCGAGTATTCACTCGACCAGTAGCCTAATGAACGTGCTGGTTGTTCGTCCAGAAGACCTGATAAAGCGTCATTTACTCAGCCAAGAGCCTGACAACTTGGCCACCCATTATCTACCAAATGGATTGCAGGTTGCGCAAATTAACGAGTATGAAACGGATTATTTGTACAAAGAAATATTCATCGATAGGTGCTACGCCAGAAACGGTGTGATTATAGAGGATAACGATGTTGTTATTGATGTAGGTGCAAACATCGGGATGTTCTCTTTATATGCTATCAATCAAGCGAACAATGTTACTGTTCACGCCTTTGAGCCTTCTCCTATGGCAGCGCAATGTTTAGCTGCCAATGTGGCTGGTCGAGGAAATGTCAATGTATATCAAAGTGGTGTTTCAGGTCATCACGGTCATGCATGTTTTACTTTCTATCCAAAAACATCGGTGTTTTCGGGGTTTTTTACTGATGGTGAAGCAGACACTGAAGCTGTGCGTCATGTTATCTACAACCAAGTTAAGCGCATTACCAAAAGCGACGATGAGTCATTTTTGAATGACCTTACAGAGCAAATGCTAAAAGATAGGTTAGAAAAGCAAGATATTGATTGTGATTTAATTGGACTTTCAGCGTTTATTAAAGAGCAAAATATAGACCAAATTGGTTTGTTAAAAATTGACGCTGAAAAAGCAGAGCTGGGTATTTTGCAAGCGATGACAAAGGATGACTTTTCTAAAGTCAGACAGATCTGTCTAGAAGTGCACGATGAACAGGGAGATAACCTAAAAGCGGCGCTTAACATATTAGAGCAAAATGGCTTTTCTGTATTAGTTGAAGTGGAGTCTGAGTTATCAAATACCGGCCTTTATACCGTGACAGCCAAACGCGAAGCCCATCAGGCGACGCCATCAAAGCGCAAGCCATATGAACAGTATGGTATTGAGCTGGATTTTGCAGACTTTGAGCAAGTACTTAATAGTTATTCATCGCAATCTCAAGTGCCACTCACGCTGTTACTAACACCTACTCAAGCCAAAGAGCCGATTGGTGATGCAGTCAATGCATGGGCACAGAAATTAATTACACCAAAGCGAGTGAACGTTGTACTGCCTAGCGATTTAAAGGATATCTACCCACAGATACAGGAGTTTAGTGATAACGTTGTAACTGAGGCGATGATCCCTTTTAGTCAGTCCTGGTATGCAGCGGCAGCAAGTACGAGCCTAAAGCACCTGAGTTTATCGCAAAAACAACCTCACAAGGTGATAGTGGTCGATGCCGATAATACGCTTTGGAATGGTGTTGTTGGTGAGCTTGGGATTGAAGGTATTACAGTCAATGCGCAACACAAAGCACTGCAAAGCCGCTTATTAAAACAAAAGCAGCAAGGTGTGTTACTTGCGCTATGTAGTAAAAATATAGAGAAGGATGTGGTTGATGCATTGCAGCAGCATCCAGATATGCTTTTGTCTCCAGACGACTTTATTATTAAAAAGGTGAATTGGCAGGCTAAGTCGCAAAATATTACTGATATCGAGCAAGCTCTTTCTCTTAGCGCCAACTCCTTTATTTTTATTGATGACAATGAAGCTGAATGTGCAGAGGTTGCTGCGCATCATCCACAAACGCTATGTTTGCAATTTCCTGCAAGTGAGAACGAAGCGTTGCAATTGATCAATCAGCATTGGCTGTTTAATGACTCAGATGGCAGTGAGTTTGATGCCACACGTCATCAGCTTTACATTGATCAGGGCCAGCGAGATGCGGCTCTTAAGAACAGTAAAACCTACGCTGACTTTATTCGGGAACTCGCAGTGACTGTTGAGATCTGTACTGTTACTGATCAGCAGATAGAGCGAGTGAGCCAGCTTACAAGCAGAACAAATCAATTCAATGCCAATAAGCAAAGTTACTCTGTGAACGAACTGATCCACAAACAACGCCAAGGTGATGTTGTCCTCACTTTGAGTGCCTCTGATAAATTTGGTGACTATGGCCTAGTTGGTGTGGCGCTTTACCGCTTTGTTGGTGATAGCTGTGAAGTCGAAAATATTTTATTGAGTTGCCGAGCACTTAATAAGGGGATTGAGCATCAGTTTTTACGCGCAATTGCGCACAGTGCTGCTGAGCATGGCTGTAACAATGTATGTTTACAGTGGTGCACGACTGAGCGCAACTTACCACTAAGGCAGTTTTATGATGATGTAGCTCAAATCTGCGGTCAAACTAACACACAAAGCCCGCTTGAGGTGGCAAGTGAAAAACTGCTTAATTTAAGTTTTAATCCGCAGCATCGTGCTGAAACTTCACTCAGTGACACGACTCAACAAAAGCCAACCTCAAAGCCTCAAGGCTTGCCGCTACAAGCGTTGAACGTGCTTTTCGAGCGAACTTCAGATCTGACGCAATTGGTTGAACAAGCGTGGCCTGCACTGGATGGGTCCAAAGTGAAGATTAAAGGCGCTAGCGAATTGCAACAGACACTCGGTGAAATTTGGGCGACTGCATTAGGTGTATCGCCAAGCAGTATTGATGATGAGTTTACGTCACTGGGTGGTCGCTCATTATTATTGGTACGCGTTTTAGAGCTTATTTATCAGAAGTTTGGTGTGAAACTATCGTTATTTGATGGGATTAAGTTTAATACGCTGCGCACCTTAGCTGATAAACTTGAGCATGAATTGCAAAGTCATGAGCAGTTGAATTCGTGTGCCAAGAGCGAGTTTAATGAAGTGGCTGTGCCTGATATAGCGCCAACATTACAAGGCTTATACTTTTCTGCGTTATTGAATCCCGCGACATCAGCTTACAACGTACCTGTACACCTCCAATTGCAGGGCAATGTATGTATTGAAACGATTGAACGAGCAGTGAGGCAAGTAATTGACAGTGCACCTAATTTATCTACAGGTTATAAGCAGGCAGGGCGAGAGACCAAGGCTGTAAATGTAGAGCAGAGTGTGTTAGTTCAGCATCATGATGCGCGCACCTGGACAGAGCGAGATATCAGCGGGTATGTGCAGAAGGCCGCGGTAGCTGCAATTAATATAAAGCAAGGACCGCTAGTTCACTTACATACGCTAAGCACACAACGGTGCACGGATATACTGCTTGTAATGCATCATTTGTCGGTTGATTTACAGAGTATGGAACTGCTGATAGAGCGATTAAAGCAGGTATTGTCAGGACAAGCTATCACGCATGAAAGCGGTGTTCAAAGCGCGTTTTCTCAGCGACTCACAAGACTAGAACCGTCGTTTATCAATGAAGCGATGCAACATTGGCAGACTCGATTATCCGATGCACCGTTACTGTCATTACCCGTTCATGATAATAGTGAAAGACAAAGCTTAGATGGTGCAGGGTTTGTCGTGTCTTTGTCACGAGAAAGTTCAGCCATCTTGAATGAAAAAATACGTAGCAGTGATCAAAGTGCGTACGTGTTCTTGTTAGCAGCCTACTTTAGGTTTTTAAATCAATATTGTGGCGATGAGAAAATGGTGGTCGGTACACCAGTATCACTTCGTCAAGGCAATGAGCATCACAGTATTGGCAACTTTGTAAACCAAGTGCCAGTCACACTGCACATTGATAATACAACAAGCTGGGCACAGGTTTTAGAGGACACATCCAAGGAGGTATATGCAAGCCTGCAATATAGAGAGATCCCTTTTTCTACTTTAGTTAGACAATTTTGTAAGCAACCAACATCGGGCAGAGCTGCTCTTGCGCAAACAACCTTTGCGTTACACCAATCGCATATGTCTCAGGCTCATATTGAGTATGCATTTGCGCAAGGAATGCACAGCCCCGAGTTCAACTTGGGCCCATATAAAGCAACACTCCAAGGTTTAATTCAGCAATGTGGACAAGTCGACATAGCAATAGAGTGTTTGGATATTGAAGGCCAGTTACACGTAAACGTTAAGTACGACACGCAGCTTATCAAACAGCAAGATGCCTTGCATTTTGCCGATGAGTTTATAAAAAGCTTGGAGTCGCTATAGGCGATAAAAGTCATGATTTGACCGCTCACACCAGCATATGACCGTTAGCCATCTTTTTTTGAGATGCAGCTGACGGCTTGGTTAAATCATACTTACACATTATTAGGAGAACGATGATGGATTTTGATTTTAAAGAACAAATAGATTTGATCACCAATACGATCAGTTCAATGAACCCTGCAAATGCAGCTGCATTCCTCGCTATATTTTTAGCGGTATGGTTTTTACCGACTATTTTAGCGGCATTTTTTAACCGTAAGAGCCTTGTAAAGATCTTCGTTACAAACATTCCTGCTGGTTTGTCATGGGCGGTTTGGGGGGCACTTATTGTTTGGGCATTTACCGGTAAAATTAAAAGTAGTTTGAAAAAAGACAATGAAGACGCACAAAGCAATGGGGGGCAGCAATGAGAACGCCATCTTCAGCGTTACAAGCGCCACAAGCTTTAATGCTAATTTACGTATCCCCCAGTGATGTATTTCGTAAGTTAACAGACTCTCGCCACCTAAGCTGGCTTGTGTTTTTACTGATATTCGCAATGTATATGATCAGTAACTTGGTGTTTTTTGGTGCAATTGACCCTGATTGGGTGGTTAACAAGCAACTCGCGGCAGCAGGTGAGTTATCTCAGAGTGAGCGAGAAGAACTGGGTCGAGTTTTCAGAAAGTTTGCTGAGTATTCAGGCGTTTCAGGTGGCATTATCTCTATGATAATGACTTTGTTAGCGTCGTTGGCCTTAGCTGGTTATTACATGGTTATTGGCAACAGCGCAGATCGCAAAATAGAGTTCAATGATTGGTTTCTATTTACCTTGTGTACTCAGCTGCCCATTGTTGTGAAATATCTTGGCTTTTTATTGTTGTTCTTTGTAACACCATCACATGAGCTGGAACTGAACCTAGCTGGTTATTCATCTCTTAATCAGTTGTTCCTCGGGCTTAACAGCACTGATGTGCTTTATCAATGGGCAGAATATCTCGATATCTTCTACCTCTGGCAAATAGCTTTGGCTGCTGTTGGGCTGCATATTTGGTGTCAGTTTTCTTACTCTAAGTCGGTTGCATTAGCATCAGCCCCTTACTTAGCCATATTTATCACTTGGTTACTGTTGATTTAAAGGGAAAAATTATGAAGAAGCTAATAATTGGATTGGGTATCGTAATTGGCATCGCGGTTTTGGTTGGGGTTAAAAAATCACAAAAATCAGAAACGCTCGATGTGGTAGTGACAGCAACTCAAAAAGGCGTGCTGGAGCAAAGCATCCTTGCCTCAGGTAACTTTGTTTATGGCTCTAATGTGCAAATTCGTTCTGAAGTGACAGGGCGAGTTATAGAAGTGTTAGTAAGAGAAGGTCAGCATGTAGAAGCCGGAGATTTGTTAATTCGCTTGGATGATAGTGCGTTTAGTGCACGAGCAAACCGTGCCGAGGCGCAAGTACGCTCTGAGCAAATATCGTTAAAACGCAACCAGGAAGTCTATCGAAATACTGAGCGCAAACTTAAGCGTTACAACGAGTTGTTTGCAAAGAACTTGGTTGGGCAAGACTTAATTGATGAATTGAGTACCGAACTGCAAATAGCCAAGTTTGATATACAAGTTGCCAAGCAAGGGTTAGGACAAGCTCAAGCATCATTAAAAGAGGCAAAGCAAGAGTTGGCAAAAACAGAGTTTAGGGCGCCAATTTCAGGGGTGATCACGCAGGTTGGCGTGAAAAAAGGTGAAACCGTGGTAGCCGGTACGACAAATATTATTGGTTCTGCATTGTTAGAGTTGGCCGACCCTGACTCTTTAGAAGTTGAGTTGCGTGTAGATGAAGCTGACATTGGCAATATTCAACTAGGTCAACAGGTTAAGGTTTTCTCGGCAACGCAACCTCAAAAGCCGATCATGGCAAAGGTTGCTGAAATAAGCCCGCTTGCAAAGCGTATTGATAAAAACCGAGGCTTAGTGATGTTGTTGAAGCTTGAGCTTGGTGAGCACGAACAAAAACTGTTTGCTGGTATGAGTTGCCGTGCAGAGATCATTCACAATCACTCGAATCCAGCGATCCATATTCCCATCGCTGCAGTGCAGCAAAACGCGGCTGATGAGTCAGATCACTATGTTTGGACTGTGAAAGATGACCGAGCGATGCGTCAACCTGTTAGTTTGGGGATTTCAAACGATACACAGCAAGTTGTGTTAGAAGGTTTAGATCAAGATCAACTTGTTATTACCGGTCCTGGGCGAACACTTTATTCATTGCGAGATAATGTGCGCGTGAATACCAGCAGTTTATAGGAGAGAACATGAACGGCAGGGCGGTCATTCAATTACAAAATATTTGTAAATCATACCAGCTTGGCGATGAAGTATTCTACGCGTTAAATGGTATCGATTTAGAAATTTATGAAAATAGCTACAACGCAATTATCGGACCATCAGGCTCTGGCAAGTCAACATTAATGAACATTTTGGGTTGCTTAGATTCACCCTCTAAAGGTGAATATATTTTAAATGATGAGCATGTTGCGGGATTGAGTCAGAGCCGGCTAGCAAGCGTTCGGAATAAAGAGATAGGGTTTATTTTTCAAAGCTTTAATCTTCTACCTAAAGTGACGGCTTTGGCAAATGTAATGCAGCCTCTGATTTATAGAGGGATGTCTGATAACGCGCGCAAGGAAGCGGCATTTTATGCTTTGGAGCGAGTTGGTTTAGCGCATAAAGCGAACTTATTACCAAACCAGCTATCTGGTGGACAACGGCAGCGAATAGCGATTGCGCGTGCTTTGGTTACTAGACCAACAATACTATTGGGCGATGAGCCAACGGGTAACCTTGATAGCAAAACGACCGATGAAATTATGCAGTTGTTTGATGAATTGCACCAAGAGGGACACACCATTGTACTTGTGACACATGAGCAGCACATAGCCGAGCATTGTCAAAGAACGATTCGTATTGTTGATGGCGAAGTGTCTCAAGATACGTTGACGATGGTGCCTCAAGCTAATTCTGAAAAGGCGGTGTTATATGTTTAAGTTTCTGAATATGCTTTGGCAGTGTTTAAAAGCATCCGCGATATCGATATACAGTAATGGGCTGAGGAGTATATTAACGACCTTAGGCATTGTGATTGGTGTTGCTGCGGTAGTAACCGTGGTTGCTGTTATGAATGGTATGAGTTCGATGATTGGTAATCAGCTCAATGATTTTGCCAGCGATATGGTGACTTTGACAGCGAAAACGTCAGAACAACAGAGGCTACTTGGTCAGCAAAAAGAACTTAATTATGATGATTATATCTGGTTGAAAAATAAAGCTGATTTTATAAGAGATATATCACCGTCTATGCAACCGACTGAGTTTTCTGCAAATATAGAATATTCAGGAAAGAGTATCTCAACGCAATTGATAGGTACTGACAGTGTGTATCAAAGAGTGGTCAAGGTGTACCCTGAATTTGGACGGTTCTTGTCACCAAGTGATGATCAGTATCGCAGACGTGTTGTATTTTTAGGCGCTACTGTGTTGAAAAATCTTAACTTGCCAAAAGACCCTGTGGGGCATTTTGTGCGCCTCAATGACGATTGGCTGCGAGTAATTGGGGTGGGTGAGCGACGCGGGTCTTTGTTTGGGTTTGACCAAGATAATTATATTATTGTGCCACTCAATACCTTGAGGTCGATTTATGGGGATTCGATTTCTAATAATTTAACCATTCTATTTCGACCAAAAGAAGGCGTTCACTTTGATGCGATTAAAGGGCAAATCAGTGAATTAGTTCGTTATCGTATGGGCGTGCAACCCGGTGAGCAAGATACTTTCGAGTTTATCACAGCAGAAAAGATGCAGGAGAAGTTTGATAGCATCGTAAATATGGTGTTGATGGTGACCTCCGGTGTTGTTGGTTTAAGCCTTTTTGTGGGCGGCATTGGTGTTATGAATATTATGCTGGTATCGGTGACGGAACGAACCAAAGAAATTGGTATCGTTAAGTCATTGGGCGCGACACCACAATTTATCATGATGCAATTTTTAATCGAATCATTGATGTTGTCTATTCTTGGTGGCGTGGTCGGGTTACTGATCGGCCTGTCAGCTGCCGCGATGTTTGCAATATTGTTACCTTCCTCTTCTGCGCTCGATTTAGTGCCTGCTTGGGCTATCTGGTTGTCATTTGGTTTTACCACTTTTGTCGGCGTATTTTTTGGTTTAGCGCCAGCGATTAAAGCATCTAGGCTCGACCCGATAGACGCCCTTAGGTATGAATAGAGTTAGACAAGACATTGTGTTGCTGGCAAGCAAGGCGATGTCTTTATTGCAGGCTTCTAAAGAATACTTTGTATTGCAAGGGATTGTCGGTATTGTTGTGGCCTTTGTGTATGTGCAACATGGCTATACGTTGGTTGACGAGCAGCTAACCGGGCAAAGTGTTAAGTTGTGGCTACTTGCAATAACGGACGCCTTACATTTTTTGCTTCTTTCTCACTTATTGCTAAGGCCTTTTATTCATGTATACGTATTCCAAAAGCCTATCAGTGCACTGAGTTCATTGAGTAGTGTGATATTAATTATTCTTGTATCACTGCTGCAAGTAGGCCTGACCACAGGGCATGGCATGATGTGGAATTCATTGCTATTGTCGATGTGGCAGCAGATGAACATGAGTTTATTATCAAGTTCAATGGGGTTGCAGCAGTGGCTCTTTACTTTGATGTTGCCAATTTCAAACTACGTTTTACTGTTTGTTGCCTGGAGTGTCTGTTATAGCTTGGCGTGTGTTTATGCGGATCGAAAAACAATGATTCAGCAATTAAAACACTTACAGAGTACTTTATTGCTTAATCAACTTAACCCCCACTTTTTGTTTAACTCATTCAACTCTATTCGTGCGCTTATTCATGAAGATAAAGAACAAGCCGAAGAAATGCTTTTATGTTTGGCTGAGCTGTTTCGTGATCAATTGCAGTTTGATAGGGCGCCTATATCAAGCTTGCAAGATGAGTGGAAAATCGCGAAACGATATGTCGACATTGAGAAAATTAGATTTGATGAACAGTTAAATCTCACAATGGATATAGCGCCGAGTTGTTGGCAGTATAGCTTACCCACTTTTACCTTGTTGTGCTTGCTCGAAAATGCAATTAAGTATGGAGTGGGTTTTAATGTGCAAGGGGCTATAACGGTGACTGCGAAGCATATTAATGAGCGCCGTTGGCAATTAACGATTGAAAACCCAATTGCCAATGTGAGTAACGTCCATGGTACGGGGACTGGGTTGAAGAATCTAAAGCGAAGAATGCGTTTACTCTATGGTAATTCCGGATATTTAACATATACAAAGCAACATCAGAATTTCATAGTAACCTTGGAGCTAAATCGTGATTAAAACGGTAGTCGTTGACGATGAAAGATTGGCAAGAGCAGACTTGAAAAGGTTACTTGCCAACTTTGATGATATACAAATTATTGCCGAGTATGAAAACGCGCAAGGGCTTATCGATAACTTCGATGAACTTGAACCTGACTTGGTTTTTTTAGATATTCATATGCCAAATATATCGGGGATCCAAGCCGCGGTGCAATTGAGAGGCAAAACACAGTTTATATTTTGTACAGCCTACGCACAGTATGCTGTTGATGCATTCGATTTAAAAGCGGTCGACTATTTGGTTAAGCCGGTGCGCGTCGAGCGTTTAAAGCAAGCAATTGAGCGGTGTGACTTTACTGAACGAGGAGATCCCCCATTACCTGATAACTATCAATTATTACTTAAATTTAGCGAAGTTCAGCGTATGACACGGTTAGATCAGGTGGAAAGGTTTGAGGTCGTAGGCAATGATGTTGCGCTTTACACGACTTACGGAAAAACTTACCTACGCTCCCCCATTAGCCGTATTGAGCAACGCCTTGACAATAACAAATACTTTAAAGCTAATCGCTCTGAAATTATTCGTTTAGATAAAGTGGTGCGCTTTGAGGCAAGCTCCTCGTCGACGATGATTGCGACGATGCAATCGACAGTTCAGGTGAGTATAAGTCGCCGGCAGGTAAAAGAGCTGAAACGTTTACATGGTGACAAGCTATTCGGGGCGTTTTAAACTGTTTTTGGGATTATCTATTGGTACTCTCGGGAGAAAGGTTGTAGCTTGGATTAGATTGCCTGTTTTCGGTATTTTTTTAGTTTAGTAATTTAATTTTTATGACAAATGACGGGTAAATTAGGCAGTATTTATTTCCATTTCGATTAGAATTGTCGCTAATTTTACATTAATAGGCGGCAGCGAAATGACAGCAGTAAACAACCAGAATCTGCTTCAACTGCGTTTTATCCAACAAGCGCATATCGAAGCAGTTAAGCCCTCATTTAATCAACTTCCTGACAACCCTTACGCAGATGGTGCATTTAGAAAGCGCCGTTATTCGGTTTTAAAATTTGCAGATAACACGGTTTCAGTGCAGCCAACCAAAGCATTTGTTCAAGATGATTCAATAAATACCTTTCAAGGTAATGTTGAGCGAGTATATGAAAATCTCGACACCGACTTACTCAACAGCGATGGCTTTAAGCATTTACTAAGTGAATTCAAACAAATGACAGGCATTGGCGATGAGCGCAATATTGAAGTGCATCAGTTTCGCATGTTAGCGATTGAATCAGATACGCCTCCTGCGCCTGAAGGTATTCACCAAGATGGCTTTGATCATGTTTGTGTATGTGGGGTGTCTCACGAAAATATCGCAGGTGGTGAGCTACTTGTTTACGAAAACAAAGAGTCAGAGCCATGCTTTAAAATGGAGATCAAAGATGGCCTATTTGCCTTGATCAATGACCGCCAGGTTTGGCATAACGCTACGCCAATGAACAAGCTAGATGCTGATAAAGTCGGCTACCTAGATTGCTTTGTATTTACAGCTTAAGAGTATGCTATGGATCTTATACAAGTAAGACGTCAATTCCCGGCACTTATGCAGCGAGTAAATGGTCAGGCACCTCTGTTTTTAGATGGGCCGGGTGGGGCGCAGGTGCCACAGTCTGTACTGAGCGCTATGTCGGCCTACTTGGGTTATTACAACTCAAATTTAGGTGGTGCTTTTTTCTCAAGTGATAAAACGGTCAACTTGATGAATGATGCACGTCAAGCAGTGGCTGATTTATTAAATGCACCGTGCAAAGAGCAGATTGTGTTCGGTGCGAATATGACGAGTTTAACTTTTAGCTTTAGTCGCGCAATTTCTCGTGATTGGCAAACGGGTGACGAGGTTATCGTGACCAATGCAGATCACTATTCGAATGTCTCTTCGTGGCGACAAGCTGCAGAAGATAAAGGTGCCAGTGTGCACGCTGTGCGAATTAATGAAGATGATTGCACACTTGATTTGGCGCACTATAAAAGCTTGCTGAACAATAACACAAAATTGGTGGCGGTCACTTACGCCTCAAACACCACCGGCTCGATTAATGACATCAAGCAAATAGTGGAACTTGCGCACCAAGTTGGTGCGCTGGTTTATGTGGACGCTGTGCACTATGCGCCGCATGAACTTGTCGATGTACAAGCGCTTGATTGTGACTTTTTAGCATGCTCAGCCTATAAGTTCTTTGGTCCACATGTGGGGATTGTTTATGGCAAGCGCGAGCACTTAGAAGGGTTTACGCCATACAAGGTGGAGCCTGCTAAAGATGTTATCCCAGGTCGTTGGGAGACGGGTACACAAAGCTTTGAAGGCTTAGCGGGTGTAATTGCAGCGATTGACTATATTGCTTCACTCAGTGGTATGAGCGAAGACACGCCGCGACGTGAGCGTTTAACCACCGCGTTTGTGAAAACCAAGCAGCATGAAATGGCGTTGAGTGAATACTTCCTAACGCGTCTTGAACAGTTTCCGCAGATCTCACTATTTGGTATTGCTGATAAAGCGCGCTTGGCAGAGCGTACGCCTACGTTCGCACTTACATTTGTAGGTTTGGCACCCAGAGCTGTGTCTGAGTTTTTAGGCAAACAGCATATGTGTGTCTGGGATGGCAACTTTTATGCACAAGGCTTATGCGAGCAATTGGGCGTGATGGATAAAGGCGGCGTTGTGCGTATCGGCTGTATGCATTACAACACGATAGAAGAGCTAGAACGACTGTTTAATGCTTTTGAGCAATTATTAGCAGAATCGTAAAGATCGCAAGTTTGTAACCAAAAAGGTCGAATTTATTCGGCCTTTTGTCCTTCATTGTCAAAACTGATTAATTAACCTCAGCTGCGGATAAGAGTTTTGATAGCTCAGAAGAGAGATATTGCAACCCCTTCAATATCCAATGACGATATTTCGCTCACTATCAAGGCATTTTCGTGAAGTAATAGCGAGCTATTACAAATGAAAATAACGAAGAGAGTGAGTGAAATAGCTTTATTGGGCAAATTCTCTTATGTGCAGCTGAGGTTAATTACATATTGTCTTCAATAAAACCACTGAGTTTATTAATACGTAAACTCATTCCCTCAATGATTTTATCTTTGACCTTTTCACGAATGACGTTTGGTAGGCGGGTCATAGCATCAGGGGTTATCGCCAGCAAAATGCTGTCTTTGATCGCTTTGGCGCTGATTGAATGCTCACGTTTACAAATAAACGCGCCTTCACCAATAAATTCTCCAGGGGTAATACGGCCAAGTTCTAACAGTTCGTTCTTATTAAAGATAATAAGCTCGCCACTGAGAACAATAAATAATCGATTATCTAACTCAAAGCGTTTAAAAGCATAACGCCCGCTATGTACCAGGTACAAGTGACTGAAAGACTCTAGCAATACTTGCCTTTCTGAAATCGTAAAGTCATTAAAAAACGCCAGTCTATTAATGATTTCCATTTGTTTGAACAGCGGCACATTTTCAAGTAATTTCATGATGTAGACTTATGAACTATTTAGCCAAATAGTGTCGACTTTTTCACTTTCGATCAATACCTTTAACGCGATATCTGATAGATATTAACGATATAAGATAAATGTGGCTGCACAGTTTATGCAGCCTAGCTGTTGTTATTCGTGGATATTGCGCTCTTTAAGCTTTCTGGTTAGGGTATTTCGACCCCAGCCAATTTTAAGTGCAGCATCTTGCTTATGGCCATGACAAGCATTGAGGGCGGTTTTGATCAGGCGCACTTCTAGTTGGGCTTGTACAGCTGGCCAAATATTCTCTTTACCTTGTTTAAGTTCCAGGTTTAACCATTGTTGGAAAGCGTCCAGCCAATCCCCTTGGGCCTCTTCACTAGGGGTATGTACTGATAGCTCTTCGGGCAAATCATGGGCACTGATCAGCTCCCCTGGTGCCATAACAGTTAACCAGCGGCAGGTATTTTCTAACTGACGTACATTACCAGGCCAATGATAAAGGCGCATGACTTCAATTGCTTCATTACTTAGGATTTTAGAGTCTGCCTGCAGTTCTTTGGCACTGCGAGCCAAAAAGTGTTGCGCTAGTTTTGGAATATCTTCGGTTCTCTCGCGCAGCGCTGGTAGCTTTAAGCGCACAACATTTAGCCGGTGAAAGAGATCTTCACGGAATTGGCCTTTTTTAACCAGCGTTTCTAAGTCTTGGTGTGTGGCGGCAATAATACGCACATCTACTTTGACACTTTGGTGCCCCCCAACGCGATAGAACTCACCATCTGCAAGTACTCGCAATAAACGCGTTTGCACATCGAGTGGCATATCCCCGATTTCGTCTAAAAATAAGGTGCCACCGTTGGCTTGCTCAAAACGCCCTCGGCGCATGCTATCAGCGCCAGTGAAGGCGCCTTTTTCGTGGCCAAATAGTTCTGATTCAACAAGGTCTTTTGGAATGGCTGCCATATTAAGGGCAATAAACTCTTTTTCTTTTCTTGGGCTGTGATTATGTAATGCACCAGCGACTAACTCTTTACCCGTGCCTGATTCACCATTGATCAACACACTCATGCTGGAGGCTGAGAGCTTTCCAATCGCGCGAAAGACTTCTTGCATTGCAGGGGCTTCACCTATGATATCTGGATGATTTTGCTCTTGCACCTGGCGTTTAGTTTTGCGTGCTTGCTGACTTGCTTGATAGGCACGTTCGACGAGCGCCGTCGCTTCGTTTAAATCAAATGGTTTAGCCAAATACTCAAATGCCCCTTTTTGGAAGGCGTTAACGGCAGAATCTAAGTCCGAGTGAGCAGTAATGATGATCACCGGCAGGTTTGGATATTGCGTAGAGATTTCATCAAGCAGAGCCATACCGTCCATACCGGGCATGCGCACGTCAGAGATCAATACTGCGGGCTGGCTATAAGATAACGCTGTTAATACATCTTGCGCATTGGCAAAACTTTCAGTGGTGAAACCTGCACGCGACAGTGCTTTATCTAATACAAACCTGATTGAGGCATCATCATCAACGAGCCAGACTGTTTTCATTACTTGCTCCCGTGCCGCTGTTGTCAAACGGCAAGTAAATATTAAATTCGGTATGTCCAGGCCAACTATCGTAATCGATCAAGCCACCATGTTGTTCAACAATGGTTTGCGCAATGGATAAGCCTAGTCCTGAGCCACCATCTTTGTTGGTGATCATCGGATAGAACAAAGTATCTTTTAACTCTTCTGCGATACCCGGACCATTATCGGTAATTTGAATGAGCAACGCCTTTTTCATTAACCTCTCACCACGGCGCATGCGATGTTTAATCCGCGTGGTTAATGTAATACAGCCCTCAACAGTGTGTTCTAACGCTTGTTGTGCATTTCTCACAATGTTTAATACAACCTGCTGAATTTTAGACTGATCGATAACAATGTCGGGTATGCTAGGGTCGTAGTCTTTTAGCAACGCTATTTGACTCGCGTTATCTAACATACTGAGTTTTATGACCGACTCGAGCGTTTGATGGATATTACATGGTGCTCTATTTGGTAACTGATTTGGACCCAGTAATTTATCTACCAACTCGGTTAATCGGTCTGCTTGTTCTATTATCAGCTGTGCGCATTGATCGCGTTCTTGCTGGCAGGTCTCGTACTGCAATAATTGCGCCGCTCCTCTGATCCCGCCTAAAGGATTTTTTATTTCATGTGCAAGTCCACGGATCAAAGTGCGTGCAGCTTGGTATTGATGCATTTGATTTGATGCTTGGTCAAAGCGTACTTCATCATCGATGCGGCGGCACTCGAGTAAAATATAGGCATCATCTTGATGGTTTAAGCGCCTAGCATGCAGGTTAAGCGTGGCTGCGCGATTATCGATAAACACCACGTCAACTCTATGCTGTTGGCAGTCAACACCATCGTTTAAGGCGTATTGAGCGAGGCGTTCAAAGTCAATATGATGATGGCTGAAGATATCATTAATTGGTAATCCGATTAGGCGTTTTAGGCCCAAGCCAACGAGTTCGCTGCAGCTGTTGTTGGCATATTGAATTACAAATTTGCTGTCGAGTAAGAATACGCAAGTTGATAAGTTATGCCAAAGCGCATTTAAAAATGGGTGGGTACTTTGTACCATGATGGATCACCTACTACTTTTTTTGCACCAAGTTGGTGCACTATATCACGTGTATATACCCTGAGCTATGGATTAATGCGGTTTGCTCGGTGTAAATAAAATGTACTTGCGGGACTAGTTGCAATTCTTGCGCCGTGCTCGTCGAATAAATACATAATGAGTTTATGCTCGCCTCGATCAACATTTTTCAGTGCAAAGGTGGTGTTGGTTTGTCTATCACTGACAATTTTGCCATCTAAAGATAATTGTACGGTGAGACCTTTGCTAAATACAGGCTTTACTTGACCAGTCACATACACGGTACCTGTGTTTTCTCTGAGTGTTTGCTCGCTCCCAGGGGAGGATATTTTAACTTCGTATGCTATCGCTTTTTTTTCTTTTGTGGTGCTTAAGACGGATGTATCTGCTGTGGGTATACTGATGGGCTTATTGAGGTTGACTCGCTCTGAGCCTTGACGGGGCACATCTGAAAATACCCAGTTACCGTTTTCATCTTTCCATCGGTAAACTTTTGGCTGCGAAGCCATGGCGCAAAAAGTTAGTACAAGGCATGATACCAACAAAATACGTCTCATCTTCAGCGTCCCTTAATTTATTTAACACAGCTATACTTTAGTATTAAACATGTTGTTTTACTACAAAAAAGCCCGCTTAAGCGGGCTTGAGAACACATATGATTTAATTTGCGCGATTAAACGCTGTAGTACATTTCAAACTCAACAGGGTGAGTTGTCATGTTCAGTTTTTCCACTTCTTGAGACTTAAGCTTAATGTAAGCATCGATTAAGTCGTCAGTGAATACGCCGCCTTGAGTTAAGAACTCACGGTCTGCGTCAAGACATGCCAATGCTTCGTCTAGTGAAGACGCAACAGTTGGGATCTCAGCAGCTTCTTCAGCTGGTAAGTCGTATAAATCTTTGTCCATCGCATCGCCAGGGTGGATCTTGTTTTTGATACCGTCAAGGCCAGCCATTAACATTGCTGAGAATGCAAGGTATGGGTTTGCTGTTGGATCAGGGAAGCGCACTTCGATACGACGAGCTTTCTCTGAAGGTACTACAGGAATACGAATAGAAGCTGAACGGTTACGTGCAGAGTATGCAAGCATAACAGGGGCTTCAAAGCCTGGTACTAAACGCTTGTATGAGTTAGTTGACGCGTTAGCAAATGCATTGATTGCTTTAGCATGCTTGATGATACCACCGATGTAGTAAAGCGCTTCTTCAGAAAGGCCGCCGTACTTGTCGCCTGCGAAGATGTTTTTGCCATCTTTAGCTAAAGACTGGTGACAGTGCATACCAGAACCGTTATCACCCACGATTGGCTTAGGCATGAAAGTTGCCGTTTTACCGTAAAGGTGCGCCATGTTGTGAATAACGTATTTCATTTCTTGAATTTCGTCTGCTTTTAATACCATGGTATTAAAGCGCGTAGCGATTTCGTTTTGACCCGCCGTTGCCACTTCGTGGTGGTGTGCTTCAACAACTTGACCAAGCTCTTCAAGTACTAAACAGGTCGCAGAACGCCAGTCTTGTGATGAATCAACGGGGGCAACTGGAAAGTAACCACCTTTAACGCCAGGACGGTGACCAGTGTTACCACCTTCATAGTCTCTATCTGAGTTCCAAGATGCTTCTTGTGCATCAATTTTGTACATAGAGCCAGACATGTCAGTTTTGAACTTAACATCATCAAATAGGAAGAATTCAGGCTCTGGACCAAACAATACGGTGTCAGCGATGCCCGTTGAGCGCATATATTCTTCAGCACGTTTAGCAACAGAGCGAGGGTCGCGCTCATAGCCTTGGTGAGTGTTTGGCTCAACAACGTCACAACGAACGATCATGGTTGTTTCTTCAGCGAATGGGTCAAGCTTTGCTGATGCAGCGTCTGGCATTAATACCATGTCAGATTCGTTAATGCCTTTCCAACCAGCAATTGAAGAGCCATCAAACATTTTACCGTCTTCGAAGAAGTCTTCATCGGCTTGATGATGAGGAATAGAAACGTGCTGCTCTTTACCTTTGGTATCTGTAAAACGTAAATCTACGAATTTAACGTCATTTTCTTTGATAAAATCTAAAACCGATTGTGACATGTGTCCTCCGACTCGTTGGGTTTTTTATGCTTGCTGCATTAACTTAATGCGATTGCGGTTTTTGTAAGCTTAATATGTGCCAATTTTGCAATATATTGAAAAATAACACTTTGTTTTTTTGATGTTATCACTCGCACTGCTATGGTGCACCAAAATGATCCGCATATGCACACCTATGGTGCGCTTTGAGTATAGCTGACTTGAGTGCTTTTTCATTGCGACACGTCATTATTTGGCGCATTGTGTGGCATGTAAAATAGATGAGTTATTATGATCTGAGTGTTGTTGTATTCTAAGCGGTATTGATGATTTATTTATGAAATATCAAGGTGACAATTAAGCGCTTCGATTTAATTACAGCGCAGTCTTCACTTTCATGTACTCTATAGCGATTTTCCTTATTTAACATCGTACTATAAACCCCTAACTATCCCAGAAAAGCTGCTTAATATTGTTAATAATGCCTAAAAATAGGTAATTTGCAGCTCGTAACAAAAAAATAATGCTGCATAAACTTTCATCTATGACGTTATTAGGGGATAATACGCCACTTTATAAATCCTAGCGGTCAATTTATAGACTGTTTTGCACAATTAGGTGTATAGGATTAACCCACTCTTTTGAGTAATTATCTGAGTTATAAACATGAGCATTGAAAAATTACGTAATATCGCGATTATCGCCCACGTAGACCACGGTAAAACAACCCTAGTTGATAAGTTGCTTGAGCAATCAGGTACGCTAGAGACACGCGGCGGTAACGAAGAGCGTGTAATGGATTCAAACGATATCGAAAAAGAGCGCGGTATCACCATCCTAGCTAAAAACACCGCGATTGAGTGGAACGATTACCACATTAACATCGTAGACACTCCGGGACACGCTGACTTCGGTGGTGAAGTAGAACGTGTTCTTTCAATGGTTGACTCAGTATTGCTACTGGTTGATGCACAAGAAGGCCCTATGCCACAAACGCGTTTCGTAACGCAAAAGGCATTCGCGTTAGGTCTTAAGCCTATTGTTGTTATCAACAAAATTGATAAGCCAGGTGCACGCCCTGATTGGGTTATGGATCAGGTATTTGACCTATTTGATAACTTAGGTGCAACGGATGATCAATTGGACTTCCAAGTGATTTACGCATCTGCTATCAATGGTTGGGCCACGCTTGACCTAGACGAGCCTTCAGACAATATGCAACCAATGTTTGAAGCGATTGTTGAGCAAGTAGCTGCGCCAGATGCCGATCCTGATGGTGGCTTCCAGATGCAGATTTCGCAACTTGACTATAACTCTTACATTGGTGTTATTGGTGTAGGCCGTATCAAGCGCGGTACTGTTAAAGTAAACCAACAGGTAACTGTGGTAGGCGCTGATGGTAAAACACGTAACGGTAAAGTAGGTCAGGTATTAACATATCTTGGTCTAGACCGTCACGAAGCACAGCAAGCACAGGCTGGCGACATCATCGCTATTACTGGTTTAGGTGAGCTGAAAATTTCAGACACAATTTGTGATGTGAATACGGTTGAAGCATTGCCAGCATTGTCTGTTGACGAACCAACAGTAACCATGACGTTCTCTGTGAACACTTCACCATTTGCAGGTCAAGAAGGTAAATTCGTGACTTCACGTAATATTCTTGAGCGTTTGCAAAATGAGCTAGTACACAACGTTGCACTTCGTGTTGAAGAGACGGATAACCCTGATAGCTTCCGCGTATCTGGTCGTGGTGAATTGCACTTAGGTATTTTGATCGAAAACATGCGTCGTGAAGGCTATGAATTGGCAGTTTCACGTCCTGAAGTAATTTTACGTGACGTTGATGGTCAATTAGAAGAACCATTCGAGACAGTAACGGTTGACGTACAAGAAGAGCACCAAGGTTCTATCATGGAACAGCTTGGTCTGCGTAAAGCTGAAATGACGGATATGGCCCCTGATGGTAAAGGCCGTGTACGTTTAGACTTCATGATGCCTAGCCGTGGTTTAATTGGTTTCCAAACTGATTTCATGACGTTGACTTCAGGTTCTGGCTTGATGTATCACACTTTTGATCATTACGGTCCTCATAAAGGTGGCTCAATCGGTAAACGTAAGAATGGTGTATTGATCGCCAATGCAACGGGTAAGGCACTGACTAACGCACTATTTAACCTACAAGAACGTGGTAAACTTTTCATCGGTCACGGTGTAGAAGTCTACGAAGGTATGGTTATTGGTATTCATAGCCGTGATAACGACCTAACGGTAAACGCTTTGAAAGGTAAGCAGTTAACAAACGTACGTGCATCAGGTACAGATGAAGCACAAACACTTGTGCCGCCTATTAAAATGTCACTTGAGCAAGCACTTGAATTCATTGATGATGATGAACTAGTTGAAGTAACTCCTGAGAATATCCGTATTCGTAAGAAGTTACTAACTGAAAGTGAGCGTAAGCGCGCAAGTCGTCAAGCAAAAGACTAATTTGGTTAGAATAAAAAAAACGCCGCTGTGACAGCGGCGTTTTTGTTTGCTCGCAAAATATAAATTTAAAACAAGCCGTAGCTTTCGGTTTCTTCTGGCTCATAACCTTGCAAATGTTCGGGTCTAAATATCGCACTCGGATCAATTAACACCGTATGCGTATCTCCGCGCTTAATTAATCCTTGCATCATTTTTCTGGTTTGTGGGTCTATTTCAAAACCAATGTTGGTAATTTCACTGAGAGATTTAATTTCTTCTTCTTCACAATGCATGTTGTCTTCAACTTGATCCACTAACAGGCCGATGTGAGGCTTTTGTCCATCTTGTGTAGTAAATACAATGATTGGCTTATGGTCTAGGCTAATTTGCTCTCTTGCAGACTCAAACAAGCGCATTAGTTTGACATAGGTTGTTGAGCGCTCTTTTTCCAGCATTACAATGGCTTCTTGTTGCTTATCTTGCTCGCATAATAAAAGCAATTTGTCTGCCAGTGAATGTAGGCGATTATGCGGCTCTTCAAAGCGATGTAGTATGGCTTTCAAATCTTCATTTTCAGTTTTAAAATTATCAAGCCACTGTCCAAATGCACATTGTTTTGGGTCTCTTGCTTTATCAAAAGCATCACCTTTCATCACACTTCTCTCTAGCGCATGTAACCAGCTTTTGTGTTCTTCTTCTTTGCTACGTAAAAGCTCTACCAATGCGGTATTTATTTCGTAAGATGATTGATTGTTTAAGATAATACTTAGATCAAAAATGGGTGTTGGGGTGCCCATATAATCTTTTACACCTAAAAAACTGGGGTTACCGTTGGGTAAAGATGTTAGGTTTCCCTCATAGCGCTCTGTAAGCAGAATGTCCAAAATTTTCAGTGAAATGGTTTTTTGTCCGACTCGAAAGTTGATTAAATCCATATTTTCCTCAACAAGCACAATGGTATTGTTAAAGAATAGAACATTATGGTGAATATGAACGATATACCGGCAATTTCTTTTGCTGTTTTGAGAGTTTAAAAAGCATTTTCAAGTCACGGTCATGCTCAAGAACCCAAGGTAACTTATCGAGTAAGCATTGCACCGAGTATGACTCTTTGCACTGTGCTGCTGCACGTGTAAAGACCAGTGCGTTAAGGTAGCCCTCAAATAAAATGTGATCGACTTTTAAGTGTGGTTTGAGCTTAACCATGCGACGAAATGTTTTACATAACATGGCTTGGCATAACAAGGGGTTTGGGACGACTTCGGTTACCATTATTGGATGTTTAGAGTTAACCCGAGCAAACAGCTCTTTACTGGAAACAAATGATACGCTGGTAAATTCGAGCTTTTCTTCCACGTCATCCGCCAATTTAACAAACGTTGCTAAGGGGTCGTAGGTGCCAATCATGATAACGGCTGTGGCATTACTATTGCGTATCTGCTCGTAGGCTTTATGCACATCGTTTGTATTACGTCTAAAGCGCGCAATGGTACTAGGCTTTAAGCTTTTTTTGGCAAGTGCGATTGTTAAACTTTTCTCTACCGTGATGCCAAACTCATCAGCCTGAATAAGCAGTGCGATTTGGTGATTTTTTTTCTCGTTAATTAAATAGGTAACATGCTCGTTTGCTTCATCTTGATAACTCGCTCTTAAGTTAAAAACTCGATAGTTAGCGGCTTTATGCAAAAAGTCAGCCCCAGTAAATGGCATAAGCAAAGGCGTTTTACTGTGTTCCAGTAGTGGGCGTATTGCCGCAGTGGTGGGGGTGCCCATGTAGCCAAAAAGAGCATCAACCTTTTTTTCGTAAATGAATTGCCGAGTGTTGAGTACTGTACGGTTTGGCTCATACCCATCATCGCGAATCTGTAGATCAATGGCTCGCCCTACAATGCCACCTTGTTGATTGATGGTTTCAAAATGCAATAATGCACCGTCGCGTAGTTGCTTACCTATTTCCTGAGCTGGCCCGCTTAACGCAATTGACATACCTAGTTTTATTGGTTGCTGATCTGCATATCCATTTACACTCAATAGAGAGAGTGCGGCAGCAAAAAATAGTTTAATGTAGCAGTTGAAGCTGTTCATGTATTTCATGTACCAGGGCTTTGAAGGCTGCAGCAAACACTTTATTGGTGCTTGAAGGTAACTCTGCTTTAAGCAGCTCTTTAGTATTATTTTGTAATAATAGCCTAATACCTAATTGCTGTGAACTGTCTGATAATCCATTTAATAATGTCGGACAAGCAAGCAATATTTGCCATACTGTTGCACTATCTTGCTCCAGCATCGTATTTTTGTTCACCATATAGTCTAACTGCACTTCTATATGCTTGGGGATGTGTTGGTTTGGCATGCTAACGAGAATACATTTTACTAATTGCCAAGGTAGTTGCTGGTAGAGGTTGCTTAGCTGATAGGTAAAGTTCATCCTAAAATGTTGGCAAAGCCTATCAAGGTGAGAGTCGTTTTTGCTCGTACTTTTTATTACCATTGCGGCATATTCACCACTGGCTTTATCTTGTTTATACCCCAGCCGAACCACTTTGTAGCCACTCTTTTGCCAAAAATTAAGTAACTTTTGCGTTGCGCCAAAACTACTGCCAAAATAATCTACCGATTGAGCCAACTGCTGTTCTACATAGTTGAGTAGTTGTGTGCCTAGGCCTTGATTATGCACATTTGGGGCAATCGCAATGCGCACTATACGGGCGATTTTCGTGTTTAAAAATTGTGAGTCACCTTGCGATGCAAACAGTTGCTGAGGCAGTAAGTGCCCTTTTGGGCGGCGCTTGCCTTGGGCAATATCGTTATGTAGCTCATGTCCAATCTGCCCTTCAAGATTAACAAGGCTAAGACCTAACAGTTGTTGCGAGTTTCTGATCACGAAAATAGCTTGTGAAGGACTATCGAGTAGTTGCCGCAGATCGTTTACCGTAGTTTGATAATGCGCGAGTACGAGAAGCGAAAAAGCCTGATGTAACAAAGGTTCATTGAGCGCTAGCTCTTTCACCGTAAGGCGTGAATAAGTTAACTCGCCAAGCGCTTGTGGGGTTGGATATTGACAATCTAAAGCAAATAATTGGTTTATATGTGCTTCTAGTGGGTCATGCAGCTGATAACGGATCGGCTGACGCATTTGTAACGATAGAAAGTTAGGGTAGTGCTGAGACAGATAGCGTTTAAATCTAAGGGTATAGCCCCGTCCATTTCCCTCATAGCCAATGATAGTACTGGAAAAAACGCAACGTTTTGCCTTTTTTACTAGTGCAATTAGCACGGGGACGGGGATCGCTGCGGCTTCGTCGATAAGTAATATCTGGTCGCTTAACGGCGTTGTTAAGAGTTGATCGGGTGGCATAAAACGCAAATTGGCCACTTGTTTTTCATTGCCTTGATATGTGATATCTAGCTGTTCGGCTAGATGCTTAAAGCTGTTTTTTACCGCCCTGTATTGCAAAGCACAAATAACGAAAGTTTGTTCATGCATTGCTGCTGCTAACATACCAAGAACTGCCGATTTTCCGCGCCCACGGTCGGCACTGAGTAAAATGGGCTGTGACTTCTTGCTTTCTAGCTGCCTCTTAAGCTGGGCAAGCGTATTGCGCTGCTCGCTAAAGTCGATGTGTTTTTGTGAAGCGTATCCCTTCAAAGACAAGGATAAGCCATCGCGCTGAGAGAGAATTGAGGTATCTAGCGTTGCGAGCAATGCTTGCCAACGCTGCAAAAATGGACTCTGTTGCGCAGAAAAACCATAAGAGCACCACATGGCAAGGCTCGGATCTTGCCAGTGGGATAAGTCACTAAGCTCAGGAAGGATTAATATTAAAAGTCCGCCCGCTTTAACCGTGCCACTGAGCGCGGCCAGCTTATTTGGTTCGATGCCAGCATATCCATCATAAAGAGCCAGTTTAAACTCTTGGCCAAGGATCTGGTGTAGGTGTTCGGGCCAGCATGCACAGGCCAACTTTGGATGCTTCGATAGCGCTAAGCAGTCTGATGTTGATGGTGTAAACAAACGTTGAGCTTGTTCAATGGCCCAGTCATGTTCGCCGCACAGTAAAAAAAGTTGACGATGTTGGTTATGAGCTAACTCATCAAATAATGGCGCTAAGCTAGAGGCTTTGCAAACGGGCATACGTTGTTACCAACCATTTACTGCCAACATCATCAAAGTTCACCTGAATTCGAGATTGCGCGCCACTGCCTTCGTAGTTTAATACCGTACCTGCGCCAAACTTTGCGTGTAGAACACGTTGTCCTAGGTTATAGCCACTTTCTTCAAAAGCCGCATGGGTAACAGAGGCACCGAAGCGACCACTATTAGCGGGTCTAGAGACTTGCGTTTTTATGCGTATTTCTTCCACACACTCTTGTGGTAACTCTCGCAAAAAGCGTGAAGGGCTATGATGTTTTTCTTGGCCATAAAGGCGACGGCTTTCAGCATGGCTAATATACAGTTTATCCATTGCCCGCGTCATTCCTACGTAGCATAGGCGGCGCTCTTCTTCGAGGCGGCCTGACTCTTCGTGGCTTTGTTGAGAAGGGAACATACCTTCTTCAACCCCCACCATAAATACCAATGGAAATTCTAGGCCTTTTGCTGAGTGTAAGGTCATCATTTGTACGGCATCTTCATGTTCGTCAGCCTGTCCTTCGCCAGACTCCAATGAGGTATAAGCCAAAAAGCCTTGTAATGGCGAACTGAAGTCTTCGTCAATGGGCGGCTCGTATTGACCACAGGCGCTGATCAGTTCTTCCAAGTTTTCTACGCGAGCACGGCCTTTTTCGCCTTTTTCTGCTTGGTACATGGCCATCAAACCGGATAGTTCAATGGTTGTTTTTGCTTGCTCTGATAATTCTAGTTCAGTGAGCTTGTCATCCAGCTGCTCAATTAGCTCAATAAAGCGCGACACAGCGGTTGCCGCTCTGCCAGCTAAATGTTTTTGCTCTATCACGGCTTTTGCAGCATACCATAGCGGCATTGATTCATGGCGCGCACAATCGCGAATGTGGCTTAGGGTCTTGTCGCCAATGCCACGTGCAGGTGTGTTGATCACACGTTCAAACGCGGCATCGTCTTGGCGGTTGCTGAGCAAACGTAGATAAGCGAGTGCGTCTTTTATTTCTTGGCGTTCAAAAAATCGCATACCGCCATAAATACGATACTTTAAGCCTTCTTGTAACATCGCCTCTTCAAGTACCCGAGATTGCGCATTGTTTCTGTATAAAATGGCACAATCTTGTAGGGCGTTTCCGCCGTTTAGCCAAGTACGAATTTTACTTACCACAAAGCGTGCTTCATCTAATTCATTAAAAGCGGCATAAATGGAGATAGGCTCACCTTGGTTGCCGTCGGTCCACAAGCTTTTACCCATACGCTCAGCATTATTTTGAATAAGCGCATTTGATGCTTTTAGGATGGTAGCGGTTGAACGATAGTTTTGTTCAAGGCGAATGGTTTCAGCTGAGAAATCGTCTAGGAAGCGTTTGATATTTTCAATTTTTGCGCCACGCCAACCGTAAATACTCTGATCGTCATCGCCAACAATCATCATGGTATTCTCCTGACCCGCGAGGAGTTTTAACCAGCGATATTGAATGCTATTGGTATCTTGGAACTCGTCGACCAGCATGTGTCGAAAACGCTGTTGATAGTGACGTAGTAGGGTGGGTTGTCGTTGTAGCAACTCATAACAGCGTAGTAGGATCTCAGCAAAGTCGACTAACCCAGCTCGATCGCATGCATCTTGGTACGCTGTGTACACACGCAGTAATAGTTGTTCATTCACATCATAGGCTTGAATATCTTTTGGACGTTGGCCTTCATCTTTCCGGGCGCTGATATACCATGCGATTTGTTTTGCTGGCCATTTCTTTTCATCAATATTCATCGCTTTCAGCAGGCGGCGGATCATACGAACTTGGTCGTCGGTGTCTAAAATCTGAAATGCTTCTGGTAAGTTCGCTTCACGGTGGTGCGCGCGTAAAATTCGATGCGACAAGCCATGGAAAGTGCCAATCCACATGCCACCTACTGGTGAGCGTAATGTTTCTTCTACGCGAGTTCGCATTTCTTTAGCTGCTTTGTTTGTAAACGTAACAGCAAAGATACTGTAAGCTGAGGCATGTTCTACCTGCATTAACCAAGCAATACGGTGCACTAAGACGCGGGTTTTACCCGAGCCAGCACCCGCTAGAACCAACATATTTTGCAACGGGGCAGCCACTGCCTCACGTTGTTTGTCGTTTAAGCCATCGATTAATTCAGAAACGTCCATTACCACGCCTATTTCAGTAAAATGAACGCAAAGTATACCTGTGTTAGGGGGGGGTTGCCCAGTTGTGCGCTTTAAAAAGCGTGCAACACAAATTTATCGCTTTGATTTTAAAGAATAAAAAACCAAAGTTTAACTGTACAAATAACCAGTTATTCCTTGTCTAGTACTGCTTTGAGTCGGTTTTGTATTTCTTCAACCAGCAGATCAGGCTGAAATTTAGATAAAAATGCGTTACAGCCCACTTTTTCGACCATGGCATTATTAAAGCTACCGCTGAGCGACGTGTTTAAGATCACATATAAGTCTTTTAAACGGCTATCATTGCGTATTTCATAGGTGAGTCGGTATCCATCCATAGAGGGCATCTCAGCATCCGTGATCACCGCCAGTAGCTCTTTATTTACATCTATTCCTTCATCGGCCCAGTGTTTAAGCACATTAAGCGCTTCTTGCCCATCTGTTGCTGGAATGATTTCAATGCCTAGTTGTGCCAGTGTGTCTGAAACTTGACGGCGTGCAGTAGGTGAATCGTCCGCATGTAAAATCTTGCGCCCATGAAACTCATCAATAATGCTTTTATCTAATACATCTTCAGAGATAACGACATCGTAGGCGACAATTTCAGCAAGCACTTTTTCGACGTCAATGATCTCAACAATGTGCTCGATGCTATCGCGTTTGATTTTGGTCAAAGCTGTCAGATAGTGGTTCTTACCGACGGAGCTTGGAGTTGGCATGATATCTTGCCAAGTGGTATTAACGATTTGATCAACTTTACCAACTAAGAAGGCCTGTACTGAGCGGTTGTATTCTGTGATCACTAAATTGCAGTCTGCATCACGCTCACATTCAGGCATACAAATCGCACGGCGCAGATCAATAACAGGGATCGACTCTCCCCGAATCGTGGTCACACCACACACTTTAGGGTGAGCGTTTGGCATGATATTTAGGTGTGGTAGTTTTACGACTTCTTTAACTTTAAAGACATTAAGCGCAAAAAAATGGCGGCTATGTAGATGAAACAATAAAAGCTCTAATCGGTTTTCACCAACCAGTTGCGTTCTTTGATCTACCGAAGCTAATACGCCAGCCATACGACACCTTCCTATTTCTAAGCATTATGCATCAGTATACTGAAGTTGCAACAAAATACGAGCTTTGCAAAATAGGTAAGCGCCAGAGCAAATGTACTGATGTTTTTACTTATTAGTTTGCCAAGTAGTTTGAATTAATGAGGTTTTCAAGCATATAGATATCAAGTAAGGTAACGTTATAGAATCATAAACAGCATTATACTATGCCAATCATATTTAAACGTTTACTGGTACTGTTGCAGGCGCATGTGGATAAGGCAAGTTGGCAACTGTTAAGTACCGTGACTCTTGGCCATTTAACATTAGTTTGGGGGTTGCTGAACTATGCAGGAGAGCAGGCCTTAATAGAACCCAACACATTTATTTATTATTATATAGTGACCACCTCTACTGTTGGCTATGGTGATTTTAGTGCAACCACGGAATTGGGCCGCTGGGTTGTTGCGTTGGTGCAGATCCCGTTTGGGCTAGCTTTGTTTGGTATTTTACTCGGCAAAGCGGGTCAATTTATGACATTTTGGATAAGAAGATCAATGACTGGCGATAAAGACTTTTACCATTTACGTAACCATATCATTATTTTTGGCTGGCATCCCACTCGAACCAAGAAGATGATTGACTACATTTTAGCAGATGTAAAACGTCAAGACAGACGTATCGTTTTGGCTGTCGTTGACGATATAGAGCATCCTTTATTGAGCTATTCTCAGGTTGATTTTGCTAAGTTATCAAGTTTCACAGATGACGAAGAATTGGCTCGCATAGGTATCGCTCAAGCGGATAAAATTATCATTGATGGGCAAGATGACGATCAAACATTTACGACCGCTTTAAAGCTAAGTCCTATGGTTCAAGCTGGGGCACACATTAGTGCTCATTTTGTGGATGAGAGCAAGGTGAGTTTGCTACGTGCTCATTGCCAAAATGTGGAGTGCTCGTCTAGTAAGTCAGCAGAAATTTTGGTTAGGGCGATGCAAGACCCAGGTTCTAGTCGAGTGCAAGAAGAGTTACTGTCAACTTTGCATGGCGATACGCAATTTAGTTTACGGTTACCCTCTGGTATAAAAACGTGTCAATTTGGCGCATTATTTCATTATTTTAAAGAAAAACATGATGCAATTTTGTTGGGTGTTGCGCATGATTTGAGTGCGCAAGCGATGGAATTAAACCCGCCCTTGGACTACCCAGTAAATGCGGGGGACATTCTTCATTACATTGCTACTGAACGGGTATTACCAGATGAAGTTGCATGGCAAAGCTTATCATGAGTGAGCTGATTTTATTATTTATTGGCGTATGCGCTTATTTAGCTCCGTTTGCAATGATCCTCAATAGTAAACGGACAAAAGGCCATGAAAAGAATGGATGGCTACTTGGCACATTACTTTTTTCATGGCTGGCGCTGCTGTTATATTTTTCTATGATACCTAAAGAAGGTATCCATCCACACAAGCCACGCAGAGGTAAGCGACGTTCTCGTCGTTAATCTTGGCAAAGTAATCGCCATTCTTGACCGCTTACTGGCATAATTGAAAGTCTACCTGCCTTTTTTAAAGCAAGCTCCGTAATGTTTACGTTTGCCTTAATAGACGATAGGGTGATTGGCCTGACATGTTTCACATACTCAAGCGTTACACCGTACCACCTCGGATCATCAGTGCGTGATTTAGCATCAAAGTAGTCACTTTTGCTGTCAAATTGGTACGGATCGGGTTGCGCTGATTTTATGACTTTAGCGACACCAACAATGGCTGGTATTTTACAACTCGAATGATAAATAAAAACGAAGTCATGCAACTTAACTTGATCACGCAAAAAGTTGCGGGCTTGGTAATTTCTCACCC
Organism: Pseudoalteromonas sp. A25; assembly: GCF_009176705.1. NCBI lineage: Bacteria > Pseudomonadati > Pseudomonadota > Gammaproteobacteria > Alteromonadales > Pseudoalteromonadaceae > Pseudoalteromonas > Pseudoalteromonas sp. A25. The sequence continues at coordinate 3,581,805 of NZ_AP021846.1, read as the reverse complement.
CTTCCCAAAAAGCACCTTGTTTTCCTGCATCTCTAAGATCGTCAATGGAGAATGTGTCGGGTTCTGTTTTAAATAACCAATATGCCATGCTTTACCTGCGTGCTGTTGTTAATACTGAAATAGCTGTAAATCGACGCTTCTACATAATTGTTGCTACCGCTTGTGTGAAGGTGACTCATCGCGCTGACTATTATACTATGATTATTGAATTAAGCTGATGAAAATAAGGGGGCCCGATGAGTCAGGTTCTTACTGATCTACTATCGCTTTTAAAACTTGAAGAGATAGAGCAAGGTATTTACCGAGGGCAAAGCCAAGATTTAGGGTTTCCACAGGTATTTGGTGGGCAGGTGATGGGGCAAGCTCTTTCTGCGGCAAAATACACCTTGCCAGAGGGTCGTTATGTGAACTCATTACACTCCTATTTTTTGCGCCCGGGGGATGCAAAAAAGCCGATTGTATATGATGTAGAGGTGATCCGTGACGGACGCAGTTTTAGTACTCGACGGGTACGGGCAATTCAATATGGAAAGCCTATCTTTTATATGACCGCCTCTTTTCAAGGTGATGAACCGGGGGTGTCACATCAAAGCACTATGCCTAATGTGCCAGGGCCGGAAGAGTTAAAGTCTTCCATCGACTTCTATCGTGAAAATAAAGCATTGATCCCTGAAAAACTGCGTAATAAGTTCACCTGTGATATGCCGCTTGAAACGCGCCCAGTAGAATTTCAAAACCCATTCCAGCCAGAGATAACAGAGCCGCAGCGCCATGTTTGGTTTAAAAGCAATGGTCCCTTGCCTGATGACAGGCGTATACACAATTATTTGTTGGCGTATGCATCAGATTTTGAATTTTTGCCAACGGCGTTGCAGCCACATGGTCTATCGTTTTTGCATCCAAGTATGCAGGTTGCTACCATAGATCATGCTATGTGGTTTCACAGACCGTTTCGAATGGATGAATGGATTTTATATAGCGTAGATAGCCCTAGTGCATCTAATGGCCGTGGTTTAGTGCGCGGGCAGTTTTTTAATCGTCAAGGTGAACTCGTTGCTTCAACTATACAAGAAGGGGTGATGCGCCAGCGCGGCGAGTAAAATTAAGCCGCCGAGTTATCGGCGGCATCTTTTACTTCTTGGTTGCTCAGAGCGCATCTTGAATTGACTCACCAATGCGTGCTGGCAATAAGTCATTGAGGTGTTGCTGTAGCACTTTTAACTTCTCTTGCGCGTGAATGCACTGCTCATCAGACACGTTGATAAACCCTTGCTCTTTGAGGCTATTGATAAATGCAACGAGGACTTTCTTATCAAAAAACTCAGGGCTTTTAATGCCATGCAATGTGCCGAGTCGATTTGCAATGACTTCAGTTTCAGATTCAAGAGTTTTGCGGGTACAGCCATGTTTCTTTAGTATTAAACTGGCGGTTATTGCATAACGCTCGAGTGTTAACTGACTAACTTTGCCTAGCATTTCTAATTGCGCTAGACCTGTACTGCCTTTAATAACGTGAGCTGTTTTACCGTCAAACTCAATCAGCCCTTGCTGTGCGAAGCATGTTAAGATGTCTGTAATATAGTCTTCGCGCATCGGTGTAAGGAACCACTCTTTGGCAAATAGTGGGTAAATTACATCAAATAATTGTTGGTACTCTTGTACTGTTACGCTAAAGCGATTGAATAGCTGCTGAGCGATGATGCTAGGCACAGCGAATAGGTGAACAATGTTGTTACGGTAGTAATTGAACAAGGTTCGCTCTTTTTCTTTGATGGCGATTATTTCCCCTAGTTCATCTGATAATACATCAAGCTTATTGAGTTTTAATGCATGACTAAGCAACTGCTCAGCAGAATCTTCCGGTACTGTGACTTGTTCATTATATTTGGCACTGCGTTGTAGGGTGAGATAAAAAGACATCTGCTCTAACAGCTTACGTTTACTGAGTGCGAATTGACTATTACTCAATAATATTGTCGCTAATAGATTAATTGCATTGAGCGCTGCAGCACTGTTGATATTGATCATGACTGTATCAGCAAGCTCTGCCACTTGGGTGTTCAGCCACAGAGGCTTTTGAATGTCTGTAGGGTGAATAGCCTCTCGCCAATTACTTTGGTGCTCGTTTAAATACTGATTAACATTGATTGGTTCGCCAAAGTTTAGATAGCCACGCCCGTAATTTTTGAGATTCTTGATAGCTTTAAAGACGGCAAAGATTGATTCATTCTTTTTGTGATTGCCAGCCAACTCTTTTAAGTAGGTATTAATTTCCATCACATGCTCGTAACCAATATACACAGGCACTATTGAGATCGGGCGGTCGATACCGCGCAGCATAGACTGAATTGTCATTGCCAGCATGCCCGTTTTAGGTGGCAGCAAACGTCCCGTTCGACTGCGTCCTCCTTCAGTGTAAAACTTTACTGAGTAGCCTTTGATAAACAGTTGACTTAAATATTCTTTGAATACGGCTGAGTAAAGCTTGTTGCCAGCAAACGAACGACGAATAAAGAATGCTCCAGAACGACGGAAAACCCCCCCAGCAGGGAAGAAATTAAGATTGACTCCAGCGGCTATATGCGGTGGTACAAGTCCTTGATGATAGATAACATAGGTTAACAACAGATAGTCCATATGACTGCGATGACAAGGTACGTAAATTATTTCATGACCCTTATCTGCTAATTGATGAACTCGCTCTGCATATTTGACCTCAATACCATTGTAGAGTTTATTCCAAAGCCAGGTCAGAATACGATCGCCAACGCGAACCATCGCATCGGAGTAGTTTGCGGCAATTTCTTCAAGCAGCTCTTGTGCATTGAGACGTGCCTCTTCATAACTTAATCCTTTACTTTTTGCCTCATCAGCAATCGCCTTTTTTATTGCGGGTGCTGCGAGTAAAGAGCTAAATAACTGATCCCTAGAAGGCAGTTTAGGGCCTGTAGCGGCAAGTTTCTGGCGGCGAAAGTGCACACGTGCAACACGCACTAGTTTTTGAGGCAATTCCTCTACGTCCGATTTGTCGTTGATTAATTGATTGAGATCGATAGGTTGGCTAAAGCGTACTAAATTATCGCGTCCCGAAAACAGTACAACAAAAAATTTCCGGAGCCAACTGGGGGTTAATGAATGCGAAAATAACGTGCCAATGCCTGGTTTTTCTTTACCTGGATTGCGACCCCATAAAATGGTAACAGGTACAATTTGAGCCTGAGCCTTGGGATCACTGTTTAAGGCAGTAAAGATCGCTTTACCAGTGGCAAGGGCGTTGCTAGGTTTTGCAACTTTTGCAAACAAAGGGGTAGGATTTTGCAAACCAATAAAGCGGTCAATTTCTTTACCAGCCAGGAGTTGTGGTTGAGTTGCTCTTGGTAATCCCAGCTTTTTACAAACGGCATCTAATGCAGCAAGGTCGGCACGAGAATTAAGCCTAGTAACATAAAAAGTAGGCTGTTCGGGATTTAGGCTGAACTGTGTTACTGGGTTGTCTGGTAGTAATTTTGTTTTGACAAATAATAGATTAGCCCACTGGGCGAATAGATTTAATATACGAGAAACGATTCTCATGACAACACCATATTTAAAATTTTGCAATAGCATACCAAGCTTTAACTGGACTGACCATTTATAGCATTTTGGATGAGCTACTAACTAGGTTAAAGATGCAAAGAATAAGTACAACAACTTGTAGGACCATGGCCCACAAAAATCGTAGCTACACGTAGCTTAGCAATCCATACCAAAAATAACGTAGTATTAGTTGTTGCATTTATCACCAATATCATTATAATGTGCGGACTTTCTTACTACAGTGTAGTCAGAAAGATTAAATATAGGGCTTGGATTTCAAGCCAACAAACAGGAATTCCGATTTGGAATTCAATGGTAGAAATAAGGAAGCAACCAGCGAATTAGTTTTAATTCGACCTGGATGTTTTTTTATGCTCTTTTTAAATGCTCTTTTAATTGAGGTTTAAGAATGTCAAATCAACGCATTCGTATTCGCCTAAAAGCTTTTGACCACCGTTTGATTGACCAATCAACGGCGGAAATCGTGGAAACTGCGAAACGCACTGGTGCTCAGGTACGTGGTCCAATCCCACTTCCTACGCGCTTTGAACGTTTTACTGTATTGATCTCTCCGCACGTAAACAAAGATGCGCGTGATCAGTATGAAATCCGCACCCACAAACGTCTGATCGACATCGTAGAACCAACAGACAAGACAGTAGACGCTCTAATGCGCCTAGACCTTGCTGCTGGTGTTGATGTTCAAATCAGCCTGGGTTAATCGGAAGATTAGAGAGGTTTTAGGAAAATGGCATTAGGTCTAGTCGGTCGTAAAGTGGGTATGACACGTATCTTCACTGAAGATGGTGTATCTATCCCTGTGACAGTTATCGAAGCGACGCCTAACCGTGTTACTCAGATCAAATCTGAAGCAACAGACGGTTATGAAGCGCTTCAAGTTACTGCAGGCGAGAAAAAAGCAAGCCGTGTAAACAAAGCTGCAGCGGGTCACTTCGCTAAAGCGGGTGTTGAAGCGGGTCGTGGCCTGTGGGAATTCCGCCTAAATGGTGGTGAAGGCGATTTTGAAGTAGGTGCTGAGCTTACTGTTGAACTATTCAACGATGTAAACAAAGTAGACGTTACTGGTACTTCAAAAGGTAAAGGTTTCCAAGGTGGTGTTAAGCGCTGGAACTTCAGCATGCAAGACGCTACACACGGTAACTCTTTGTCTCACCGTGCTCCTGGTTCAATCGGTCAAAACCAATCACCTGGTAAGGTGTTTAAAGGTAAGAAAATGGCTGGTCAAATGGGTAATGTGCAAACTACTACTCAGAACCTAGAACTAGTACGTGTTGACGCTGAGCGTAACCTGCTTTTAGTTAAAGGTGCAGTACCTGGCGCTATCGGCGGTGACGTAGTCGTTAAACCAGCTGTTAAAGCATAAGTCCTGGAGATTTAGTGATGGAATTAGCAATTAAAGGCGCTGGCGCGCTTGAAGTTTCCGAAGCTACTTTTGGACGTGAGTTTAACGAAGCATTAGTACACCAGGTAGTTGTTGCTTATGCAGCAGGTGCTCGTCAAGGTACTCGTGCTCAGAAGACACGTTCTGAAGTAAGAGGCGGTGGTAAGAAGCCATTCGCTCAAAAAGGTACTGGCCGTGCTCGTGCTGGTACAATCCGCAGCCCAATCTGGCGCAGCGGTGGTGTGAGCTTTGCAGCTAAGCCGCAAGATCACAGCCAAAAAGTTAACCGTAAGATGTATCGCGGTGCGATTAAGAGCATCTTGTCTGAGCTTGTTCGTCAAGAGCGTTTAGTGGTTGTTGAAAACTTCGGTTTAGAAGCACCTAAAACTAAAGAGCTAGTAGCTAAGCTTAAAGAGCTTGAGCTTAAAGACGTGCTTATCGTGACTGAAGAAGTAGATGAGAATCTATTCCTTTCTGCACGTAACCTGTACAAGGTTGACACGCGTGATGTAGCTGGCATTGACCCAGTAAGCCTAATCGCTTTCGATAAGGTACTTATTACTGCAGGTGCTGTTAAGCAACTTGAGGAGGCGCTAGCATGATCCGTGAAGAACGTCTTTTAAAAGTGATTCTTGCTCCACACATCTCTGAAAAAAGCACGATTGCTGCTGAAGAAAACAACACGATCGTTTTCAAAGTAGCTAAAGACGCAACTAAAGCTGAAGTTAAAGCAGCAGTTGAGAAGCTTTTTGAAGTAGAAGTAACTGGTGTTCGTACTTTGAATGTTAAGGGTAAAACAAAGCGTACTGGTATGCGTTTCGGTCGTCGTTCAGACTGGAAAAAAGCCTACGTTACTCTTAAAGAAGGTAGCGAGCTAGACTTTGTCGGCGGCGCCGAGTAATAAGGGGAGTTAGAATTATGGCACTTCAAAAGTGTAAACCAACTTCTGCGGGTCGTCGTCACGTCGTTAAAGTGGTTAACCCTGATCTACACAAGGGTAAGCCTTACGCTCCGCTATTAGAGAAAAACTCTAAATCAGGTGGTCGTAACAATAACGGTCGTATCACGGTTCGTCACATCGGTGGTGGTCACAAGCAGCACTACCGTGTAATTGACTTTAAACGCACTAAAGATGGCATTCCAGCCACTGTTGAGCGTCTAGAGTACGATCCAAACCGTAGCGCAAACATCGCTCTTGTATTATATGCAGACGGTGAGCGTCGTTACATCATTGCACCTAAAGGTTTAAAAGCAGGCGATCAAATCCAGTCTGGTGTTGACGCACCAATCAAAGCTGGTAACACATTGCCAATGCGTAATATGCCTGTAGGTTCGACTGTACACAACGTAGAATTAAAGCCAGGTAAAGGTGCTCAAATCGCACGTTCTGCTGGTGCATACGTTCAAATCCTAGCACGTGAAGGTCAATACGTGACTCTACGTCTTCGTTCAGGCGAAGTTCGTAAAGTTGAGTCTGACTGTCGCGCTACCTTAGGTGAAGTAGGCAATGCTGAGCATATGCTTCGTTCACTAGGTAAAGCTGGTGCTAACCGCTGGCGTGGTATTCGTCCGACAGTTCGTGGTGTTGCCATGAACCCGGTTGATCACCCACACGGTGGTGGTGAAGGTCGTACTTCTGGTGGTCGTCACCCTGTGTCTCCATGGGGCAAGCCTACCAAAGGTGCTAAAACACGTAAGAACAAGCGTACAGATAAATTAATCGTACGTCGTCGTACTAAGTAATAGTTGAGGAATTGCCATGCCACGTTCTCTCAAGAAGGGTCCATTCATTGACCTACACTTGCTGAAGAAGGTAGAGAAGGCGTTGGAAAGCGGTGACAAGAAGCCTATCAAGACTTGGAGCCGTCGTTCAATGATCATCCCTAATATGATCGGATTGACCATCGCAGTCCATAATGGTCGTCAGCACGTCCCTGTATTTGTTTCGGACGAAATGATCGGTCACAAACTAGGTGAATTTGCACCTACACGTACTTACCGCGGTCACGCTGCGGATAAGAAAGCTAAAAAACGTTAATCGGAGGGTATGATGGAAGCATTAGCTAAACACAAATTCGCCTCTGGTTCGGCGCAAAAAGCACGTCTAGTAGCTGATCAGATCCGCGGACTACCGGTAGATCGCGCTCTAGAAATCCTGGCGTACAGCCCAAAGAAAGCGGCTGTATTAGTTAAAAAAGTACTTGAGTCTGCTATTGCGAACGCAGAGCACAACGAAGGTGCTGACATTGATGAGCTACGTGTAGCTACGATTTTTGTGGACGATGGTCCTACAATGAAACGTATCATGCCACGTGCTAAAGGACGCGCTGACCGCATCCTTAAGCGTACAAGCCACATCACTGTTGTGGTTTCGGATAGCTAGGAGATATAAGTAATGGGACAAAAAGTTCATCCTACTGGTATTCGCCTAGGTATCTCTAAACCTTGGGTTTCTACCTGGTACGCGAATACAAAAGATTTCTCTGCACAGCTTTTTGGCGATCACAAAGTGCGTCAATACCTTACTAAGGAATTGAAAGCAGCTTCTGTGTCTAAAATCGTTATCGAGCGTCCAGCTAAATCAATCCGTGTAACAATTCACACAGCTCGTCCTGGTGTTGTTATCGGTAAAAAAGGCGAAGACGTAGAAAAGCTTCGTCAAGCTGTAACAAAGATTGCGGGTGTACCTGCTCAGATCAACATTTCTGAAGTACGTAAACCAGAGCTAGATGCACAATTAGTTGCAGATGGCATCGCATCTCAGCTTGAGCGTCGTGTTATGTTCCGTCGCGCTATGAAGCGTTCGGTACAAAATGCAATGCGCATTGGTGCTAAAGGTATCAAAGTTGAAGTAAGCGGTCGTTTAGGCGGCGCTGAAATCGCACGTTCTGAGTGGTATCGTGAAGGTCGTGTACCTCTACATACTCTACGTGCTGATATCGATTATGCAACTTCTGAAGCGTTAACCACTTACGGTATCATCGGTGTTAAAGTTTGGATCTTCAAAGGCGAAGTAATTGGTGGTTTACCACTAGTTCAAGAGCAAGAGAAGCCAGCTAAACGTGCGCCGAAGAAAGCCAAAAAAAGTGCTAAGTAAGAGGTAGCGATTAATGTTACAGCCAAAACGTACAAAATTCCGTAAAGTGCATAAAGGCCGCAACCGTGGTCTTGCAAACAGCGGTAACAAAGTAAGCTTCGGTTCTTTCGGCTTGAAAGCAACAGGTCGTGGTCGTATGACTGCTCGTCAAATCGAAGCAGCTCGTCGTGCTATGACACGTCACATCAAGCGTCAAGGTAAAATCTGGATCCGTGTATTCCCAGATAAGCCAATCACTGAAAAGCCGCTTGAAGTTCGTATGGGTAAAGGTAAAGGCTCTGTTGAGTACTGGGTTGCTGAAATCCAGCCAGGCAAAGTACTTTACGAGATGGAAGGTGTTTCTGAAGAGCTTGCTCGTGAAGCATTCAACCTAGCTGCTCGTAAATTACCTTTCAAAACAACATTTGTAACTCGGACGGTAATGTGATGAAAGCTAGCGAACTTAAAGACAAAAGCGTAGAAGAGCTAAATGCTGAACTTCTAGAGCTACTACGTGAGCAGTTCAACCTGCGCATGCAAGTGAGCACTGGTCAGCTAGCTCAAACTCACGAGCTGAAAAAAGTACGCCGCAATATTGCGCGTGTTAAAACGGTTATCAACCAGAAGGCAGGTGCATAATGAGCGATAAGATCCGTACTCTTCAAGGTCGTGTACTAAGCGACAAGATGGACAAATCTATCGTTGTTGCAATCGAGCGTCAGGTGAAGCACCCGATCTACGGTAAATTCATCAAGCGTACAACTAAGTTGCACGCACACGACGAAAGCAACACAGCTAAAGCAGGCGATACAGTTACTATCAGTGAATGTGCGCCGATTTCTAAAAAGAAATCATGGACTTTAGTTGAAGTAGTTTCACGTCCAAAGCAAGCTTAATTTTAGTTTTATACTAGATTAAACTTTGTTTTCAAAAGCCTCGGCCCTTGGGTCGGGGCTTTTTGCGTTTTAAGGGGATTAGGCCAGTTCGTAATAACCTAGAATCATTTTGAGGGATAAAGCCTAACACAAGCTGCGTTAAAAACTGCTCATGTAGAACAACTGCATAGCGATATTTTTGTCTTGCTACCGATATATTTTATCGCCTAAAAAGAGATCACTTAATTAATACCAATTTTATTAATACATTGATCATTCTAGCGAGCTAAATAACTCATTAACTGCGTTAAATATTTCTCATGTAGAATAACTACATAGCGAAATATTTGCCTTGTTACTAAGCCATTTATCTGTCGCAATATCTGATCACCAATTTAATGCAATTGGTATAAGTGAATTGGTATTCAATTTGGCGTTAGTTACGTTAAAAGTTTTTATTAATAACGAAATAGGGCTTAGTTATCGTAAGGTTTCCATATCGAAAAATAGAACATCTATTTAAGGAATGGGCATAACGTGAAACTATATGTGTGGTTATTGGTAGTGCTAGTGTAAAATATACTCAATTTCGTGCTTGATTGATTAGATTAGGCGCAGAGTATATATACCAACTTTTAAAGAGATGTTCTTATTATGCGCTACCGCAGCAATCTTTTTTGGCTGACTTTGCTCTTTGGCGCTGGTGTCTGGTTAATTGCATTTTTATTGTTGTGGGATATGACAGCGTTGTTATCTAGCTGGAAAACCAGCCTGACTATGCTTTTTGGCTCTTTTGTCGCAGGCTCTACACCGTTAGGTGGTGGAGCTGTCGCGTTCCCAGTATTCACCAAGGTATTGCAAGTAAGCGCTGATGAGGCGCGCGTTTTTTCTCTTTTTATACAATCGGTCGGAATGGCTTTTGCCGCTCTCTACTTTATTAGTAGGCGGGTTTTTATCGACTGGACTTCGATTGCTCGAGGTATGCGCTATGCCTTTGTAGGTCAGTTATGCGCCGTGACCTTTTCAGTTACAGACGGAATATTACTGAAGTACTCATTTAGTTGCTTTTTGTTACTGGTTGCTACTTTACTCATACATGATAAAAAAACGCTTGTTCTTGACCTCAGTAAGAGAAAACAACACCTTATTTTTTCACTACTCACTTTTTCAGGTGGAATGATAACCGGTTACTTAGGCTCGGGGGCTGATACTGTATTATTCTTTTATTTTGTACTGCTGTTTGGGATCCATGCTAGGAAAATGATACCCACAACAGTGACATTCATGGCTTTGAATGCCCAGCTTGGTGCGGTTTTGTTTTTTATTCTAGGTAAACAGCCATCAGAATTTGTGATTAACAGTTGGTTTTTTGCTGCACCAGTTGTGGCTTTAGGAGCGCCATTAGGTGGCTATCTATTAACAAGGTTGAAAGCATCATATATCTTAAGTTTTGTGATTTTGGTGATTTTAGTAGAGTCGGTCAGCACGCTTCTATTATTACCTCTTCATCCTGTCAAAATCATTCTACTTAGTTGTTTATTAATCTATGTGGCCGCAGCTTTGTCATTAAAAATAAAAACGGTATTGATAAACAAACGTAACTTATAAGCATCTTTCTTAGAGAAGAGCGGGTAACATATTAGGTAAGTCAGCCATGAGTAACATTCATGGCTGTATTTAGGTATGTTACTCTTCGTTGATCACTGGCACTTCTAGTCCCATATCTTCCATTATCTTACGCACTTCCTCAGGTACCTTTTCAGGATTATCCTTACGTAAGTCTTCATCACTGGGTAATGGTTGACCTGTAAATGCATGCAAAAAGGCTTCACATAATAGCTCACTATTGGTTGCATGACGTAAGTTATTAACTTGGCGACGCGTGCGTTCGTCAGTTAAAACCTTAAGTACATTTAACGGGATAGAGACGGTAATTTTTTTTACTTGTTCAGATTTCTTACCGTGCTCAGCGTAAGGGTGAATATATTCACCATTCCATTTAGCCATAATATTGTTGTTGCCTCAGTGTTTGAAATGCCAATAAGACTGTACTCGTAAACTTAATCAGTGAACTTTCCACGATAAACTATATTGATAAGTCTATCGCTATAGTTTATTCAAAAGTGCAGTCTTATTAGCAATACTAATTTAGTTAGGTGGCGAAATTTTATCGGTTTAAAAAAGATAGTCAAATACTAGTTAAATAGCCATTTAGAAGTATAAATGTTTTGACTTCCTTTTTCATATCATCTAACCTTTTAGACGTCTAAACATCCAATTATCTAGGTGATGAAATGAGTCAATGTAAAAAATCGACGATTGCAGTGCGTCATGGTATCGAAGCTGACAAGCATCATGGTGCTGTTGTGCCTCCACTATATTTGTCGACGACCTATTCGTTCGCCGATTTCGATACTAAGCGTGCCTATGACTATGGTCGTAGCGGTAACCCTAATAGAGACACTTTAGCGCAAACTCTTGCGCAGCTTGAAGGGGGTGAAAGAGGGATAATTACGGCAACGGGTATGTCAGCAGTACATTTGGTAACACAGCTGTTGAATCACGATGATACCTTGGTGATCCCTCATGACTGCTATGGTGGCAGTTATCGTCTATTTACATCTTTACAGAAGCGCGGGTTGCTAAAAGTAGAAGTACTTGACCTTACACAAGCTGCAAGTTACGAGCAAATAAAAACAATAAAACCTAAGCTCGTTTGGATAGAAACACCAAGCAACCCTATTTTAAGGTTAACAGATATCAAAGCGGTCACTGAGGCTGCAAAAGAAGTGGGAGCTTTGGTTGCTGCAGACAATACGTTTCTTTCACCTGCACTGCAAAACCCAATTAAATTTGGTGTAGATATTGTTGTGCACTCAACGACAAAGTATATAAATGGTCATTCAGATGTTGTAGGTGGAGCTGTGATCGCTAAAACAGCTGAACTGGGTGAAGAACTAGCTTGGTGGGCCAACAATATTGGTATAACAGGTGCGCCTTTTGACAGCTATTTAACTCTAAGAGGGTTGCGGACATTAAATGTCCGCTTGAAGCAACACCAAGAAAATGCAATGACTATTGCAACATACCTTGAACAGTCTCCTTATGTTAGTCAAGTGTATTACCCAGGGCTCACATCTCACCCTCAACATGCGCTTGCAAAACAACAACAAGAGGGCTTTGGTGGTATGGTGAGCTTCGATATTAAAGGCGGATTAAATGAGTCTGCTAAATTTTTGACGAGCCTAAAACAGTTTTCTTTGGCCGAATCACTCGGCGGAGTTGAAAGTTTAATTTGTCATCCAGCGACAATGACCCATGCTGGTATGGAGCCGCAGGCTCGTTTAGAGGCAGGGGTAGGTGATACGCTGATCCGCATCTCTGTAGGTATTGAAGATGTGCAAGATTTACTTAGTGATTTGGAGCAGGCATTTGTTCAGCTACAAGCGGGCAGCGGCAGCGCATCAGACGATGGTAAAACATTTAAACTAACGCCGGCTCACACGGCCTTATGGTAAGAGAATGACAAAAGTAGTTCATAAATTTGGTGGCTCGAGTCTTAGCTCTGCTGCTCGTTATCAAGCTGTTGCACAAATAGTGTTGAGTCAGTGCCAAGCTAAAGATTGTGTTGTTGTATCAGCCGCAGGAAAAACAACAAATACACTTGTTAAACTTTGGGACAGTTATCAGCAAGATGATAATCAAGGATTTAGTGATATCTTGCTACAAATTGAGAATCATCAAATTGAGTTGATCTGTGCCTTACTGAACGCAGATGAACAGCGTGCTTTGCTTGGGTGCTTGCGACAAGAATTGCAAGCGATCGGTGAAGCCTGTAAACATAATACCTTACATGAAGCGAGTTTGTTGGCACATGGTGAAGTGTGGTCGGCACGGATCTTAGCGAGCTACTTAACACAGCTGGGTACTAAAGCTTTGAATATTGATGCTCGCAATTTATTTAAGTTACACCATGGTCAGTTGTTGCATCAGCAAAATAAGCAAACCTGCAATGAGCTGTTGAGCGAACCAATGATTTATATCGTCACTGGGTTCATCGCGTCAAATATGGCGGGCCAAACTGTTACACTTGGTCGCAATGGCAGTGATTATAGTGCGACTTTACTTGCAAATTACATCGATGCGAGCGCTGTGTCTATTTGGACGGACACGCAAGGTGTATACAGCACCGATCCACGAAAAGTAGCAAGTGCAATCAAATATAGTAAAGTGTGTCGCTCACAAGCTAATTTGTTGGCACGTTTAGGTAATCCAGTATTACATGCAAAAACCTTATCGCCATTAAAAAATACAGCGATTAAGTTGCAAGTGCGCAGTAGTTTTGAGCCTGAGGCATCACCCACTGAGGTCGTAAAAGAGGGGTATAGCAAAGAAAAGCGTTTTATCACCACTTTTAATGAGCTTGATCTAATACGCGTAGATGGATTGGGGCAAGGTGAAGTAGGGGAGTTGAGTCAGCTTATCCAGCATAGTATCCATCATTTTGAGACCGATGGAGAAGCTTATCTGCTTGTGCCTGCAGCGAACACGCACACGGTATTACAAGCGTTATCAGGGCGCGCGAATATTGTGGAAAGTGCCCTGCAAGGTTGTGCGATTGTTGCACCTAGCGCGGATATTCTGTATTTACAGAGCCAGGCGCGTCAAATTTTGAGTAGGCAAGATGTTGTAGTGCGTTTTAGTCACACGGCCTCTAAATATGCACTGTTCTTAACCGATCAAGCAATCGATAGTGATACCCTAGCACTGCTCCATGACAAGCTGATCAATAAAGGCCGGGAGCTTGGCGTTATCATTGCCGGTTTAGGCAATGTCGGAGAAGTTTTTGTTGAACAGTGCCGCAAGCAAGTTTCGCGTCTACACGATCAGCTTGATGTGAAAATAGTTGCATTAGTACGTTCAAAGGAAATGCTGTTTTGTGCCAGTGGTATTGCTTTAAATAATTGGCAGCAGCAATGGCAGAATGAAGCCGTCGCCTATGAAAATGATGAACTGATCGAGCGCATTGCTGAGTTAGACTACGAGCATAAAGTTGTTGTTGATATTACTGCGAGTGAATCGTTCAGTAAATTATACCCCAGCTTTGTCAAGCAGGATTGTCATTTGATTAGTGCCAATAAATATGCAGGCACGGCTGACAGTCAATGGTATCAAACACTTCGTGAGCAGCTTAATGAGCGAGAGCTATACTGGCGATATAATACCAGTGTTGGTGCGGGCTTGCCTGTCAACTTTGCTTTAGCTGATTTACAGCACAGCGGTGACAAGATAACGCATATTGAGGGAGTGTTCTCGGGCACATTGTCTTGGTTATGCAGTAGTTTTGATGGTAGTAAGCCGTTCTCAGAGCTGGTGTTGGCGGCGCAAAAAATGGGTTATACGGAACCTGATCCAAGAGAGGACTTATCAGGTCGGGATATGCAGCGCAAGCTGTTGATACTTGCCAGAGATATCGGTCTTAACTTGGATGTAAAAGATATACAATTAGAGCCGTTGATGCCAGCTGAGTTAGCGCAAGGTAGTTGGGACGAATTTTTAACGCGTCGAGATACACTAGATGCATTTTATAATCAGCAGCATGAGTGTGCGGTAGGGCAAGGCAAAGTACTACGTTATACGGGGGCGTTAACCTTGCATGAAAATGGTAATGTGACCGCTAAAGTTGGGATAGCTTTTGTGGACAAGTCCTCTGCCATTGCAAATTTAACCCCAGGCGACAATATCTTTGTGATAAAAAGTCTTTGGTATGATAATAACCCGTTGGTATTGCAAGGCCCTGGAGCGGGAAAAGAAGTCACTTCTGCAGGTATACACTCTGATCTTTATTGGTTAGTTCAGAGGCTAAAATAGAGAAAGGTTATAAAAGAAGGCGATTAGGAAATCGCCTTCTTTTTTGTTTTCAAAAACAGGTCACCCATCCCTCATGAGTGACTGGCGCCATTCTTTCTGGTGAGGTACTTTCCAGTACCATTGATTTTATATAAAAACCATCAGAACAGCTCATCTTGTAAGGGCTCATCATCAAAAGGTGTGCCGTTGTTTTCATCTAGTGCATACTTTGTAGGAGCGGTTCCAGAGATAAAGTACTCAAAACGACTGGTATGGTCATTTTTGTTACTGAGTAACCCCGTCTTTAAATCTATCCGTGTTGAGATCAACCCAGGTGGAGGCTCAATGGGCGCATCAGGCTGATTCTCAAGTGCCACGTTCATAAATTCAACCCATGCGGGTTGTGCTGTTGTTGCACCAGACTCTGCGCCAACGATTTGATTGCTACCAAGGTTGGTATTGTACGCTGCCCGCCCTAAAGGTTTGCCAGCGTCGTCAAAGCCAACCCATACGGTTGTCAAAACATCGCGATTAAAACCACTAAACCATGTATCAACTGAATCGTTGGTTGTGCCCGTCTTACCGACCAAGTCGCGACGCTTGAGTGCTTGTGCACGCCACCCAGTCCCTGTCCACCCTGTTTTATGTTTCCAGCTGCCGCCTCCCCAAATAGCGCTATGCATAGCACTGGCTACTAAAAAGGCATTTTGCTGTGATACGACTTGTGGCGCGCACTTTTGTGGTTGTGTTTCTAACTGCTCTTCATCACAAGCGATTAAAGGTTGTGCCTGCCCTAAAGTATTACCAAAAGCATCTTGAAGCTCATTGATAAAGTAGGGTTCGATCAAATGGCCGCCATTGGCAAATGTGCTCATACCACGGGCCATTTCTAATGGTGTAATTGCTGCACTGCCTAACGCGAGGGATTCACTGCGGTTGATATCTTCATCTGCAAAGCCGAACTTGAGTAAGTGATCGGCTGTGCGAGCTAATCCAACTCCCTTTAATAGGCGCACAGAAACGACGTTTTTAGATTGGGCTAATGCGCGACGAATGCGGATAGGCCCATTATATATTTCTGGACTATTTTTAGGACGCCAAGCCACACCAACGCTCTTGTCCCATTGATTTATCGGAGCGTCATTAATTATGGTTGCAAGCGTATAACCGTGTTCAAACGCGGCAGAGTAAATGAAAGGTTTGATGTTAGACCCAACCTGGCGCTTAGCTTGTGTTGCACGGTTATATTGACTTTGGGCAAAGCTATATCCTCCAACTAGCGCTTTAATTCGACCGTTTTTTGGATCCATAGAAACTAAAGCACTTGCTGGCCTTGGATATTGGCTGAGCTGCCAAGAGTCTGATTTTTGGCGAACCCATACTTGCATACCAGGTGAGAGTATTTCAGATGCGGTTTGAGGTGGCATCGCTTGGCGTGTATCTGAAATGTATGCTCGCGCCCATTTCAGTCCATCCCATGGCAAAGAGATATAGTCTCCTGATTTTAGTAACGCTGTTGCACTGCGCTCTGCAACATCAACGATCACAGCGGCATTAAGTGGTTCAAGCTCTTTTACTTCATGAAGCTTATCTAAAATAGCTTGGGTACTGAGTGAGGGCTCTTCAGCTGTCCATAAAACGCGTTCTGGGCCTCTAAAGCCATGTCGCATATCATAGCTGTGCAAATTATTTATGAGCGCTGTCTGTGCTGCTGCTTGGATATGAGATTCCACCGTAGTAAAGACTTTAAAGCCACTGTTATAGGCCTTATCTTCACCATAGGTCTCTACCATGTAGCTTCTTACCATCTCGGCGATATAAGGTGCGTACAGTTCGATTTCTGCGCCATGGAATTTAGCGGTGATAGGTGCCAAGCGAGCTTCGTCATATTGCGCTTGTGAGATATATCTTTCTTTTAGCATACGGCTGAGCACCACGTTTCTGCGTAGTTTAGCGCGTGTTGGATTACGGATAGGATTCAAGGCAGAAGGCGCTTTGGGTAAACCTGCAATCATCGCCATTTGCGCCAAAGTCAGTTCTGATAAGCTTTTACCATAATAGACTTGAGCTGCGGCGCCAATACCAAAAGCTCGGTTGCCAAGTTCAATTTTATTTAGGTAAAGTTCAAAGATTTCATCTTTTGTGAGCAGTTGCTCAATATGCAATGCGATAAATATCTCTTTCACTTTGCGGATATACGCTTTTTCGCGAGTCAGAAAGAAGTTACGAGCCAGCTGCATAGTAATGGTACTAGCGCCTTGCTTTTTTTGCCCCGTACTAATTAGAACCATTGCCGAGCGGATTATCCCAATTGGATCAACGCCAAAATGTTCATAAAAGCGGTTATCTTCTGTTGCAAGGAAGGCCTGTAGTAGAGGTTTTGGAATGTCGTCTATTTTTACTGGGATACGACGTTTCTCGCCGAATTGGTTTATTAACTTGCCATCTTGAGTAAATACTTGCATTGGAGTTTGTAGTTGCACATCGCGCAACACTTCAACACTGGGTATATCCGGTTTGACATAATAATAAAGACTGATTAACGTTAGCAGGGCTAAAACGCCTGTTGCGATGAAAAATTGTATTGCTCTTCTTAATAAAGTCACGGAATGTTCCCTAGTTAGACTCCCAATTATAGGTAGACACTGCTAGTATATCTTGAATAAAAATCGATTAATAACTTTCGCGTTATAATTATAACTTATTAAAAGTTAAAACAAAGGATAAAGACCAAACGCATGCTCAGTAACCTTTTTCAAAAGCAAGCCCCGATGATGATCGGTATTGATATTGGCTCACATTGTGTCAAGGCTGTATTGCTGTCGCAATCCTCTGCAGGTTATCGTGTTGAGGCCGTTGCGATAGAGCTTGTGCCCAAAGGAGCAATTGCTGAGCGAACAATTCAAGATATCGAAGCGATTGGCCGAGTCATTGGTAAAATTAAAAAGCGTATCCCAAGGTTGACTCAGTTTGGCGCAGTTGCGGTCTCTGGGCAAAGTGTGATCACGAAAGTTATATTCATGGATGTGGCATTAACAGATGCTGAACTTGAGTCGCAAATAGCAATAGAAGCGGATAGCCTGATACCTTATTCACTGGATGAAGTGAGCATTGATTTTGAGAAGATGTCTGTGAATGAAGCGGATCCATCCAAGGTCAACGTATTGCTATCAGCTGCTCGCACTGAAAGTGTGGAAGCGAGGGTTGGGGCTTTGGAAGAAGGCGGTTATCAAGCCAAGGTGGTTGATGTTGAGAACTATGCATTAAGTCGAGCGTTAACCGTGTTATATGGTCAGTTACCTGCTGATGCATTTGATAAAACTGTGGCGATTATCGATATTGGCGCGGCCATTAGTCTAGTAAGCGTGGTACTGTCTGGTAAAACAATTTACACGCGCGATCAGGTATTTGGTGGTGAGCAGTATACAAATAGTATTGTGGCTTATTACAATAAATCTTTTGATGAAGCTGAGATAGCTAAAACAACGGGCGATCTGCCTCCTAACTACATATTCGAGGTGCTAGCACCGTTTCAAACAGCTCTATTACAGCAAGTTCGCCGAGCAGTACAAATGTTTATAACAAGTAGTGGTAAAGAACAAATTGACTATATTGTATTAACTGGAGGAACCGCGCTGGTTGAAGGCTTAGATAGACTTTTGATTGAAGAATTAGGAATTCATACTATTGTTGCAGACCCATTTGCCGATATGGAAATTGCACCTAAAGTCGATCGCAATGTTTTGGAGCGACATAAACCGCAGTTTGCGATTGCTACCGGTTTAGCATTGAGGAGCTTTTCATCGTGCCACATATAAACTTGCTACCTTGGCGAGAGCAGCGGCGCCAGGCATCACAGAAAAAATTTCTTTCGATTATTGCCGCTAATATTGTCGCTGTATTATTTATTTTGTACCTGATTGGTTCTTTTTACGATAGCTTGACACAAGGGCAACAGATAAAGAATGACTACTTAAATCGCGAGGTGGGTAAACTAGATAGCCGAATTGTTGAGATCAATGACTTGAGTCAGCAAAAAGACAGTCTGCAAAGGCGGATAAGCCTTATTGAAGAGCTACAAAGTAATAGAAATCTTGGCACTCAAATCATTGATGAAGTTGTTAGGGTTGTGCCTGCGGGGGTCTATTTGACAAGTCTTGAACGTAAAGAGGACTTGATCAAGGTTATTGGACGTAGCGAATCTAATAATCGTTTATCACAAATGTTGCGCTCAGTTGAGAGCTCATATTTATTAGAGCGGCCAACAATTCAGGGCATTGTCACTGGTGAGCAAAACGCCCGTTTACTGAGTGACTTTACAATGCATTTTTATGTTAAGCCGTTTCGTGAAATACAGGTGGCTGAGCGTGATAATTAAATTTGGTACTTGCGAGATGGCAACGTGAACTTTGATTTAAAATCTATACAAAACATTGATTGGAATGAGATTGAGCTAGACAATATTGGTGAATGGCCATTTGTGGTTAAGTTCATGTGTTGCGTGCTAGTTGTCATCATTACTTTTGTAGTGGGTTACAGTTTGTTGGTGTCGAACTCGATAGAAAGGTACGAGCGAGTGGTGCAACAAGAAACACAATTACGCACCAGCTATAGGATTAAATATGCTCGAGCGAATAACTTGGATCTATATCGTCAGCAAATGAAAGATATGGAAGCGCAGTTTTCTTTACTTTTACGTCAGCTTCCATCATCGAATGAAACGCCTGGTTTGTTAGATGATTTGACGTACGTAGGGACTTCGAGTGGCTTAACTTTCTTAAAAATAGGTTGGTTGCCTGAAAATAAGAAAGAATTTTACACTGAGTTACCAATTAAGTTAGAAGTGGTAGGAACATACCATGAGTTTGGTGAGTTTGTTAGTAAAGTTGCCCAACTGCCACGTATCGTCAGTTTACATGACTTTCGCATCGAAAATGCGGGGAATAGTGCTTTGATATTTAGCGTTGTGGCAAAAACTTACCGTTATGGTCAAGGTGATGAGTCATGACAAAGCGTTACCTGTACGTGGTGCTCAGTTTAAGTGTGTTGCTCGGCTGTAATGATGATACCGCTGAGCAAAAGGAGTTTATTGATCAAATTCAAGCCAGTGCAACACCGCAAGTTGAACCTGTTCCGCAAATGCGTGATTTTACGCACTTTGCCTATACGGCGCATAATCTCAGGAGCCCATTTGTAGCGCCTGAGCCAGAGGTTATAGAAAGTAAAATGATACAGGTTCAAAATTGTTTACATCCAGATCCTGATAGAGCACGAGATCCTCTCGAAAAGTATCCAATAGATACGCTCTCTATGAAAGGCACAATAGCGACCAAAAATGTAACGTGGGCTTTGGTTAAAGCATCTGACCAAGGTCTGTATAAAGTAAGAAGAGGCCAATACATGGGGCTTTACCATGGTGAAGTGATTAAGGTACAACCAGGGTATATTGAATTATTAGAACTAATCCCTGATGGCAGTGGTTGTTGGAAAGAACGTCTATCTAGAGTCGAGATCCGAGAAGCACAAGGGAGTGGCGTGAGTGAATAAAAATAAAGGTAGTGAAAGTATGTCCCATGCTTGGAGTAGTTTCGGTATTAAAGGGGTCATTTATAGCACATTGCTTGTGATGACAGGCTGGGTTCAGGCTTTGCCTATGCTATATGATGTGCGTTATAACCCAGTTCCTGAGGGGGAAACTCAGTTGGAGTTGGTGTTTGACGAGCAGCTAAGTGCGGAGCCACAAGTTAAAGCGCTGACAGATCCGGCAAGGATCGAAATGTTTTTCCCAGCTGTAGAATTTGAAGAAAGTCTTAAAGCTCTGAAAGTTAACAAAGCTGGTATCACTAACATAGAAAGCCAGTTAACCGCCGATGGTGTGATTGTTACGATCAATATGGAGCAGCTAAAGCTTTATAAATCATACGTCAAAAACAACATCGCCTACTTGCAGGTGTCTGATAACCCGTTGCCTTCAGGGGAGGGAGATAATACCAACCTGCAACAAAACCAAATTCAGTCTATTGATTTTAGACGTGGCGATAAGGGCGAAGCTAAGGTATTAGCATTTTTAAATACGCCACAAGCTGCAATAGATGTACAAGAACGTGGGGGTAAGATCTATGCTGACTTTCACCACATTGATATTCCGGACGACTTGCTCTATGAGTTAGATGTGCTTGATTTTGGGACTGTTGTTAGTCGTATCGAAACCTTTCGTGAAGATGGTAAAAGCCGTCTTGTTATAGAGCCTAATGAGGCATTTAAATACACCTACCAACAACTTGGTAATATCTTCACTTTGACAGTAGAAAAAGACGACGAAGAGCCTAGTTTTGGTATAAGCAAAAACTATCAAGGCCAGCCCATTACCTTAAATTTTCAAGATATTCCGATACGTTCAGTATTGCAAATTATCGCAGATACAAACAATTTCAATTTAGTAACCAGCGACTCAGTATCTGGCAATATTACCTTGCGCTTAGATGGTGTGCCTTGGGATCAAGCGTTGGATGTCGTTTTGCGCATTAAAGGGCTTGATAAGCGGATGGATGGCTCAATCTTGATGGTTGCCCCATCAGAAGAGCTTGCTGCACGTGAGGCAAAGGAGCTTCAAGCTCGTAAGCAAGTTGAGGAGCTAGAGCCTCTTTATAGTGAGTACATTCAGCTTAATTACGCAAAAGCAGAAGAGTTCGCGGATTTGTTGAAAACTGACATTAACAGTATTGTGAGCGAACGTGGCAGTGTGTCAGTTGATAAACGCACAAATACGCTGCTTATTAAGGACAGTGCACGTAGCATCGAAAGTATTAGGCGCATGGTTGAAACACTGGATGTTCCAGTTAAGCAAGTTCGTATTGAGTCACGTATGGTCACCGTTAAAGATAACGTACAAGAAGATTTAGGAGTCCGTTGGGGCTTTGGTGATCAGCAAGGAACGGATGCGATTTCAGGCAACCTAGCGGGTGCTCAGCAGTTATCCAATGGCCAGATCCCTGATTTAGCTAATCGCTTAAATGTGAACTTGCCTGTTTCAGGTACGTCGGCGGGCACAATAGGCATGCACATCGCAAAACTTGCTGACGGTACGTTGATAGATTTAGAGCTTTCGGCGCTTGAGCAAGAGAATAAAGGTGAAATTATAGCCACGCCAAGTATTACCACAGCGAATCAAAAGAAAGCGAGAATTGAGCAGGGTACAGAGATACCTTATGTGGAAGCTGCTTCTAGTGGTGCGACTTCGGTGAGCTTTAAAAAAGCAGTTTTGAGCCTAGAAGTGACGCCACAAATTACACCTGACAACAAAATTATATTAGACTTAGTGATCACACAGGATACTCGAGGAGATAATGTACAAACTCCTAATGGTCCTGCGGTGGCTATCAATACTCAGCAGATCCAGACACAAGTATTGGTAGATAATGGTCAAACCGTCGTCTTAGGTGGTATTTATCAGCAAGAAATTACGAGTGCTGTGAGTAAAATTCCACTTTTGGGTGATATTCCATACCTAGGTGCAATGTTTAGAAACACCCGAGAAATAAATGAGAAAAAGGAATTACTGATTTTCGTGACCCCCAAAATCATGATTGACAGTCAGTAATAAGTGAATAGTTGAACGAATTTACGTACTGTAGTTGCTTTTTATACTATTTGACTTGAAATCGTTCGTGGATTACTGAGATAATCCCCTCCTTAATTTTGGGGCCAGGTCGTTAGGCGGGGTTTTATTTCAAATTTTAGAGTTCGTTAGTACTAAAAAGATATGGCTGAGAAACGTAATATATTTCTAGTAGGCCCTATGGGGGCTGGTAAGAGCACAATTGGTCGTCACCTAGCTGACCAATTACACCTTGAATTTTTCGACTCGGATCAAGAAATTGAACGCCGTACAGGCGCAGATATTGCGTGGGTGTTTGATCTTGAAGGCGAAGAAGGTTTCCGAGTGCGTGAAGAAGGCGTAATTTCGGACCTTACAGAAATGCAAGGTATAGTTTTAGCAACAGGTGGTGGTTCTGTAGTGAGCAAAGAAGTGCGCAATAAATTGTCGGCACGCGGCATTGTTGTTTACTTAGAAACGCCAATTGAAAAACAAGTTGCTCGTACTCAACGTGATAAGCGTCGTCCTCTGTTACAAACAGAAGAAGCGCCACGAGATGTATTAGAGCGTTTAGCAGAGGAGAGAGAGCCTCTGTACAAAGAAGTTGCAGATTTTGTAGTGCGCACCGACGAGCAAAGTGCAAAGGTTGTAGCAAATCAAATTATAGAAAAGCTAGATTTTTAATTTTGATTACCTAGGAGGGATAGATGCTTGAGTTGAAGGTAGATTTAAACGAGCGAAGCTATCCTATCTACATAGGTCAAAATTTATTAGCGGATGTAGGGCGACTCACCAAACACATCGGGCAGTGTCGTCCTGTCATCATTACTAACCATACAGTAGCACCGCTGTATCTGGAAAACCTACTGAGTGCGCTTAGAGATTATGAGCCCTTGCACTTTATTCTTCCAGATGGTGAGCAATACAAAACGCTGACTTATTTCGAACAAGTGAGCGCCTTCCTGTTAGAAAATAATTGTGGACGAGATACCTGTTTAATCGCATTAGGCGGTGGCGTGATTGGTGACTTAACAGGGTTTGTTGCAGCATGTTATCAACGTGGTGTTCCCTTTATCCAAATACCAACTACTTTATTGTCTCAAGTCGACTCTTCAGTCGGTGGAAAAACGGCAGTTAATCACCCTTTAGGTAAAAACATGATAGGTGCTTTTTACCAACCTAAAGCGGTACTCATAGATACAAATAGCTTAACTACTTTGCCTGCTAGAGAGTTTGCAGCAGGTATGGCTGAAGTCATAAAGTATGGTCTTATTTACGATGAGCACTTCTTAACATTTTTGGAAGAGCATCATCATGAGCTGACAGAGTTACAGCAAGATGTGTTAATGCAGGTCATTTTCCGGTGTTGTCAAATTAAAGCTGACATTGTTGGGCAAGATGAAAAAGAAGCTGGTGTTCGTGCATTATTAAATTTAGGTCATACTTTTGGGCATGCTATTGAAGCACAAATGGGGTATGGCAATTGGCTACATGGTGAAGCTGTTGCCGCAGGAATGGTATTAGCTGCTAGGTTAGCAGCCACTAGAGAAGCCCTGACTAACGAAGAAGTGGCTCGAGTCGAAGCGCTGATTGCAAGTTATCGATTACCAATAGAAGTGCCAGCACAGATGAATGCCGAGCAGTTCTTGTTGCATATGAGAAAAGATAAAAAGAATAAAAAGGGACGCATTCGCTTTATTTTACCAACTTCCTTGGGGTCTTGTGCGTTGGTGGACGATGTATCTGATGACACAGTGAGTTTGCTAATAGGCCGCTAATGCAGTCACAAATCTTACCGAGTAGATCCGCATTGGTGGATCGTATAGCGTTACAATTTGAGTACGGACAAAACCTGATCTGTTTAGTGGGTTCTTCCGGCTTAGGCAAAAGCTACATCGCCGAATCTTTCATTACTGATAAATACCCTGATTTTAACAAAGCATATGTGCAACTCTCTGCATCTACGAAAGACTCAGATCTAACGGCACAGTTGCTCCAAAATAGTTTTCGTGGTCCTTTAGTTGACCAGCAACAATCTCTCAGTCAGAACTTTTATAATTTATACCAGCAAGCCCCGTGTGGGCCATGTTTGTGGGTATTAGATGGTGCTCGACACTTATCTGATGAGATGATTGAGCAGCTGTATATTCTATCAAAAAAGTGCCCTGAAACATTGTATATATTGGCAACTGCGCAGGCGCCAAATATGCTCAGACATGCATTAGACATTCATATTGAACCACTATCAATGGTTGAGTCACGTCGTCTTATGGAAATGTTTTTTGCTCAACTTCCACCTATTGAGGATCCTATATTTCAAGCTTTTCTCAGTGGTTGTGAAGGTAATCCTGCGGTGTTACTGCAGTGGCAAAGTGATCAGCAAGTAAACTTGCGAGGGGATACCGAGAAAACGTCGAGACTCTCTTGGCATATCGTTCTTCTGGCAGTGACTTTGGCGATATTGATGGTTGCCTTTATCTATCAAAAGGAGCTAATTGCTTTACTTCCGAGCGAGGAGCAAGATGCGCAAGTAGATACTGTATTACCTACGGCTCAGGTGCTAAGTACAGAGCAAGCAACAGAAACGCTCAAAAGTGGCCCTGCAGTAAGCACTTCTACGCCTTCCTCAACTATTAATGATACCCAAATACAAAGCCCTGAAGGTAACGAGCTGCCGATTGAAAAGCAAAACCATCGTTCACAACAGCATGACATTGCAGCCATCGTATCCGCGTTAGCAAAAAATAGCATACCAGCAGAAACCAATCAGCCTGAAGAAAGCCAAAATACAGCTTCTTCAGTGTCAGAAAAAGTCATTGAGCAATCCACTCAAGAAGTACAGCAAAATGTTGAGTTAGTGGTGCCTGACACAGCACAAGAGGCGCAGAGTGATAAAGATACGGATGAGGGAAATGGATTATCACCTAGTCGTACAGATCCAGTAATGAATGATGGTGCGTGGCTCATGACTCGAGACGATAGCGAGTGGGCGCTGCAGTTATTGGCTGTGAAAGATAAAGCGGTTGCTAAAGAATTTATTGATCAGCATAGGCTGAGAAATGTAAAAATATATGAAGCTAACCGAAGTGATCATGCGTGGTGGATAGTTATTTTAGGGCCTTTTGCGACTCTAGAGTTGGCCCAAGAAGCCAAATTAGCGCTGCCAGAGCAAATATTAAATGCTCAGCCATTTTTTAAGAAAGTAGATAAAATAAAACAGGAAATTAGTCCACCGACTCGGTAATTATGGACTTTTAGTGTAAAATCGGCCCACATTTTTTATAAATAGAATCAACATGCAGCAAAAGACTCGCGCCTTCCTGAAATGGGCTGGTGGAAAATACAGTTTGGTTGAAGATATTGCCCGCCGCTTAAAGGCTGCAAGTCAAGATGCAGACACGTTAGTTGAGCCGTTTGTTGGTGCAGGGTCGGTATTTCTCAATACTAACTTTAAATATTATTATTTAAATGATATCAATGCAGACTTGATCAATTTATACAACGAGCTTAAGCGTCAGCCTGAAGAATTTGTAAGTGACGCAAAGAAACTGTTTGTTGAGCTAAACAATCATCCTGATGCGTACTACGCATACCGTTTACAGTTTAATGAGAGTGTAGACATTTATGAGCGTGCGATTTTATTTTTGTACATGAATCGTCATGGTTATAATGGGTTGTGTAGATATAATTTGAAGGGCATTTTTAATGTTCCCTTTGGAAAATACAAACGTCCATATTTCCCCGAAAAAGAGTTATACGCTTTTGCTTGTAAGGCGCAAAGAGCCACTTTTACTTGTAAAAGTTATACCGATGTTTTTCGTAACATCCCCAATAATGCTGTTGTATATTGCGACCCTCCATATGTTCCCTTAAGTAAGACTGCTTCATTTACGTCTTACGCGAAGGGTGGGTTTGATTTAGATGATCAAGCGAACCTTGCTAATTTAGCGGAGCAAACCGCATTCGAGCATAGGACACCCGTACTTATTTCCAACCACGATACAGTTTGGACGCGAAAAATATATAGTCAGGCACATTTAGACGTTATTCAGGTTAAGCGTACTATCAGTCCAAAGGGGGCTGGAAGAAATAAGGTGAATGAGCTAATGGCTATGTATCATAAGCACACAGGTCATTGTGCGAGGTAATTGACAAATAAGGCTAAAGTAACGACTAGCGCTGCAACCAAGATGATACCGACGACTAAGTAGGGAGCAACCTCAGGCTTACTAAAATCGTCATGGTACTTTTGCTCACTTTGCACGCCGAACAGTGCCGCTAAAACGCTTTGCAATACTCGAAGTAACTTCATGGTGATTAGATGCTAGAATTAGATGTGAAGCCGCTATCGCTTTGCTTACCAGAGCCCAACAAAAGCTCCAATAGATCGAGGTAATGAAATTGAGCACTGCCACTTTCACCCATAAACCATGAGTACCAATTGATATCAGAATCTGATCCACACAATTGCGGTGCATTATTTTGTGTGGTTTTACAAGTACAATTCTCAAATTTGGTTAGTGCCATTGCAGCTTCGTCATGGAATGTAATGCCTGCTAACATAACCATAACTGAACTTAGTACAAGCATCCGTGTTTTCGACTGACCTAACATAGCCATAGTGTTACTCCTCACCCTAACGGTTGTCATCAAATAATACACAATAATTGTTCACTAAACAAACTAAAAATTAGGCTTACCGCCGATGCAATGGAGAAAAAGTGAATAGTTCTTAATTTGAGAGAGCATAGCACTGTGTCGCTTACCTAAAATGCGGTAAAGTAGTGTTAAAAATACCGAGTAACAGAGGTTTTATTGTGCAAAAAAAATTAGACTATTTAATCGCACCGTCTATTTTGTCTGCTGACTTAGCGCGGTTAGGTGAGGATGTAGAGAAAGTGATTGAGGCGGGTGCTGATGTTGTTCATTTTGATGTAATGGATAACCATTATGTTCCTAATTTAACATTTGGACCTATGGTCTGTAAGGCTCTGAGAGACTACGGTATTAATGCGCCAATTGATGTACATTTAATGGTAAAGCCTGTGGATTCACTTATTCCGGATTTTGCAAAAGCGGGCGCTAACATTATTACCTTTCACCCTGAAGCAAGTGAGCATATTGATCGAACAATTAGTCTGATCCGAGACAATGGTTGTCAAGCTGGTTTAGTTTTTAACCCTGCTACGCCACTGCACTATTTAGACCACGTAATGGATAAGCTAGATGTTATTTTGTTGATGTCGGTTAACCCAGGTTTTGGTGGACAGAGTTTTATTCCCCATACACTAGATAAGCTGAGGCAGGTTAGAACCTTGATTGATCAAAGTGGCAAAGATATTCGCTTAGAAGTCGATGGCGGTGTAAAAGTTGATAATATCTCACAAATTGCTGCTGCGGGCGCTGACATGTTTGTAGCAGGTTCTGCAATCTTTAATCAGCCAGACTATAAAGCTGTGATAACGCAAATGCGTGAAGAATTAGCGAAGGTAAGATAGGTAATGCGTTACAAAGGAGTCTTATTTGATTTGGATGGAACGCTGGTAAACAGTGCTCAAGATATGTACACCGCACTGAATCTCACTTTGACCGAGGTTGCGTTTCCTATTGTGAGCTATGCACAAGTGTGCTCATGGGTTGGTAATGGCATTGATATGCTGGTCAAGCGTGGTTTGAGTGGTGGTATGGATCTTAACCCTGAGCTGCCTCAAACATTAATTGACCTTGCAACGGCGACTTTTAGGGAGCACTATGCGCAACTAGCTGGGCAATATGCAAACCTCTATCCAAATGTTGAAATAGGCCTAGCGTCACTAAGCAGCTTTTCAAAGGCACTGATCACCAATAAAGACAGAGTGTTCACAGAGCCCCTTTTAGAACAATTAAAGCTCAGTGCGTATTTTGATGCTGTTGTTTGTGGAGATGATGGGCTCAAGAAACCAGCTGCAGCGCCTTTAATCAAAGCTTGTGAACTAATGGAATTAAAACCATCTGAAGTGATAATGGTCGGTGATTCAAAGAGTGATATCTTAGCTGCGCAAAACGCTAATATTGACGCAGTGGCATTAACCTACGGTTATCATCAAGGGGTAAATTTGCAAGATTATAATCCGCAGTACCTCTGTGACAATTTCTTAGATATAATCCCTATTTTAACTCAGCGATAATACAATATTTTAATAAAGGAACATCATGACTAAACCAGTAGTGTTAAGTGGCATTCAGCCAACCGGTGGTATGACGATAGGCAATTATGTAGGCGCCATTAACCAGTGGCTTAACTTACAAGAAGATCATGAAAGTTTCTTTATGCTGGTTGACTTACATGCTATCACCGTTCGACAAGACCCACAGGCTTTGCGTGAACGCGTGTTAGACGGTATCGCGCTTTACACAGCATGCGGTATCGATCCAGACAAAGCCGCTTTATTTGTGCAATCTCAAGTGCCTGAGCATGCTCAACTTGGATGGGTTTTAAACTGTTATGCACAAATGGGTGAGCTCAACCGTATGACGCAGTTTAAAGATAAGTCGTCAAAGCATGCTAATAACGTGAATGTAGGATTGTTTGCATATCCGGTGTTACAGGCTGCAGATATTTTACTATACCAAGCAGATCAAGTACCTGTTGGTGAAGATCAGAAGCAGCATTTAGAGCTGACTAGAGATATCGCTACGCGTTTTAATAATCTTTATGGTGATGTATTTAAAATTCCAGAGCCATACATACCTGAGCTTGGGGCTCGCGTGATGAGTCTTCAAGATCCGTTGAAAAAAATGTCTAAGTCAGATGACAACCCAAATGCGTTTATTATGCTTTTGGATGAGCCGAAGAAAATTGAGAAAAAGCTGAAAAAAGCGGTGACAGACTCAGACGAACAGGCACGTATTTATTTTGATCGTGATGAAAAACCGGGTGTGTCTAATTTACTTACTTTGCTGTCAGTTGCAACAAAGCGTTCTATTGAGCAGCTAGTACCTGAATATGAAGATAAAATGTATGGTCACTTGAAAAAAGATACTGCCGATGCCGTGGTTGCAATGATTGAACCTATCCAGCAGCGCTTTAAGGTGATCCGTGAAGATCAAACGTTACTTGATAGTATCATGAAACAAGGTGCTGAAAAGGCGAGCGCAAGAGCTGAGAAAACATTAAAAGCAGTTTATGATGCGGTAGGGTTTATTCCTCGCCCGTAAACTGACATATAGCAGTTAGCCAGGCATAGGCCTGGCTTTTTTATGGAAATTTCTATGTTATTAATGATCGATAACTATGACTCATTTACTTATAACTTAGTGCAGTATTTCCAACGTTTGGATCAAGAAGTTTTAGTAAAGCGCAATGATGCAATTAGTTTAGCTGAAATAAAAGCGCTAAACCCTGAGCATATCGTGATCTCTCCAGGGCCATGCTCTCCAAACGAAGCGGGAATTTCTTTATCTGTTATTGAGCAATTCAAAGGAGTGATTCCCATATTGGGAATTTGTCTAGGGCATCAAGCTATTGCCCAAGCTCTGGGTGCAAAAGTGATAAGAGCGCATACCGTAATGCATGGCAAGACATCTCAGATAAAACACACCGCAAAGGGGGTGTTTGAAGGACTACCAGACCCCTTAACAGTTTGTCGATATCACTCACTTGTAGTCGATAAACAGACTCTTCCCGAGTGTTTGGAAGTTACTGCTTGGACGCAAACCAGTGCGTCGAATGTGGATGAGATTATGGGAATGTGCCATACTGATCTGGCGTTGGAGGGAGTACAGTTCCATCC
Source organism: Pseudoalteromonas sp. A25 (assembly GCF_009176705.1). Lineage (NCBI taxonomy): Bacteria > Pseudomonadati > Pseudomonadota > Gammaproteobacteria > Alteromonadales > Pseudoalteromonadaceae > Pseudoalteromonas > Pseudoalteromonas sp. A25. Next base: position 3,551,657 of record NZ_AP021846.1, on the reverse strand, counting down.
TGAAGCCATTTTAACGCAACATGGCTTGAACTTACTTGATAACTTTATTCGTCGCTTCTAATCTTTCGGTAATGTAAATGGTTTAGTATAAGTGGGCTTATGACTGAGAAAAATTTAGACTTAAGGATGGCACAGGCACTATGTGAGCGTGCCCATGATTTGCTGATTAGTCATAGTTTTGCTCAGAAGCAGCTTGGATACATTCATACTTTGGAGATGAACCTTGGCGAAAAGGTACCGCAGAGAACCTTGCTAGAAGTCGAAATTGCTGCATCCGCAAAGCGCAAAGAAAGCAGCACCAGTCACCACAAATATATTGCTAAAGCCAGCGAACATATTCATCAAGCCATAGAAACGAGCATTGCAAAGCAGATCAATGATATTGATTGTTTGTACTATGAAGTAATGGGTATTGAAGATGGTGTACCTGCTATTTTCGATTTGTTGGCCGTTAAGTCTGCTTCGGTAGGCCGACTTGAACCTCTGGTTAATGACTTATCATGGTTGGGACGAGAGCTTGTGTCCCTAGTTAATATGCCGCAGTACCGTAAAAAAAGTACGATGGGCACTACGGTCAAAGTCGATACGCCAGCGTTAGCACTTCGGTATCTGGGACTTGAAAATTTACAGTGGGTCATCCCGACCTATGCAATGCGTCATTGGTTACCTCACTCAACTGAGCCATTTCAACTGTTAAAGCGCAAGTTAAGGGAGTTGAGTATGGCGACAGCTTTAGCGGCAAAAGTGCTTGCAGAGCTTAATGGTGCAAAAGAGCAACATGCCTACACGTTAGGAATGATGCTAGATATAGGTAAAGCAGCATTAACTCGTTTATACTTAAGGAGTTATGAGGCTGTATGGCAAGACCGTGTATTAAAGGCAAGAAATAAAGGCCATAAGGATCTTCATACAGCCTTACTTGAGCTTTCCCCTGATCCGCTATTTTTACGTAATCTTTTGCTAGAGCACTCGGCCTCGGTTACGCAGCAAATAGTCGAGAAAATGGCGTTTCGTTACTTACCCTTCAATGCTGCGATGGAAGAGTTTGCGGCTACTTATCTACCAAACTCGAATAAAAAATTAAGCGATCCTTTACCGCTTACCGTGGTTCTGAAAAAGGCTCATGGATATGCGCTTTATTTATTATTAAAAGAAAACCATTTTATTGAGGAAGATGAAACATCACTTTGGTTTTCTTACTTAGGGTTAACGAAAGAGGAACAAAAAGTGCTCGCTACGTGCTCATTCCACGGCATGCAGTTGACTATTTTGTAATATTCACACAAATTTTTTACGACTAATCATTCAACCGAGAAATTGCAGGGCAGGGCTCTACACCCTGCGGCAGTGCTCTATCGTTTTTTTTGTTCAAATAGTTATTCACCGGTCATGCAAAATTATCTCAATCCCTTGAATATCAAGGGCTCTATGAAAGTTTTCTATGAGACTTTCAGCTTTTTTTCTGAAATAATAAGTGAATGAATTTTGCACCAAGTGATATTTTTTATTACGCCCAGTGTAATAAGTAAAGGCTTCATCACGCCTTTTCAACGGTGCCCTACTCAAATCAATGAGGAGTTAAAATGACTATTAATCGTGAATTGTTCGATCAAGTAATGGTGCCTAATTATGCACCTTCTGCTGTTATTCCAGTAAAGGGTGAGGGATCTCGCGTATGGGATCAAGAAGGCCATGAATACATCGACTTTGCAGGTGGTATTGCAGTTAACTGCTTAGGGCATTGTCACCCAGCGTTAGTCTCTGCTCTTAAAGAGCAAGGCGAAAAAATTTGGCATTTATCTAATGTAATGACTAACGAACCAGCATTACGTTTAGCTAAAAAGCTAGTTGACGCTACATTTGCAGATAAAGTTTATTTTGCAAATTCGGGCGCTGAAGCAAACGAAGCGGCATTGAAGCTAGCACGTCGCTTTGCTTTAGATAACCATGGCGAGCATAAATCACAGATTATTTCTTTTAACAAAGGTTTCCACGGTCGTACATTCTTTACTGTAACTGTGGGTGGTCAGGCTGCTTACTCTGATGGTTTTGGTCCAAAGCCAGGTGATATCGTTCATTGTGACTACAATGATTTAGCTGCTTTTGAAGCGCTAATTTCAGACAGCACTTGTGCTGTGATGATGGAACCATTGCAAGGTGAAGGCGGTATCATTTCTCCTGACGCAGATTTTGTGAAAGGGGTTCGTGAGCTTTGTACTAAGCATAATGCGCTATTAATCTTCGATGAAGTACAAACAGGTGTTGGTCGTACCGGTGATCTTTATGCATATCAAGGTTTAGGTGTAACACCTGATATCTTGACTACCGCGAAAGCGCTTGGCGGTGGCTTTCCTATTGGGGCAATGATCACCACAACTGATATTGCGAAGCACTTAAAAGTTGGTACGCATGGCTCTACGTATGGTGGCAACCCGTTAGCATGTGCTGTTGCTGAAGCAGCGTTTGATACCGTTAATAGTGCAGAGGTGCTAGAAGGCGTAAAAATCAGAGAAGCACTGTTCCGTGAGCTGTTAAACGAAATCAACGACAAATATAAAGTATTTAGCGAAGTGAGAGGCAAAGGCCTATTATTAGGTGGCGTAATGGCAGATAAATACAAAGGCCGTGCTAAAGAGTTTTTGGTGGCAGGTATTAAAGAAGGCGTTATGTCACTAGTTGCTGGTGCTGATGTCGTGCGCTTTACTCCATCTCTTGTGATCCCTGAAGCTGACATTCGTGAAGGCATGGCACGCTTTGAAAAAGCGGTTGCTAGTGTGGTAGCAAATAACGATTAATCTTGGCAAGGCTCACTTTTGTGAGCCTTAATTTACCGTCTAGGTTTATAATTGAGGAGTAAGCGGGCTCATGATGATCCTTCGCCCAATCCAAAAAAGCGACTATGCTGCGCTTTTAAATATTGCCCATGAATCGGGGCATGGCTTTACTTCACTTCCTGTGAATGAAGAGTTATTACAAAATAAAATTGCCCGCTCAGAGGCTTCGTTTTTGAAAGAGACAGATATTCCTTTTGATGAAGGTTACCTTTTTGTACTCGAAGACAACGAAACCGGAGAGGTTGTTGGTACTAGCGCAATCGAAGCTGCGGTTGGTTTAGATGATGCTTTCTATCACTACCACCTAAGTAAGGTGATCCACTCGTCACGTACTTTAGATGTATATAAAGCTGTGGATATCTTGACTTTATGTAATGACTACACGGGAGCGACTGAGCTGTGTACATTATTTTTGAAAGATGGCTATCGCAAAGGTCTAAACGGAAAACTGCTATCTAAGTCACGTTTTATGTTCATAAAGCAACATCAGCACCGTTTTGCAGATACGGTGATTGCAGAAATGCGTGGGGTGTCTGATGAAAATGGCAAAAGCCCATTTTGGCAATGGTTAGAAGAGCATTTCTTTTCAATGGACTTTCCAACGGCAGATTATTTGACTGGCATTGGACAGAAAGTTTTTATTGCTGAGTTAATGCCTAAGTACCCGATTTATGTGAATTTGCTGAGTAAAGACGCGCAAGCTGTGATTGGTCAAGTGCACAATAATACCCGACCTGCTATCGAGCTACTAAAAAGTGAAGGGTTCACCTTCAATGGTTATGTCGATATTTTTGATGCTGGCCCAACCGTGGAAGCCAAAGTGGATAACATTCGTACGGTTCGCTCGGTACAACACAAGCAAGTCACCATTGGCCAACCACAAGGCGGTTCCCCTGTCATGGTCGCAAATGATAAACTTGCGGGTTATCGGGCAACAGTTGCCGAACTTCAAGTTGATCCAGCTAGTGATGAAATCGTTATTTCGGCTGAATTAGCAAGTGCTTTGAACATTGTTAGTGGTGACTCAGTTAGCATCGCAACACTTTAATTTGTAGGTATTAATTATGACAACACATCCTGCTCAACTGATAAACGGTGAATGGGCTGCAGGCCTTGGCAGCGAGTTTAAATCAGTAAACCCAGCAAACAATGAGGTGATCTGGCGTGCAAACTCTGCGACGGCAGAGCAAGTAGACGCTGCTGTTAAAGCTGCACGAAATGCTTTTTATACTTGGAGCGATTTAGATTTTGCTGCGCGCTTGGAAATAGTAAAACGTTTTGCCGACGCATTGAAAGAAAATGCGGAAGAACTGGCGATAGCGATTGCAAAAGAAACCGGTAAACCACTTTGGGAGACCCGTACAGAAGCGGGCGCAATGGTGGGTAAAATTGCGATTTCAGAAAAAGCTTATCATGAAAGAACAGGAACTGTTGAAAATCCTATGCCGGTGGGGCGTGCGGTTATTCGTCACAAAGCGCATGGGGTAGTTGCTGTATTTGGCCCTTATAACTTCCCTGGTCACTTGCCGAATGGCCATATTGTTCCTGCGCTATTAGCGGGTAATACGGTTATCTTTAAGCCATCAGAATTGACTCCATATGTTGCTGAGTTAACTTTAAAGCTTTGGCAACAAGCGGGTCTGCCTGCCGGGGTTATAAACCTAGTTCAAGGTGAGGTGGAAACAGGTAAAGCACTGGCATCTCACAAAGGTATTGATGGTCTGTTCTTTACAGGGTCGTCTCGTACTGGCCATTTATTGCATGAGCAGTATGCAGGTCAACCGGGTAAAATACTTGCTTTAGAAATGGGTGGAAATAACCCTCTAATTGTTAAAGATGCCTCAGACACTAAAGCGGTTGTACATGACATTATTCAATCGGCATTTATTTCAAGTGGCCAACGCTGTACTTGTGCTCGTAAGTTGTTTTTACCGGCTGACGCACAAGGCGATGCAATCCTAGAACATCTTATCCGTGCGACAAAAGCTATCAAAGTGGGTAACTTTGATGACGCTGAGCAACCGTTTATGGGCTCAATGATCTCAGAAGCGGCCGCTGCGGGTATGGTTGCCGCTCAAAAGCAATTACAATCGCTAGGTGGTGAGTCTTTAATTGAACTGAGCCACACAACAGGAACTGGATTTGTTACACCGGGGATCATTGAGTGTTCAAATATTACTGATTTTCCGGATGAGGAGCATTTTGGTCCATTATTAAAAGTGTTCCGCTATAGCGATTTTGATGCAGCTATTGAAAAAGCCAATGACACCAGTTTTGGTTTATCTGCAGGCTTACTTGGCGATAGTGAAGCAGATTATGATCACTTCCTTCGTCGTATTCGTGCAGGTATCGTGAATTGGAACAGACCAATCACGGGTGCATCAAGCGCAGCACCATTTGGTGGTATAGGCGCGTCAGGTAATCACAGAGCAAGTGCTTACTATGCTGCTGATTACTGTGCATATCCAGTTGCCTCAGTTGAACTTGAAAAAGTAACGTTGCCAGGTACGTTGAGCCCAGGTCTTAATATTGATTAAGGTTTAACATACAAAGGGTTAGCTTTGTTCGTCTATCGGCTTATAAAGTTAATACTTTGTTCTTATAAAAAGCAGCTTAGGCTGCTTTTTTTGTATTCAGCTAAGCGACAAAAGTAGCATTAGCAGTGAGTTTCTGCTTAAATCAATAACAGGTGAGTTTAAAGTCGTAGGTGGGTAAAAGATGGTTTTAGATAAACAAGGTTATGACGAACTAGTCATGTATCTTACGCAAAATTTAGCCTTGTTTGAAAAACCCGGCGAGATAAAGCCTGGCGCTCCTAAAGTAATGGAATTAATTGAAGATGTCATCGCAGAAAATGTAATACGTATCTGTGAGCAACATAGTGAGCTGACAACTGAGCAACGTAGCTTGATTGTCCGAGAAGTTGATGGCATTGTTTATGACTTACAAGAAGTGCTTTCTAGCGTGACCGAGCAACGTGTTACGGTAGAGCAACGAGAATTTATCGAAGAATTTGCCGGTCTAGTTAAAAACATGTTTGATTCGGCCGTTTGACGACTTACGTTTAATAATGATGATCGACAATAACACCGCCCATCGGCGGTGTTATTGTTTCTTAAGAGGTAACTATGCAAGCAGATGTAAAGTGGGTAGAAGGAGATACCTTTATTGGTCGCTCTGAGTCGGGACATAACGTAGTATTTGACGCAGGTTCTGATAGTGCTGCGCCAAGTCCAATGGAAATGGTATTAATGTCGGCTGGATGTTGCTCTTCAGTTGATGTGGTGAGCATCTTAAAGAAAGCAAAACAGGACTTTGACAGTGTAGAGGTCAAGCTCTCTAGTGAACGAGCTGAAAGTGCACCTAGAGTCTTTACTAAAATGAATCTACACTTTGTTGTTACGGGCCGAAATGTCTCTGAAAAGCACTTAGCTCGTGCCGTTCAACTTTCAGCAGAAAAGTACTGTTCGGTTGCATTAATGCTTGATAAATCAGTAGAAATTACTCACAGCCATGAGGTTGTTGAAAGTCAGGGAAAATAACCCTTTTTCATAGCGTGATTTTCGTATAAAATCCGCGAACTTTTGGTTCTGCTACGCAGATTTATAGTTTGAAGGTTGGCCTATCGTGAACAAGCCCTTTGATAAAATTAAACTCCATGGCTTTAACAACTTAACGAAGAGTTTAAGCTTTAGCATTTACGATATCTGTTACGCCAAAACAGAACAACAACGTAAAGAATATTTAGAGTATATTGATGAGCAATATAGCGCTGATCGTTTAACTGATATTTTAAAAGACGTTGTTGATATTATTGGTGCAAACGTATTGAATATTGCGCGTCAAGATTACGAGCCGCAAGGGGCAAGTGTAACTATTTTGGTATCCGAAGAGCCTGTTGAACAACAGACTTTCGATAGCAATGAAACCCCAGGGCCGTTACCTGAGTCTGTTGTTGCGCACTTAGATAAGAGCCACATTTGCGTGCATACTTACCCGGAAGCGCACCCGAATGATGGAATTTGTACGTTCCGCGCAGATATTGAAGTGTCAACATGTGGTATTATTTCGCCACTTAAAGCACTTAATTTCTTGATCCACTCTTTGGAATCAGATGTTGTTACTATTGATTACCGTGTTCGTGGATTTACTCGTGACGTTACAGGTGTGAAACATTACATAGATCATGCTATTCATTCAATTCAGAATTATATGACAGAAGATACAAAAGAAGCGTATCAAATGCTGGATGTGAATGTGTATCAAGAAAACTTGTTCCACACTAAGATGATGTTAAAAGAGACGGATTTAAATACCTATTTGTTTGGTATCACCACGGACGATCTGAGTGAAGACGAAGAAGCTGAGATCCGCGCTCGTTTGAATCGTGAAATACAAGAAGTATTTTATGGGCGTAACCTGCCAGAGGTTGATTAATACCAATTTTATTAATACATTGATCATTCTAGCGAGCTAAATAACTCATTAACTGCGTTAAATATTTCTCATGTAGAATAACTACATAGTGAAATATTTGCCTTGTTACTAAGTCATTTATCTGTCGCAATATCTGATCACCAATTTAATGCAATTGGTATAACTTCAATATTGGTTTATAAAAAAAGCGCTCTATGAAGCGCTTTTTTTATCACTTTTGTTTAGATTTCATATTTAAATGTTAATCCTACAACGCGAGGCTCACCATATTGCACGTAGGTTTGAGTTGTATAGCCGTTCAATGGATTATTTGGGAAGCTAAAACCACGAACCGCAATGTCTTTATCGGCCAAGTTTCTGCCCCATGCAGTGAGAGACCATTGCTCGGCATAGTAGCTTAAGCTTGCATTGATTAAGTTGCTACTGTCTGCTTTAGCATCGTGGTTTATAGAATGGTAGTAATCATCCTTACCATCAAAAGACAGTGTCGCAACTAATTGCTCTGTTATAAAATAATTCGCCCCGAAAGAATATTGGTATTTTGGAGCTTGAGCTTGCTCTCGACCATCTAAATTTAGGTTAGTAAATTCACCCTCTACTTTAGTATCTAGATAGCCAACACTGTAGTTAAGGTTTAAGCGGTCGTTATACTGAAATTGACCCTCTACCTCGATACCGTAGTTTCTGCCTTTTGATGCATTATCGATAAACTCTAAAAACTTTCGGTCAAACTCTAAAGAACGTTTAACCTGCATATCGTCTCTGTGCATATAAAAAGCACTGACTCTAACGGTATGGCGATTGTCTTCAGAACTGCCTTTAACACCAAATTCAGCGTTCCATAAGTATTCAGGTGCAAAGTTATATTGTGTTGTTTGGACAGTTAGATTTTCATCTTTGGCCCTCGCTAGTGCCTCTCCATTGATACCACCAATTTTGTACCCTCGCGATAGGCTGGTATATATCATCGTTCTTGGCACCACATAGTGTTCTAGAGCTACTTTTGCCCCCCACATCCAATCCTTGGTATCGCCATTAATGGCATTCGTATCATAGTAGTCAGTGTTGTAATGCTCTGCACGCAGTCCAGTTATGAGCTCTGTTTTGTCAGACAAGTGTGTGATTTTCTGACCAAAGAATGCTAGATGACTGACATCGTAGTGAGAGTTAAAGTCTTGGTTTTGCCAAGTATATACACGAGTAAGTTCAACTTGCTTACGTTTAGCTGAAAGGCCGCCGACCCAGTTTTCTTGTTTATCTGAAAAAGTGAGCTCAAATGTGCCTCTTTCATGCTCTCGCTGATAAGAGTCTGTAGAGCTGTAGCCATCAGGATGAAGGCCTGCAGCACACACCGTAGGACGTGTAACGTCATTGCAGGTCCAATCTTCATCATAGCTGTACAGCGTGTCACCACCTAAGCGACTGATCAACACCGATACGTCAAACAGTGGCGCACCAGTATAGTGAGTGGTCAGCGCAAAAGCATTGCTCTGTTGTGCATCCTGACCGGGTTGATCAGCGCTACTTTGGCGGTTGTTATAGAGCGAAAACGCATCGTAACCATTACCAATATTGATGTGGTGGGCAACAAACTCAGTACTGAGTGAGTTATTCCAATTAGTATGTAGTTTTACTCTGGCAACCTGTTCATCTAACTTTTGCGTGTTGGAGTTTAAATAGATGTTGTCTGTATAGCCATCAGATTGCTGCAAGTAATAACTCCCTCGAGCTGCAGTACTTTCAGTTACTGCTCCACCGATCGCAATACCGGCTTCTTTACTTTGGTGGTTACCGATACCAAGCTTGAGATTCAAGGCAGGATCGCCAGTTGCAGCTTGAGTCTTCACATCTATCATCCCGGCCATGGCATCCGCTCCAAAGCGTGTGCCTTGAGGTCCACGATACACAGCGACTTGCTCAGCATCAAAGAGTATTGCGCTACCGCCTAAGCCAGAGTAATCGATATTGTCTACTAACATACCAACACTTGGATGAATGGGGTCTACAAACTGAGAGCGAAGTCCGATACCTCGGATCTGGACAAAGCGTCCACGTGATGCGCCTGCTGTAAAGTTTGTATTGGCTGCACTATTTAGCATTTGCTCTAGGTGATTTGCGCCCCGAGCGGTGATAGCATCATCACCCATAACTACAGCACTAGCACTTAGGGTTTGAATATTTTCTCTTTTAAAGTCGCCCGTGACCTCAATGGTTTCAATCGCCGCTTCATTGGCTGTGGCAGGATAAGAAAGTAGGGATATTATCGTCGCACTGAGTAGAGAGTATTTTGAATTCATAGTTTGGTTGTTATCGTTGAAGTTGCGCACATTTTAGCAAATGGCTGCTAGGTTAAAACCTAAATAGCGCTTAAATATGATATAACTTGTCAATTATTAACTGATTACTTTGTTTAGAGGGACGTAAGTGGTATTTAGCGTAGATTTTAAGGTTCGTGATTATGAATGTGATTTACAGGGCATTGTAAACAATGGGGTCTATTTTAACTATTTAGAACATGCGAGACATGAATTTTTGCACTCTAAAGGGGTTGATTTTGCCGCACTGGCTCAAGAAAAAATTAACCTTGTGGTGATCCGCTCAGAAATGAACTTTAAAGCTTCATTGAAGCCCGGTGATGAGTTTTATGTGCAAGTTGAAATACAACAACAAAGCAAGCTGAAGTTTGTTTTTGTACAAAAATTGATTAGAAAGTCAGATGAAAAGCTCATGTTAGATGCTGCAGTAACAGGTACATCTGTTAATGAAAAAGGACGTCCGTTCCCATGTAAGGAAATAGAGAGTTTGTTTTCTTAAAAATAGCGTTAAAAATTCGCTTTTTTGATTCAAAATGGCTATTTATTGCCGCTAAATCCCGTTAAATGTGTATAATTATACGAGTTTAGTAAACAATAATGTGACATGAAATCCTTTATTTTATCTTGCGTGATTAGCGCACTTTTAGCTGGCTGTATGGCAACTGTAAAAGTGGGTGATACACAGCTTAAATATACCAAATGGCAGCTGACTCATATTGATGGCAAGTTAGTTGGCAGTAACCCCGTTTCTATCGAGTTCATAGAAGCAATGCAGGTTGCCGGCAACGGCGGATGTAATCGATTTTTTGGCGAAGGGGTAGTCAGTAATAGTGCCCTGACAGTGTCTCATATGGGGATGACACGCAAACTCTGCGATGAAAACACCAACCAGCAAGAACAGATGCTGCTTAACATGCTAAAACGTGGAGTACCTATATTAATGATTGAAAACTCACTTATTTTAAAAGGTCAACCTGAGTTACGTTTTCAAGTTGCAGGTTAACTTCTTCTCCAGTACACTCGTTGCCAATTCGTTACTTGTCGGAGTGCCCTTTGGGCTGAGATCGCATTTTGCGGGATCCGTGAACCTGATCAGGTTAAAACCTGCGTAGGGAACAAGCTGCCTGTATTACAAATCAACGTTTGTAGGCTGCAAAGTTTTATATTACATAAAACTCGATCATCTGAGGCTAACCTCATCTCGCTCCTTTTGGAGATCTGACAAGACCCCTTAAATAACAATGAGGCAAGTCATGTCAAACAATAGTAGCAAACCATCTCGCCGTGAAACACGTGCCGCGGCATCTGAGTTTATTTATAACCTCACAGGTCAACCTTTTCCTAGTTCTCATAAAGTATACGTAGAGGGTGAGCACGCTGGTGTGCGCGTTGGTATGCGTGAGATCACCCTATCAGATAGTTTTGTAGGTGGCACAGAAGATAACCCTGTTTATGAAAAAAACGAACCCGTTCGGGTATACGACACATCTGGTCCATATACAGATCCCGACTTTAAATTGAATGTGCGTGAGGGCTTACCCAAGTTGCGTAAAGAGTGGATTGACGCGCGCGATGATACTGAATGGCTTGACTCGGTTACATCTAAATTTTCTCAACAGCGCATGGCGGATGAGGGACTGGACCATATTCGTTTTGAACACTTACCCAAAATCCGTCGTGCAAAAGCGGGTAAAAATGTTACGCAAATGCACTACGCGCGACAAGGGATAGTGACCCCAGAAATGGAATATGTTGCTATTCGTGAGAATATGGGGCGTGCTAAGCTCAAAGAAGAGATCCTCGCTCAGCAGCATAAAGGGCAATCTTTTGGGGCTTCAATTCCAGAGTTTATTACCCCTGAATTTGTGCGTGATGAAATAGCCCGTGGTCGCGCTATTTTACCAAACAATATTAATCACCCAGAATCTGAACCGATGATTGTTGGCCGTAACTTTTTAGTAAAAGTAAACGCCAATATTGGTAATTCTTCGGTTACGTCGTCTATTGAAGAAGAAGTAGAAAAGCTGGTTTGGTCTACGCGCTGGGGGGCCGATACGGTGATGGACTTGTCGACGGGTCGATACATTCACGAAACCCGTGAATGGGTAGTGCGTAACTCTCCGGTGCCAATCGGTACCGTACCAATTTACCAAGCGCTTGAAAAAGTTAATGGTGTTGCTGAAGATCTCACGTGGGAAATTTTCCGAGATACGCTTATTGAACAAGCGGAACAGGGGGTTGACTACTTTACGATTCATGCGGGTGTACTGCTACGCTATGTGCCCATGACCGCAAAACGCGTGACAGGTATTGTCTCTCGTGGTGGCTCGATCATGGCAAAATGGTGTTTGGCACACCACAAAGAAAACTTCCTATACACTCACTTTGAAGATATCTGCGAGATCATGAAGCAATACGATGTGTGCTTCTCGCTTGGGGATGGCTTACGTCCAGGGTCAATTGCTGATGCGAACGATGAAGCTCAGTTCTCTGAATTACGTACATTGGGTGAGCTAACCAAGCTTGCTTGGAAGCATGATGTGCAAGTATTCATCGAAGGCCCAGGTCACGTACCAATGCACATGATTGAACAAAACATGAAAGAGCAGTTAGAGCACTGTCATGAAGCGCCATTTTATACCCTTGGCCCACTGACTACCGATATTGCTCCAGGTTACGACCATTTCACATCGGGTATTGGGGCGGCACAAATTGCGTGGTATGGCTGTGCGATGCTGTGTTATGTGACACCCAAAGAGCATTTAGGCTTACCAAATAAAGAAGACGTAAAAGAAGGCTTGATCACCTATAAAATCGCGGCTCATGCAGCAGATTTAGCAAAAGGCCACCCTGGCGCGCAAGTCCGTGATAATGCCTTGTCAAAAGCACGTTTTGAATTCCGCTGGCACGACCAATTTAATTTAGGTCTTGACCCCGAGCGTGCCCGTGAATATCACGATGAGACCTTACCGCAAGAATCAGGTAAAGTTGCGCATTTTTGCTCTATGTGTGGTCCTAAATTCTGTTCAATGAAGATCACGCAAGAGGTTCGGGATTATGCCAAAGATCTTGAAGCAAAAGGAATTGATCCAAATAACGTGGGTGATGCAATTGAGATCAAAATGGTCGATGTAGAAGCCCAGATGCAAGCCAAGTCTGAAGAGTTCAAGCAATCAGGCTCTGAGCTGTATCACAAAGCAATTTAAGGTTATTTGTACTTGGTGCGCTGTGCACTAAGTGAATTGGGTGATGTGGCCTTTATGTGGCATCACCTTTTAACTAACAATTGCATATGGTAGATGGTTAGCATGAAAAAGCCGAAGGTAGCGATACTCGGGTTTGGTCTAGTGGGTCGGATTGCTGCATTGATGCTGCATGAACAATATCAACTGAGCATTTTTGAAACGGCGCAAACGCCAGATAACAATGGTGCTGGGGCCCTTGCCGCGGCAATGCTTGCCCCGATGGCAGAGTCAGTTATCTGTGAGGTTGATATTGCCGCGCTTGGCGTTGAAGCCATGGCATTATGGCCAAAGTTACTTGCACCCCTTGCTTTGCCTGTCATGTACCAACAGACAGGCACGCTTATTGTTGCACATCAACAAGATATGGGTGATTTGCGTAGCTTTGAGCAACGCTTAAAACCGCTCGCTGGGCATCAAGCACAACATGTGTTTAGTCAAGAAATTGCCCAGCTTGAGCCTGAGCTGGCAGGACGTTTTCACCAAGGGATCTACTTGCCAAGTGAAGGGCAGTTAGACAATCAGGCCTTTTATAAGGCCAGTTTTGAGCATCTTAAACAAACAGAGTGTCAGTTTTACTTTGGTCAGTCTGTAGAGGTACAGCATGATGAGCGCAGCAGAGCGCAAGTTAATGGACAGGTATTTGATTGGATCATTGACTGTCGAGGTATTGGTGCTAAAAAGCAGCTTGCTGGTTTACGTGGCGTACGAGGCGAAGTGGTACGAGTGTATGCACCAGAGGTAGTGCTTAATCGGCCTGTGCGGCTGATGCACCCTCGCTATCCTATTTATGTTGCCCCAAAACCGAACAATGAGTTTGTGATTGGAGCAACAGAAATTGAATCGCAAGATGATGGGCCAATAACGGTACGTTCAACCTTAGAGTTATTATCTGCGGCCTATACAGTTCATAGTGGCTTTGCAGAAGCGCGCGTTATGGCAATTAAGGCGGGACTTAGACCTGCTTTTAGTGACAATCGACCACAAGTGTCAGTTAAGGGCAATGTGATCAGCATTAACGGCTTGTACCGTCATGGTTATTTGCTTGCCCCTGCGGTAGTTAAGCAAGCGCTTAGTAAGGAGTTATTGTGAAAATAACATTTAATGGTCAGGTGATGGAGTGTAATGCACAAAGCCTGCAAGCTTTTATCAGTGCAACGGATGCAAAAGAGCCCTATGCAGTGGCTTTAAATGGTCAGTTTGTGCCACGCAGTCAGTGCCAATCAACGATATTGAGTGAAGGGGATAGTATAGAGTTGCTATCACCCATTCAAGGTGGGTAAGTTATGAAAGCTGATAAACCACTTAATATTTATGGAGAAAGCTTTGAGAGTCGTTTGTTGATTGGCTCTGCGTTGTACCCATCCCCACAGATTATGCAAGAAGCTATCTGTGCCTCACAATCGCAAATTGTGACGGTGTCTTTACGCCGTCAAAACACGGTCTCTGCAGGGGGCGATTTTTGGCAACTGATCAAAGATACCGGGTTGACTGTGCTTCCAAATACAGCAGGATGCCACAGCGTTAAAGAGGCGGTAACATTGGCACAGATGTGCAGAGAAGTATTCGCTACGAATTGGATCAAACTAGAGTTGATTGGAGACGAATATAATTTGCAACCAGATCCGGTTGCGCTTTTAGAGGCAACGGAAATACTGTTACAAGATGGTTTTAAAGTGCTCCCTTACTGTACCGATGATTTAGTATTGTGTCAGCGTTTAGCCGCATTGGGGTGTGAAGTATTAATGCCTTGGGGAGCACCTATTGGTACTGGTAAAGGCTTGTTAAACCCATATAATTTATCGATGATCCGTCAGCGTTTGCCAGATATGACACTTATTGTTGATGCTGGACTTGGTTTACCTTCACATGCCTGTCAAGCGCTTGAAATTGGCTACGATGCGGTATTACTAAATTCGGCGATTGCGGGCGCAGGGTGTCCGGTAAAAATGGCCAATGCATTTAACCATGCAGTACGAGCAGGGCGCGCGGCCTATGTTGCACAAGCTATGCCTGAAAAAGAGGTTGCAGCACCTTCAACACCCACGATGGGTATGCCGTTTTGGCATCAAAGTAACTAACAAATAAATGAGGAGTCTGAAATGGCACAGGTAGTTTGGAGTATTGCAGGATCAGACTCGGGTGGCGGTGCTGGTATTCAAGCGGATATAAAAGCGATGCAAAGCTTTGGCGTGCACGCTTGCACGGCCATTACCGCATTAACTGCTCAAAATAGCCTCGGCGTTGAGGCGATTAATTCGGTGGCAACAGATGTCATCGAATCACAACTGCAAGCTTTGGCAACAGACATGCCTGCACATGTAATAAAAATTGGTATGTTGGCCAATGTTCAGCAAATTCAACTCATCGCTGAGCATCTTAACCACTATAAGCAAAAGTGGGGGCAACCTCCGATAGTTGTGTATGACCCGGTTGCAATTGCAACCAGTGGCGATAAGTTAACTGAAGAAGACACGGTTGATGCACTAAAAACACACTTGCTACCGCTTGTTGATGTGATAACACCCAATACCCATGAAATTCAGCTTTTAACAGGGGTGTATTTAATAGGCCCTGATGCAGTTCGAGAGGCTGCGCAAAAGTTAGTTGAAATGGGGGTGAAATCTGTCGTAGTAAAGGGCGGGCATTGGGATTATCCGAAAGGGTACTGTGTAGACTTTTGTCTTTGGCAAGGGCAAGAGTATTGGCTTGGGAATGAAGCGATAAATACCCCACATACGCATGGTACGGGCTGTAGTTTATCGTCTGCGATCGCTGCGTGTTTAGCAAAAGGTTACCCATTAAAAGACGCTTTTATATTGGCGAAAGCCTATATAAATCAAGGCTTGCATGAAGCAATTCGCTATGGTGAAGGCATTGGCCCCGTTGCACAAACAGGTTTTCCTACCAACTTAGCGTATTATCCACAAGTGATAGAAGCGGGCAGTTGGCTTGCAGATGAGCTGGATTTTGCACAGCCCAATCCATTTAACTTTGCAGCGGGTTTCGCTGACACCGGTGGTGAACTCGGTCTTTATGCCGTTGTTGATAGTGTTGATTGGGTTGAAAAGTGTTTATTGGCAGGTGTACAGACAGTACAGCTTAGGGTTAAAAATGCCGACTCCGAGACGCTTGAAGCCGAGATTCAGACGGCCATTACTTTAGGCCGAAAATACCAAGCGCGTGTATTTATTAATGACTACTGGCAATTAGCGATTAAGTATGGTGCTTATGGTGTTCACTTGGGACAAGAAGATCTCAGTGAAGCCAATTTAAAAGCCATTCAGGAAGCTGGGCTTAGACTCGGTGTGTCTACGCACGGTTTTTACGAAATGCTCAGAGCACATAATTATCGACCTAGTTACCTTGCATTTGGCGCGATTTACCCAACGGCCACCAAAGATATGACTGGGCAGATCCAAGGCTTAGAAAAACTGTCACACTTTGTGCCTTTAATGGCTGAGCATTATCCAACGGTAGCAATTGGGGGAATTGATTTGTCAGTGGCCTCTGAAGTGGTAAAAACAGGCGTAGGCAGTATTGCAGTGGTGAGGGCGATCACTGAGTCTGATAACCATGTCAAAGCAATCGAGCAGCTGCAAGCGTGTTTAAAGAGTGCATAACAATGGCGTTAGATGATAAAGAGCGGCTGAGGTACAGCCGTCACTTGTTACTCAAAGAAGTGGGAGAGCAAGGGCAGCTCAAGCTCAAAAGTAGCCACATAGCAGTGGTTGGCTGTGGAGGTTTGGGCAGCCCCGCACTATTTTATTTGGCAGCCAGTGGCGCAGGTACACTCACTTTTATTGATGATGATGAAGTTGAGTTGTCGAATTTACAAAGGCAGATTTTGTATAAAGTCAGTCATATAGGGCAACGAAAAAGCCAAGCTGCAAGTAAAGTGTTGGCGAGTCTTAATAACAGCATTGGGCTCAATCCGGTGTGTACCAAACTGACCTCTGACAATGTGGAAGCTGTGCTAAAAAATGCCGATATCGTGCTTGATTGTAGCGACAACTTCGAGACCCGTTATTTGTTAAACCGTTACTGTATGACACATAAAAAAGTGCTGATCTCTGGCGCTGCGATGGCAACGTCTGGTCAAATCATGTGCTTTGATTTTCGAGAAAGTGGACCTTGTTATGCTTGTATTTTTCCAAGTAACGACAAAGTTGAGTATCCAAACTGTGATAATTTTGGTGTGTTAAGCCCGCTTCTGGGGGTAATTGGTGCCCAGCAAGCGCTGTTGGCAATGAATACAATTTTAGGCCATCACAATGGCAGTTTTTTTGCCAGTGTTGATGGTTTAACATTAAGCCAGAATATTTGGAAAGTCGGCAAAGACTGTCGCTGTGCGGTATGCGCTTAAGTTGAGTTTCATTGTATAAGGGCCAATGAATTATATTAGCCCTTATTAGGAAAGTTGCGTTATGAGTTTATGGTGGCAAACGCCGTGCCCATGCGTGTCACTGTTTCCGGTTGCTCACTTTCCAAAAACTCAGCTTGGTTAGCACCCCACGCTAAGATCACGGTGGAGCCCAGTTTAAAGCGGCCCATTTCTTCCCCTTTTTTCAAGGTAATAGCATTAGTACCTGTCGCTGGGTAATCCCAACTAAACACATCTTTCCCCGCTGGTGGCGTAACAGTGCCTGCCCAAATTGTTTCAATACTAGCAACGATTGTAGCACCAACCAATACCATTGCCAGAGGGCCTATTTCGGTATCAAAGATGGCAACCACACGTTCGTTACGTGCAAATAAATTTGGTACATTCTGTGCGGTCAACGGGTTTACCGAGAATAAGTCACCAGGCACGTAAATCATGCGCTTAAGTGTGCCATCTATCGGCATGTGAATGCGATGATAATCTTTTGGGGCTAGGTAAATAGTCGCAAACTTGCCGCCGCTAAACGGTAAAAAGTCTTCTTCTTTACCACCTAAAAGTGTCTGTAAACTATAGTCATGACCCTTCGCTTGAATGATCTGACCATCAACAACATCGCCTAACTGGCTAATTGCGCCATCAACCGGATGGGCAATAATATTATTATCTTCAGCGAGAGGGCGGATACCCGGCTTTAAGGGACGGGTAAAAAACTCATTAAAAGTTTTGTAATGGGCGGGGTTTTCGTGAAGCGCCTCGCTCATATCAATTTTGTATTGCTTGATAAATAATTTAATTAATTGCGTTGTAAGTGCGCCGGCTTCTGCTGCTGCGAGTTTCCCAACGAGTCGCGACAGCCCATGTTTAGGCAGCGCATATTGCATGGCAATTTTAAATTTATCCAAGTTCACTTTTTTATTTTCCTAAAAAATTTTGCTGATAGTAGCATAAAATTAAACACGAGGAGCGCGAGCGCCTGCTCTGCCATCTGCCATGGATTCAAGTATGCGATGGTAGCTATCAAAGCGCAATTCACTGATCTTACCTTCGTTTACTGCTTCTACCAATAGGCATCCTGGGTCATTCAGGTGTTTACAATCCCTAAAACGGCAACCACCAATAAACGCTCTAAATTCTTTAAAGCACCATGTAACGCGCTCAACTTCTAAATGCCATAGACCAAACTCTCGGATCCCGGGGGAGTCGATTAAATTGCCGCCACTGGGCAAGTGGTGGAGTCGAGACACCGTTGTTGTATGTTGCCCCAAACCACTATTTTCTGACACTTCTTTCGTTAGAATTTCCGCATTAGGTAGCACGGTATTAACCAAAGTTGATTTGCCAACACCTGATTGACCGACGAAGATATTGTTTTTTCCTGCGAGTGTTTGTTTCAAAACATCAATACCTTCACCCGTTTTGTTACTCACTAACAGTACTTGATAGCCGAGCTCTCGGTATATATCTAAAACTTCATCTATGTATTGTCGGCTTTCATCATCGAGTAAATCGACTTTATTGAGAACGAGAATAGGCTCTATGCCCATGTCCTCACAGGCCACCAGATAGCGGTCAATTATATGGGGAGTAAACTCAGGCAGTACGGCAGATACCATTAATATTTGATCAATGTTGGCTGCAACAACTTTAACGCCATCATAAAAATCAGGGCGCGTTAATTGAGAACGGCGCTCTTCGGTGGTCTCAATGACACCTGCTAAGTCACCATCGCTAACCTTGGCGCGACGGAAAAATACTTCGTCACCGCACACCAAGCTTTTTATGGTGCGCCTAATATTGCAACGCAGTATGTCGCCTTGTGATGTTTCAATATCTGCGTGTTGGCCAAAACGGCTGATCACTACGGCAGGCTCTATAGCTCCTAAGTTATCGCTTTGCCAAGCGGTTTCTTGTTGGTTAGCCTCTTGCTGTTTTGCTTTATGCAAACGCTTTTGGTGATTGGCACTGATCCGTCTGGATTGGCCTTTACTTAGTTTTTTCTTTTTTGCCATATTTTTTGGTCTACCGGCCAAAAATAAGATAATTTGTTTAAATTAGCCTATTCCTGTACTGTTTGTTTTGTGAGCTGCATGTAATTGGTCTATAACTCAATTAAATGCCCCGCTTTTTAAAAAAAAGCTTTAGGTCAACTGGTGAAGCTAATATGATATATCTAATTGCATTGGATCTAAAGGAAAGTACCGCTAAGGTAGTCTATGTCGTTTAATGAATCTAACTTGATCTGGCTTGACCTCGAAATGACGGGGCTAGAACCGAAGACAGATAAAATCCTCGAAATCGCCACAGTAATAACCGACTGTGATTTGAACATATTGGCTGAAGGCCCTGTTATTGCCATTCATCAAAGTGATGAGTTGCTGGATAATATGGATGAGTGGTGTACCAACCAACATGGCCGTTCAGGGCTTACTGCACGCTGTAAAGCAAGTAAATTTACAGAAGAAGATGCAGTCAAACAAACGCTAGACTTTTTAAAAGGTTGGTTACCTCCGGCTAAGTCACCAATGTGTGGCAACTCGATTGGCCAAGATAGGCGCTTTCTAAATAAGTATATGCCTGAACTTGAGGCATACTTTCACTACCGTAACCTTGATGTTAGTACGGTAAAAGAGTTGGCTCGCCGTTGGAAACCAGAGT
Source organism: Pseudoalteromonas sp. A25 (assembly GCF_009176705.1). Lineage (NCBI taxonomy): Bacteria > Pseudomonadati > Pseudomonadota > Gammaproteobacteria > Alteromonadales > Pseudoalteromonadaceae > Pseudoalteromonas > Pseudoalteromonas sp. A25. The sequence goes on along the minus strand of NZ_AP021846.1, from coordinate 3,531,790 downwards.
TGTTGGATGAAGTGAAAAAGAAAAGTTCACACTTAGCGCTGGACGACATCAAAGATTCCATTATGGAGCTGAAAATCTACCAAGAAAAGTTTTTCAATATTTAAAAAAATACTTGCAAAGCATTTTCTATGTTGTAGAATCCTGCCCCGCTTAAGACGAGAAGCCTTGCGGGGTTTTTTAATCTAAAGCTTAGAAGAATTGTATGCGGCACTAGCTCAGCTGGTAGAGCGCGACCTTGCCAAGGTCGAGGTCACGAGTTCGAACCTCGTGTGCCGCTCCAATCTTTCTGTACTATTAAATGAGACTTAGCTCAGTAGCAAATTAGTTAGTTTAATATCTAACGATAATGTTCGGGCAAATCTGAAATGCAGCACTAGCTCAGCTGCTAAAACGTTATACGCGACCTTTAGGTCTCGCACAGCGGAAAACTTGAGCTAATCTGGAATGCGGCACTAGCTCAGCTGGTAGAGCGCGACCTTGCCAAGGTCGAGGTCACGAGTTCGAACCTCGTGTGCCGCTCCAACCTTTCAGTACTATCAAGTGAGACTTAGCTCAGTAGCAAATTAGTTAGTTTAATATCTAACGATAATGTTCGGGCAAATCTGAAATGCAGCAGTAGCTCAGCTGTTAAAACGTTATACGCGACCTTTAGGTCTCGCACAGCGGAAAACTCGGGCTAATCTGGAATGCGGCACTAGCTCAGCTGGTAGAGCGCGACCTTGCCAAGGTCGAGGTCACGAGTTCGAACCTCGTGTGCCGCTCCAATCCCAAAACAAATCTCTTGTTTATCAATTCTTTTTAAAATTCCTACTTCATATCAAAAATTTTAATTGCTTAATAATCCAACTCTACGTAAAATACGCGCTCTTTCGGCTATCACATTTAGTTCCTTGCCTTCACCCGACTGGCCGAAACGGGAAAAGGCTATATTAACCGTAAGGAATATCCATGCGTCATTACGAAATCGTATTCATGGTTCACCCAGATCAAAGTGAGCAAGTACCTGGTATGATCGAGCGTTATACTGGTTCTATCACTGAAGCTGGCGGTACTATCCACCGTTTAGAAGACTGGGGCCGTCGTCAATTGGCATACCCAATCGAAAAGCTTCACAAAGCACACTATGTTCTTATGAACGTTGAAGCACCAACTGAAGTAATCAACGAGCTTGAGACTTCTTTCCGCTACAACGATGCAGTACTACGTAACTTAGTTATGCGTACTAAAACTGCTGTAACTGAAGCATCTCCTCTTGTAAGAGAAGAGAAAAAAGAAGCAGCTACTGCTTAATCGTTATTGATTCTGGACATTGAGGGTTTGCGGTGCAACAACAGGCTGACCTGTATACAAATCAATATGTGCTTTCGGGCGTGATTTGTAAAACACCCAAATTTAATCAAAGCCCAGCAGGTATACCACATTGTATTTTTGTGCTTGAGCACAAATCAATGCAAGTAGAGGCAGATCTTAACCGTCATAGTTATGTCCGTCTTCAAGTGGTCGCCAGTGGGAAACAGTTCCAGTCTCAAACACAGCATTTATACGTTGGGCAAGCAGTACAAGTTAGAGGTTTTTTAAACCGTCACGAGAACCGAAATGGTTTGAGTCAACTGGTACTACACGCACAACATATTGAAAGAATTAATTGAGGAAATTACTCATGGCACGTTATTTCAGACGTCGTAAGTTCTGCCGTTTTAAAGCGGAAGGCGTACAACAAATCGATTACAAAGATCTCGCTACTCTTAGAAACTATGTAACAGAAAGTGGCAAAATCGTACCTAGCCGTA